>CAYLMH010000001.1:0-109838 GCA_964385055.1 uncultured Methanosarcinales archaeon
GAAGCAATGGCGTGTGGGATTGCAGTGATTGCAACGCCAGTAGGCTATGTCAAAGAGTACATCAAAGAAAGATATAATGGTATGTTGTTTCCGTTCAAGAATTCGCTCGTATTGTCGTTGAAGATAAATATTCTTTTGGAGAATGACAAATTACGAGAAAAGATTGCGAAGAATGGTAGAAAGACAGTAGAAGAGAAATTCCAATG
Source organism: uncultured Methanosarcinales archaeon (assembly GCA_964385055.1). Classification (GTDB taxonomy): domain Archaea; phylum Nanobdellota; class Nanobdellia; order Woesearchaeales; family DSVV01; genus JACRPI01. The sequence continues at coordinate 207 of CAYLMH010000001.1, forward strand.
GATAAAGACAGCAGAGAAGATAAAGAAAGTATTGAAAGAAAGAGTAGAAGAAGTATAAGAAAATCAAACCTTCAAGCTCACAACCTTGCTCATGTTATCCTGCGTCATACTGACACCATACAAGGTATCTGCCTCTGAGATAATGCCATCGTTGTGGGAGATAATAATGTATTGCGCGCGGTCGCTGTAACTTCTAATCAACTTCGCAAGTTTATCCGAATTCATCTTATCAAGCGCAGCGTCCACTTCATCAAAGATGTAGAAGGACGCAGGATCATGTTCTTGGATTGCGAAAATAAACGCAAGCGCAGTCATGGTTTTCTCACCACCGCTTAAACTTCGAATATCCATGAACTTTTTGCCTGTAATACGAACCTTAATCGAAACTCCTGCATTAAAGATATTGCCTTCATCTTCAATTTCAAGAAAAGCCTGTCCTTTAGTGGAAATTGCCATGAACATGTTCTGAAAATGCTGATTGACCACAGCAAAAGTATTCAAGAACAACTCTTTTTTCTTTGTTTCAATTTCATTCATCATGACAAAGATTTCATCCTTTTCTTTTGCGAGAGAATTCTTTTTATCGACAAGAGAGTTATACTCCTCTTCAACTCTTGCGTAAATTTCAAGCGCTTTCAGGTTGACATTGCCAAGACGTTCGACCATGCGCTCAAATTCCCAGATTTCTTTTTTAAGCGCTTCTTCTGTCTTATCGGTATACAGTTCAATAGTTGCATATTGCTTGAATTCTTCTTCCATAACAGCAGTTTCTGCGCCAACGCGAGCATGCTCAATGCTAATCGCGTTCTTTTTCTGTTCAACAGAACGAACTTGTTCTTCAGCAACAATAATAGTATTCTCTATCTTCTGAAGCTCTTCATTCAAAACATCACGATGTTTGAAAAGGTCCTTGAAAGCGCCATAAAATTCCTTCTGGATGCGTTCTTTTTCTTTAAGATCAGTATCTTGCTTCTTGATTGTTTCTTGAAGATCTGCAATTTCTTTGGTAAAGTCCACTTGCTCTTTCTCATGTTGTTTGAGAATTTTCTGGATGTTTTCTTTCTCAGGAGCAAGAATATTAGTAATTTGCATTGCAGTGTTGCGGACAGATCCTTCAAGTTCCATTATTTTTTGTTTAAATTCTGTTTTCTTCTGCTCAAAGGTGTTTAATTCTGCAATAAGAAGAGGATTGCGAAGCTGTGTAATTGCGTCGCGGAGTTGTTGTTTTTTGATTTTCGCGTTTGCAAAGTCCTTGTTGCATGCGCTAATCTGCCGCTGGAGTTCTTCAAGCTGAGTCTCAAACGTTTTTGCCTGAGTAGCAAGTTCTTGTTTTACTTTCTTTGAAACATCGAGATCTTCAGAATCAAGGTGCAAGGATTTTTCTTTAGTAATAATGTCTCCTTCAAGATTTGCTTTAAATTCACGAAGACGGGTAATGTTTTTTTCAATCTCATTTCGTTTTTCTTGAAGCACAGAAACAAGACGTTGAGTATCTGCAAATGCTGCTTCAGTCTGCTTGATATTCTCCACGACTTCTTTTTCTTGGAATCCTAAACCACCTTTATTTCGTTCACGGTATCCGCCTTGCATTGCGCCGCTCGTTTCAACAAGATCACCTTCAAGAGAAGTCATACGAACAGTACCAATACCCACGCGTCGTGCAACAGCAATGTTGTCCACAACAAGCGTGTTTCCAAACACATAAGAAAAGACATTTTTGAATTTAGGTTCATATGTCACAAGATCGCTTGCAAAGCCGTGAACACCTTGCGCACTTGCAGCTGCTTTTGCAGCAGGATCAAGAGAAGCAGGTTTTATTTTGTTCAAAGGCAAAAACGTTGCAATGCCTAACTTTTTCTCTTTGAGAAAACTAATACAATTTTCAGCGGTTTTGTCATCTCCAACAACAATGCTGCGAAGTTTTGGACCAGCAGCGATTTCAAGCGCAAGCGCGTATTTGCTCGAAACATGACCTAAATCAGAGAGCAAACCATGAACTGCGCCAAGCGATGATTTTTCTTCAAGAACACGCTGGATTGCGATGTTTCCAGAAGAGCTTTCTCGAATACGAGTTTGGCGTGCTTCGAGTTTTGCAAGTTCATCTTGCGCATGCTGCATTTTTTCGCGTGCATGAGCAAACTGCGCAGCAAGCTGTCCATCCTCCTGAAGTGCTTTATTGAGATCAAGCGTCGCTTTTTTGAATTCTTCTTTCATTTGTTTCAGCGTTGCAATTTCATCTTTGTTTTGTTTTTCAAGTTCAAGCACTTTTGCAATACGCTCATCTGCGCTGTGAATTTGATAATCTATTTTGTCTTTCTCTCGGAGAATGTGCTGCTGCTGTTCACGTAACCCTTGAATTTCTTTTTGTTTTTCTTCAATGAGTTTGTCGAGTTCTTCAATTTCTTTGTCAATGTTTTCAGCGCCATCGAGCTTATTTTTTTTTCTAAAAGAATCTATTTTATCCTGAATCTGCGCAAGTTCTTTCGTCATGCGCTCTTTTTCTTTGTCCTGAGCAGCAGACTGCTTTTCAAGCTCAGTAATCTTTTCATCAAGTTCAACAAGAGAATTTTGCAATTGATCTTTTCTCGTGTTTAAGCGAGTAATTTCATTGTTGCAAAGCGCGATGCGGTCTTTGTTTGCGACAATATCCACTTTTAATTTTTCAACAGCGTGAAGAACTTGAACCTGTTCTTTCTCTCCTTTTTCCTCAACTTCTTTGGTAATCTTTTGAATCTGCGCTTTTTTATCAACAACCTGCGTTTTTAAAGCAGTAATTTCTGCGTCTTTTTTGCTTACCTTTTCTTGATATCCATCAATTTGTTTTTGCAATTCTCCGCGCTGTTCAAGTTTTCTACGAAGTTGGATGTCAAGATACGTTGCTTTGTTTTTTGTGATTTTGTCTGCAAGATCTTTATATTTCTCTGCCTGATCGCGTTCTTGTTTTAGTTCTTTGAGATACGATTTTCGTTCATTAAGAACAATGTCTGCTTCAGTAAGTTTTTGATCCACTTTTTCAAGTTCGCTGAGGGTTTTCTGTTTTTTCTCCTCGTAAACACCAATGCCTGCAATGTCCTCAATAATCACGCGACGCTCAACAGAAGACATCTCCACAAGCCGAACAATGTCCCCTTGAAGAACAATGTTATATCCTTCAGGATCAATGTCGCCAGCAGAAAGAAGTTCAAGCATTTCCTGCCTTGTTTTTCGCTCCTCGTTAATTTTGTAAATACTTTGTCCATTTTCGCGAATAATACGAGAAACTTTTATCTCAGGAGTACCAAGAGGAAAATGATTGCCGGAATTATCAAAATAAATGCTGACTTCGCCTTCTTTCGCGGGCTTTTTGCTTTTACCCCCGTTATAGATAAGGTTTGCGGATTTTTCAGCGCGAAGCCCTTTTGCAGAGCCTTTGCCAAGAACAAAACAGAGCGCGTCACCAACGTTCGATTTCCCACTACCATTAGGACCTAAGATACAATTATATTTGGGATCGAAAACAAGTTCTGTCTTTTCACCGAAAGATTTAAACCCGCGCATCACGAGTCGATTAATGCGTGTCATAATCACCACTTTTTTTGCATGCACAATGAAAAAATATAGAAAAAATGAATTGTTTGCCGTATATAAAACTTTTGAAAGCACCATGGAGGAAAAACAAGAACCCAAAACAAGAGAAAAAGAGGAGAATTCTGAAACCGAAACATTTATATAGATGGGGAAACTAAAAAATCAAAGTGTGAGCATTGGCACATAGTAAAAAAAATATGAGTTTTGTTATGTGGCAGAGACAAAAACAGAGAATGATCACGAGGTGAAAAATTCATCCTTGAAAAAGAGGGGAATTTGAACAATGGCAGAAGAAGAGAAACGATTTTCACGGCAATTACTTGGAAAGACAGTGGTCAGCAAAACAGGAAAGCGCTTTGGTGAAGTAGGAGACATGATTTTTGAAACACGAAGCGGCGAGCTTATTCATTTGATTCTTGCAAATCCAACAACCTATACAGAAAAATTAGAGTTGGAAAAAGACAAAGAAGGAAATATCCTTATCCCATTCAGCGCAGTGATTGCGATTGGAGACTTCCTCGTCATTGCGGAAGAAGACATTATTTAGTTTTTCTTATTCTTTTGTTTACATTTTCTATGTCTAAAACCTGTTTATTCGCCTTACTGCTGCTTTTGAATCCCTAAATATTTTTTTAAAATATGGTATGAACAAAAGAAGAAAAACGAGATAATAAATATCCTAGAAAACAACCGTCTCTAAAAAAACAACCTTTATAAAACAGCCAAGATGCCAATCTCTTATGGAAGAAGAGCAGCAAGAAGCACTAAAACATTCTATGTGGACGGAAAAATACAGGCCAAAATCGTTTGCAGAAGTAAAAGGACAAATAGATATTATTGCAAAGATTAAAGCGTTTATTGCTGCAAGAAACATGCCGCACATGATGTTCGCTGGCCCAGCAGGCGTTGGAAAATCAACCACTGCATTAGTCATCGCAAGAGAAATGTTTGGACAAAGCTGGCGAGAAAATTTCCTTGAACTCAACGCATCAGATGAACGAGGAATTGATGTCGTCAGAACAAAAGTAAAGGATTTCGCGAGAACGCGAGCGATTGGCGATGTTCCATTCAAAATAATTTTCCTAGATGAATGCGACGCGTTAACAAAAGAAGCGCAGCAGGCATTGAGAAGAACAATGGAAAATTATACGCAAACAACGAGATTTATTCTCAGTTGCAATTATTCCAGCAAGATTATTGATCCTATTCAAAGTAGATGTACTGTTTTCCGTTTCCGTCCATTAGAAAAAGAACAGATGTTTGCAATATTTGACAAGATCGCGAAAACAGAAGGAATTGAACTAGATACAAGCGGAAAAGAAGCATTGCATGTGTGTAGTGAAGGAGATTGTCGAAAAGCAGAAAACATTCTCCAAAGCTGCGCTGCTGTCGCGAAAAAGGTCACAGAAGATGAAGTATTCTCATTAGCGAGTGTCGCGAAACCAAAAGAGATTAACGAATTTTTGAAACTTGCGCTGGAAAATAAGTTCATCGCGAGCAGAGATAAGATGCTTGAAACAATGCTTCGCTATGGGTTGAGCGGATTGGACTTAATCAAACAAATACAGCGAGAAGTCTGGAATCTTCCAGTGACTGATGCACAGAAAGTTGCCTTAGTCGATAAATGCGGCGAGATTGAGTTTAGAATGACAGAAGGTTCTGATGAATTTGTTCAGCTAGAAGCACTTCTCGCACAATTTACCCTTTGTAAGAAATAGTTTATTTTTTCTTCCATTCGGACAAGAGGATACTGTATGATTTAATGTTACCGTACTCTTTATATCCATTACGGACAGCCATACGTTTTGTTCCTTCATATTTTAAATGACATTTTTCAATAACGTGTTGAGAAGCAATATTTTTTTCATGCGCATTAATTTCTATCCTGATCATTTTCTCTTTCAAAAAACAAAAATGAAGTAATGCTTGCACTGCTTCTGTCATATATCCTCTTCTTCTGTGTTCCTGACGTAACCAATAGCCAATGTTCGCATTATTATTTAATTCATTTTTTATGAGTCCTAACCCGCCGATTATTTCTTTATCTTTTTTATTTTTTATAACATATTGACATTGATTTTTATCTTTCATTGCTTTTTTATAGAAATCTGCTATCTTTTTTCGTTGAGCAGGATAGTCAATAGGCAACCATTTTGAAAGTTCAGCATTATTTATTCGAATAAGAGCATACATCGTTTGAATATGCTTGTTTTTTACAGGTTCAAGGATAAGTCTTTTTGTTTTTATAGTTCTTTTAAGCATTATAGAATTTTTATTTTACAAAATATATAATGTTTCCGATAAAAAACAGTTTTAATGGTCTAAAGAAGAGGTTTTTCTGGATGAGGAAGATCGTTAGCCCCAGAATAATTATCAAATCTATAGCCAGAAGAATGTGTACTTGAATCATAGCGAAAGCTCAATACTCCGAAACCAGAAGGCGCTGTTTCTGAGAAACAAAGCTCAAGACGCACCTCACTCCCTGTAGGTGATCGTTGTGCAAGAGAGCTAGGAATTCGAAAAGATAAATCTGAGTTGCGGCCTGAAGCAGAAAAAGCTTCAGCATCACGTATAGACTCAATGCCTGTATGACGCACATAATCTGGTCGTAATTTTCTTGTAATATCACGAACAACGTCAGGAGAATAAAGAGCGCCATGCTCTAAAGTAATTCCATACTGTTCACAGACTTGTTGAAGACCCATGAGAGAAAGAAAGTAAATTCAATTTAAAAAAGTTTTGACCAAAACAACTAATGCCCTTTTTCTCCTTTCTCAAAACTCTTATGCTTGTGCGACAAATAATTCGCAACAGCAATGAGCACAATACCAATAGATAAATACAATAAACTAAGAGGAGTGTCAAAGTGGAGCACAACTGCGCTCTTAAAGAAATACACCATCAATATGATGATAATCACTTTGGTCAAGACTGCTTTCAAATCATCAAGAGAATGAAATGTTAACCAGTTAGGATATGGGATCTCTTCTCCTTTAAGAGTATCAATCTCACTAATAAACAATTCATATACTCCAAGCGCAATAATAATGAGAATAATCCCCAGCAAAAACTCATCAAGAGAGGAAATTAAATAAACAACAATGATGTTCGAAGGAACGGTTTCTCCATGGCTAAATGCAGAAGAAAGCTCATGATACGCCTCATACGTGCTGTAAATGCCAAGAACAAACGCGATAAGGGAAGATACAAGTAATGCAAGAACAACAATGAGAATAACGTAACGAAATTTCCACAATCCATTCTCAAAGATTTTTTCAACAACACCCGCATCTTTTTTCATAGTTTCACCAAAATATAAGATAACGAAATAAAAAAGAAAAATTAATCCAATTCAGGATTCTCCTTGATTCTAACCCGCGTTGAAGCCAAGTCTTGGTAATAATAGGTCAAAGTCAAATCAACTTGCGCAGTGTATAACGCGTCTTCTTCAAGACTATCGCTAATGCAAATAATCGTTGTTTCTGATGCACCGCTGCTTCCTGTAGCAGTTGCGCGTGCCATGCGAGCAACAGAAGGATCACCGCGAGACGTACACTCCATCCCTGCTGTTTCTACTTCAAAACTAATAGTGTCATAGATTGCAGAGAAGTCATCGCCAAGATATGCTTTGCTGCGCCCTTCACCTGCGTTGTAAACAGGAATTTCCAAGTAGATTCTACCACTGCCGTAGGGTTTTTCCACTACAGAGCCAATCTGAATAGGACCTCCTGATGCAAAAGCTGTTTGTGAAGCACTGACATCACAAACTCTTTCATCACGAAGGTCTTCTTTAAAGCAAACTTTCGGAACTGAAACATACGTCTGGTAAGGGTAGGTATATTCAAGATAAATGTTTGCGTCATAAAATGTTCCTGTTAATCCTTCATAGACAGCGTCGCCAAAACTAACTCGTTCATAACCACCATCAGGAAGATATTCAGAAACTTTAGTCAATTCATCGGAATTTGTCTTCTCAAAATCAACACCAGAAAAATCATTTTCTGAAATACCGCGAATTTTTAGTTCAACTTCATTAGGTTGAATAGTGAATTCTCCATCGTTTTGGAGAAGCGCGACAATAGGGAATGCTTCGTCTTCATAGACTTCATTGCCAACACCAAAGTCTTCGAAAGAAACGACAAGACCATCAGAACCGCCAAGCCAGACACTGCTTACAGATTCAGATCCTGCTTGTTCTCCGCAACCTGCAAGAAGCAAGGTGAGCGTAATACCCAACACTAAGAGCAATCGATGAATGTTCATGAAAATCCCTCCGAAAACGATAAACTATACAATATAAGCTATTTTCCCACAAAACGAATATATAAACATTATGGTTTTGCGACGGAAGTAGAGAAGAACAAATCAAAAAGACTAACTCGAAACAATATTGCACCGCTCAGAAACAGTTCTTCCATCTGTAACAGTGCCATAAATAGAAAGTTTCTTAGGAACTGTTGTTCCAGAAAATGGACAAGACGACGTTGGACTACTGGAATCGCCGCATTTTGTGACAGTAGAAGAGCCATGCACTTGATATTCGACCAATTCATCTGCTGCTGCAGAAACCTTGATTTCAGTTTCTCCCTCACTGCAGTAATACATTTTTCCACCTATATACAAACAAACGCAGCCTCCCCATTTGTTCATGTTTGCTTCGCTACAATAACAGCCTGAACTTCCAGAAGAGGTTCCACTCTCTGAAGAGCTTCCAGAAGAACCGCGAGAAACACCCTGCTCATATGCTTCTCGATCAGCAGTACTGCTGCTTTCATAAATGCCAATATCCTGATCAATCACAGAAAGGTACGAATAATCGAGAGTAATTTTAAGCGGTGTTGTGTAGGTGCGTTGTTCGCGAAGCGTGAACGTGCAGATAATAACCCCTTGCCCCACGTCGTTGAGCGCGATATACCCATTGCTTGGAATACAACTTGGAACATCAAGCCCATTAATTTCCAAACTGACGCCTACGTGATCTAAGTCATCTTGAGTCAAACCAAAAGGACATGCGTCAAATGCATCGACATCATACGCATTCACCACAGTGCCATCGCCAACGTGCTGCACAAAGACAGTAAAGCGGACTTTATCCTGCTCATAATCTTGGCGAATTTCCGTCACTGCAACAGGTCCTCCTTGAGAAGAGAGTCCAATAGTGTCCTGATCACAAATGTAGGTGTCCTCTGGATTATAAAGTAAACAAACTGTTGGAGTTGCAATAGATTGATAGCTGTAACAAAGGCTTGCTTGCAACGTTGTTTCATACGATTCTCCAAGAGTGAGGGAAACAGGCGCTTCTTCTGTGACAGAAACAAAATACTGATAGCCGTCTGGGGCGTAGATATTTTTACCGTAAAATTCGCTAGGAAGTTCTATTGGTTCTGTATCAAGTTTGACTATGGTCGGATCATAACCACTCAAGACTACTTTTCCTTGCGGTTCATCGTATGCGCCTTTATTTTCTAAAACAAGTTGAAGATTCAAGTATTGTTGATCATAAAAAACATAATCATCATCAAGGAAAGAAACAAGAACTCCTTCTGTTCCTGTTCGATAGGGATCTGCTTCCTGACTGCTGTAGAATGTTCCGCAAGAAGAGAGGAGAAAAAAGAATAAGAAGACAAAAAATAACAACAGTGGCGCCGACGCGACGGGGGATGCCCCCTCGGGGTGTCGCGTAGGACAAAATTCTATGAATTTTGTCCGTAGGCCGCCATCGTTGTTGTTATTTTTTGCTTTTATCATAATATTTCCTCAAGTAATAAATAATGCAAACTAATACGTCACAATCTTCTCAATCGTCACAGGGACTGATTGCGATAAGGTGTAGCCATAATCAAATTGTATCGAAAGCTGCGTCATGTATGGCGCTTGATCAATGGAAAACATATCAAGATCCTCAACAGCATCTTCATTCACAATGCAAGTAATTTTATCATCATTGCCTTTCAAAGTGAGAGGATTTGGTGTGCAAGTAATTAAATCTCCATCATCGCCAGGGTTCAGTTCTCGTCCTGTTGCAGGATCATACCCATTAAAATCATAGAACAAATCTTCGCTGGAGAGCATGAATGATTTCAAAAACACCATGTTATAATCCTTCGATGCGAGTCCAGTTGCAGTGCATGCATGTTCTATTTTCTCCTTATTAATGACTTTCCCATTACCGCTATTCTGCACATGAATGATAAACATAGGGCGGATATATCCTGTTCCAGTAGGAATCATTTTACTTTCAATCGACGTAATCGCAAGTGGTGCACCCTGTCCGCTTAGACTCACGTCAGTTGCTTCGCATGCGCCAGGGAAAATGTTCATTTTGTTGACATCAGTGTCGATGCAAATATCTTGATTCCATGTTGTGGTATATTCGTAGCATGCAGTTGCGACAATTTCAATGTCATGGGTCTCACTTAATGGACCAACAGTTTTTGCTTTTGCAGGATAAGAGAGCGTCGTGGTGCCGCCTTCATAATTAAAGATAGATTTACCTTCGAGAGAAAACCATTTCGTTTTGTATGGATTTGCGACAGCAGTGGTATCGCGCAACCGTTCAATGTTCGTACGTGCGTCTTGAATTTTTTGTTTAAGATCAGCAGCAGTTTCAGCGTCCGCAGTTTTGAGTGCCAGTGTATACTCTTCAATTGCAGCGTTGTAGTCTTCAATGTCATCGCGAACAGATAAACTCAATTCATCCACTGCGTCAAAAGTAGAGCATTCGTTATCATCATCAACAAGACACATGTAATCATCTTCGATAGAGAGCGTAATAAAACCTGTTAAGGTGTGTGCGCCAGTATTTTCAAGTTCAAGAGCAACAGTGAAAGGAGTATCTTCATAAACAGTTTGCGAAGGATTTTCGTCAAGGAAAGAAAAATCTAAACCACTAGTTCCCTCCCAAAATGCTTCATTAGATGTATAGACTTTGGATGTTGTCGTGCCGCAGCTAGAAAGAAGAAGCAACGCACAAAGAACAACAAGAATGCAAAGTGAAGAAAACTGTTTTGAAGAAAAGGGTTTTGCAGGAATCATGATGTTGCTGCCTCCACTTGTTTTTCGTTATTCCATTCTATTTGAATCTTTGCATGCCCTTCACCAAGAGTAGATTCTTGTGTTTTCACATTGCGAACAGTAAGACCGAGTATATCATCAGATGCGCAAGAACCAAACGCAATGTCTTCATACCATGAGAGAGAACAAACCTCATCAAGATCTGTAAGATCTTCAGGGTTTGTCGCAACACTAAAGACAATATTGGAACCATCGTATTCTACATAAAAGACATCAGCAACAAGCGCAGTAGGTTTATCTTCTAAGAGATAATCTGTGTTAAGAACAAAGTCTTCAAAATATCTGTATTTGAAAAGTGAAGTATCACTATCATAATATGCCTGAACAAAAGGGTATCCTTCAAACAACAACCATTGCGCATAGACTGGTGGTTTGACCGAGTCGATCAACTCCGTGACACCAGAAGCAGGGGTCGCATAGAAATACACAGGCAATGCACGATCACCGCTACCCATAGAAAGCCAGAGTGTCCAGTTTCCAAAAGTGCCGAGCGTTGCATTGCTTGGAGTAAATCGTAAATAGTATGGTTCATAAGTGACAGATTCTTCTCTAAAGAAATCATCGGCATTACTTGTGGACTTCATCACGCTGTCAGGAAGTCCAAGTGATTCGCAAAGATCAACATAATCCTCCACGTGGGTTGCATAAAGCACAGCGTCTTCGTTTGAAGAAGTGTCATCTGCTTGCGGAAGACGATAAATGCCATAGTAATATGCGCTATATGCATCGTCAGTATACCCGACAGTTTCTGCGATATTCTTGAGATATGTTGCGCCAAGATTAATGTTCGTTTCAGCGTCATAAAGATCATAGGTTTCACCAAGAGATGCCTGAGAGCCAAGCTGTTCTGCAAGCTGTTCAGTCACACCCATTAATCCTGTTCGTTTGTCAAGATAGTAATTATGATCTCCTGAAGAAGTCTGTGCAATAATACCTGCGAGAGAACAAACAGGAGTGCCATACGTTGTTTGTGCAGCAAATAGTTCATCGCCATAATTATAAAATAGGTACTGCAACAACTCATCTTTTTCAGAGCTGGAAAAAGTAGGAGTACTTCCTGTGGATTGGCGAGCATCACCAGAAACACCTGAAGGCGTGCGTTCCTCACTCTCAACAACAGTCACGCTCGTGTCATCGCTCAACTGATAATCATAACGGGTCTTCACATAAAAGTAATGCGTCGAGATAGGCGTTGCGCCGAGCAATCCTGAAACATCATCAATGTTCAAGCGACAGCTAATCGTGATATAATCCTTGATGCCTTTGTATTCTGGTTTATCGACATCTAGAGTATATGCGTTATATCCTTCGAGTTGTGCAGTGCAAATTTCTTCAAGGCAGCTCTCATCCCCGCCGCATTCTTGTGCAACTTTGCTGTTATAGCTTTCTTCGCTTGCGATGCAATCATCAACAGTATACGTTGTCCAGTCATCATCTGTGCATTGCGCAATGTCCAAACTTGTTTCTTCAGGAATAATCAAAACAACTTCATCAAGCGCAGCGATCACCCCTCCCCATCCTTGCGAACCATCAAGCGTGAGCGCAAGGCGTGGCTTGACTGCGTAGGATTCGCTGATGCCGAGTAATGGTTCTTCAGGCCCCATTCCTATTGCGACAGGACCATTAGTGTAATGCGCGACAGGAGCTTGGTCTTGGATTTGGTATTCATCGAGAAGATCGATACCTTGCCGTGTCGCGGCAGTAAGCGCATCACGGTCAGTGAAGTAGCGTTTCAAGTAGCCAATAGTTTGGAAATTGAATTCCGCGGTATACGTAATTTTATTTGTTCCTTCAGGAAGTTTTTCAAAGCTGCAATCCAATTCTTCTTGTTGCAAATTATAAATTTCAAACGAATCATCAGGATAGACACTTCCGTTCATTCTGTTTTTTTCGCTTCCTGCGTAGCATGCGACACCAACAGTGACTGCGTCATCAAGCGTGCGTGCGAGGAGTGTTGCGTAGACAGTAACAGGTTCATTTTCTTCATATTCTGTTTTTGACGGAGTAAGGTCTTCTAAGTAGACTCCAAGTTTTTCATTTTCGTTTTCTTCAACAACGCCGTAATAATATTCACCTGTTGCTTGTTTCATGCGCATGCTAAAAATGTCGCGCATGTTTCCAAACCCCCCGACAACGCCATCCCAAAGCATACCCCAACCATCTGTTGCTCTATCCCACATAAGTCCAGCTGCGTACATGCGATCAGCGCCTGCAGTATCAAGTTCAATATCGCTGAAATCCACCATGCTTGTGCCAATAAAGGAAAATAGAACACCAAGCCAGAAGAGAATAATTGCTATTCTCCACCACCGAGTTGGTCCTGTTGTAATGCTTTGTCCACGAATAAAGACTGCGTAATAAATCCAAGTGAGAATAATAAAGCCATTTGAAACATACAACCTAATAAAATCAATCTGCTGAAGAATGGCAAAATCATTAGTAACATAAGGAATGAGTATTTCAAAAAGAAACACAAAGATAAAAAGTGTTCTGTAGACATCGCCATTGCGTTCGCTCGGATCAAAGATAAAAAAGATCACAAACAAAATCATGAAAAAATTAATCCAAAGTAAATAGTAGAGCGTCGGCGTGATCAGAAATAATTTTGCGAAGTGATACCCAATCGCGAGCGCGAGAAGCATCGTGTTGCTTCCAGGAGTAATATGTGCTGGGCCAATAGCGCCACCTGCCCCACGAATCGCATGCCACATAATAGAAAGCGGCTTGCGAACAGCAGCAGTAGCAAGCTGTGCCCACGGATGTTGATGCTGTGCACCAATCCAACCAGGCATTTGGGTTTGAAGTTGTGCAATTTGTGCAGAACGTTGTTCTGGCGTCATGCCTGGAAATCGAGAAAAATCTTTCAAATCAGTAATGCGTGCTTGTGCGGCTTGTCGTTCAGCAAGCATACGTGTTCGTTCTGCTGTTTGATCAGCGTGCCATTGCTGTGCTTCACTGACTTTGCGATCGACTTGCAAGCGAATGTCGCGCATAGATTGGAGTGTTGAGGCCCATGCCTGCCAAGGCAATCCGCGTAACGTATCCAACCAAGCCATAATCAAACCTCTTTTTAAGAGAATAGAGTAAGAACTATTCTCATAAGGTTATTCTGAGAAAAAGCAGTATATATATGTTGCTAAAAAAGATAGATAGAATGAAAGGAGTCTCTTATTTTTTCTAATCTTATAATGAGCATATTAAAAAAAAGAGACGCTCGACAAATGCTCGCGTCTCAACGCACAAGGTCTCACAGGAACGTTCGACCTTGTGCGCTCTTCTCCAACAAAAAAAATAACAACATGGCCAGACGGAGCGAACGAGGTTGCCCTACGAAGTGGGGCGTTCTCGTTTGCGGAGTAGGGCTTGGAACGAAGTGACAAGACCGTCTGTGCCATTGTTGTTGTTATTTTTTTGTTAAAAGAAAAGATTTCTCAAACAAACAAGAAATAAGAATTATATAAAAAAGAACTACTCTGCTTCCCGAACCTCAACATCCATCTTTCTGATTTCAAGAGATCGTGTTGGTTCTATTTTAATGGAGTTCGTGCCAGGTTCAATGTATTCAGTAATTTCTCGTTCATATTCAATTTCATATGTATCAAGATAAAATTTGTGCCCATTGACATAAATGTTCGATGTTTTTCGTTCTTCATCATCAACAAAGGTAAAGACAATCCATGCATCATAACCAGGGAAAAATTCATACACTTCTGTCACATCAGAACTTCCTTCTGTTGGGCAGAAATCGCTGACAATCTGCCCCTGACTCGAGTAGCCAACGGAACAAACATCGCATTCATCTTCGCTTAAGCTTGCTTCACAAACACTGTCAATGCCTGTGCTTGGAACAACATCGCACCAGAAATTATCTTCATCTTGGTCAAAGCAGCAGTCTTTATCATAAGACGAACTGCATCCGGAAGGACAAGTGCCATCGTGATCATCACCGCATTGCTCTTCGCATTCATCTGGAGCATAACCATCTTCATCTTCATATCCAGTGGAACAAACAGAGCACTTCGAAGTATCTGCTTCGCTGATTTCTGCGCACCGTGCGTCAGCATCGCTTGGCTGCACATCGCACCAATATTTGTTGCGTCCTTCAAAGCAGCAGTCTGGATCATCATCTTCTTGGCAGCCGGATGGACAATAGCCATCGCTTTCTCCACAATCATAATCTGCGATAAAACGATCCCTGCTGTATTCTTCGCTGTAAAGGAACGCGTCATCATCAATGTCAAAATAATAAACTGGATATTCCTGTTCAGAGAGTTCTGTGTTGACAGAAATACTATAAATCAAATATTCTCCTTTCTCTGCTTTAAAGAGAAGATAGTTGTCTCCTGCAGAAAGCGCAGTTGGAGAAAATTCAACCATGTTAATTTGCTGGCAGTCAGGAATAGAAGAGTACACTAATTCTGTGTTAACGCTGATTTTCAAAGGACCAACTTCACGAGGGTTGCAGTCAGGATAAAAATATAATCGTGCAAGTTCAACATTAAATTTCTCCACATCAGAAACAGTAAACGTCGTCTTGCTTGTTTGCTGACTGATATCAGTAACATCGCCGGTAATTTGAATTGTCGCAAGCTGATATTCATTGGTGGTCCAAAATTTGTAACCGACTTCGCTCACGCTAAATTCAAGAATGTTTACATCAGAGAGAGAATATGCGCTAAGGTCAAGAGGAGTAATTGCGCCAGAAGTAATTTCTCCTTCATAGATAAGATTGCCATTGAGTTTAACAATAATGCGTCCTTGTCCTTCGTCAACATTGAAGGAAAGCAACACGTTGTCTGTATAATCAGGATCATCGACATAAAAAGTAAGGTTGCGGGAAAGTTCATCAAACATACCATTCTTAACATACAGAGAATCTTGAGAAAAGAGAACAGTTGCTTCAGTGAGTGTGTAAAGATTCACTGCAGAGATACTGTGTTCAAAAGATGATTCTTGAAGATAATAAATTCTACCTGGGCTTTCTGAAAGAACAGTTTCAGCGACTAATGCTGCTGCCGCAGATCCTGGACTTGTTGAACCAGTGGTTGTGGAAGAACTTCCTTCGGGATAAACATAGCTGCCATCGCCGAGAAGCGCTTCACGATCTTCTGCAGGGAGAAAGAGAATATACAAGAGAATGAATCCTGCAATAAGAACAATGAGTGTTGCTGCAGAACTTGCGCTTTGCGCTTTTCTATGTATAATCTTCAACCCACGTCACCTTTTTTCCCGAGCAATGTCCGCACTACGAAAAGCAGAGCAAAAGCATTCCTCTTCGTCATTTTCTGCATATAGGGATATAAAAGGTTTTCTATAATCAAGAGGTATAAACATTTATTAACGAGCGAGAATAATCCAAGACTATGAAAATCCTCCATCGTGACCTCAAGCAAGGGAAAATCAAAGTGCAGATCGACAACCTCGATGATCTCTGGTATCTCAGTGCCATTATTGAAGAAAAAGACAGAGTAGAAGGACTCACCGAGCGAAAGATAAAGCTAGAGGGCGCAGGAAGCGATAGAGATCAAAAAGTAATACGAAAGACAGTGCATCTCGAAATTAACGTGGAAAAAGTAGAATTTCATAAATACGCAAATATATTACGAATTTCAGGCAAGATCATAAATGGTCCTGAAGATGTGCCAAGAGGAACCTACCACACGTTTAATGGAGAACCTGGAACAACGCTCACAATCAAAAAAGAGCGATGGCTCAATTACCAGCTACAAAAACTCAAAGAAGCAGCGGAAACAAAACAGGCAAAAGTGCTTCTCTGCCTGGTCGACAGAGATGAAGCGTTCTTCGCAACAATGAAGCGATATGGATACGAATTCCTCTTAGAAATGAAAGGCGAAGTGCAAAAAAAAGCAAGTCCTGAAAAAGTAAAAGCAACATTCTATCAAGATGTCGTGAAGCAAATAGAAGAATACGAAAAAAGATATGGGCTCGATAAAATAATTGTTGCAAGTCCTGGATTTTGGAAAGAATATTTACAAGAAGAGATCAAGAGCAAAGCAATCGCGAAAAAAGTGTTGCTTGCAACCTGCAGTGATGTCAGCAAAGCAGGATTTGAAGAGGTCCTCAAGCGACCAGAAACAATGACTGCGCTTAAAGATGATAACATTGTACGAGAAATAAACCTTGTTGATGAGGTCATGAAGGAAATTGTCAAAGATGGGAATGCAGTGTATGGAATAAAGGAAACAAAAAAAGCAGCAGAAGCAGGTGCAATAAGCGAATTACTTGTGACTGATGCGTTAATCCAGAAAATGCGCCAGGAAAATATATTCGCGCAATTAGACAGACTCATGCGAACAGTGGATCAGGCAAATGGAAATGTGCATATAGTCAGCGCAGAGCATGAAGGCGGAAAGAAATTAGACGGTCTTGGTGGGATTGCTGCAATTCTACGATATAAGATGAATTGGTAAAAAAAGATAGAAAAAGTAAAGAAAATTATTTCTTGTTTGCAGGATGAACAATGAGTGCTAATGAGAGAGCAACTGCGATTGCATCGAGCATAGTAACAATAAAGGTTTCTAGTGCATAAAAGTGTGAAGTAGAAATGTATCTATTTCCTGCAATCATCTCAAAAAGAAAAACATGTTCTTCATCACCCCAATCTCCTTTAAAATTACCTGGTGCTAAAGGAGCTTCTCGCTGAACAGCAAGAGTGCTGTAATAATAAATAGTAAACAAAATAGTTGCCAACAACAAACCATACCCGACATGTTTTAATTGCATTTTCATAAATATCACCTTTTTATTTTTTCACTCATTTATCTTAATAAACCTTTGTGACAACTGGGGGGCGGGGCAAAGGATTAGCGAACAAGAGTAAACCCAAAACATTTCGAAATGAGAGAGAAAAGAAAAACAATAACTTAAAAAATGTCAATTCAAAGAGTACACAACAACTTCATCATTCATAAACAAAACAGAAAATTCTGAAGCAAGCGCATTCGCGAAAGTATTCAACTCTTCCTCAGTCAAATATCCCTTTTTCACACAAGTATATTCCAAAGAAAGTGCATCATACCCCGCGCTTTGTGAAATAATGTCGACAGTGGACTTTGCTGCAAGATTTTTCCGAAACGCATTCATCGCAGAGTTTGGAAAAGCAGTATCAATATCAAATCCAATTAAAAACTTCTCTTCTTTACACAGACTCAAAACCTTTTTGCCCGTAAGATGATCATGCATCCACATATATCCTTCGAGTTCCTGCACAGAACTCCACGCAACACCAGGAGGCCATTGTGCTGTCTCAACAATATATTTAGGATACCATGATGTATACGCATTAAACGCGTCAAAAGAAGGAATACCAAAAACACCGACAAAAAGAAGAGAACCAACAACAACAGCAACAGCGCGATTCTGTATTTTTTCAAAAAGGAGAACAACAAAAATACCACCGAGCAATGCAAGAGGAATAGAAAGATACGCCCAAAAACGATGCGTCAGAATACTAAACGGCAAATGACCACCAAGCAGCCCAACAAAAGTAAGAACAAACCAGACAAGAACAACAAGCTGATATTTTTCAGCGGAAAAATACTTCTTCCATTTCCAGATGAGATAAACAACTGAAAAAAATGCAAGAACAAACACAAGAACACCAAAACCTGTTGGCTGATCTATCTTCGTCACAAGGGGTGCAACAAGGAAATCAGAGAGGGTATATGCGGGATTGATATACAAATCCGCTGCTGTTTCTAAACCAGTGGATGCAACACCACTAAAACCCCCAGTATGGCTGTATAGAATATTTTCAAGACCATGCCGAAGCAATTGCTGCCCCCAATACAAAAAGCTCAGCAATACTCCAAATAAACCTATAAGAAAGCCACGAGTAAATAGATTCATTGTAAAGAAAATATTTTTTACCGCTTTTTTATCAGTGGCAGAGAAAAAGACAAGAGAAAAATGCCAGAGAAGAACACTGATAAAAAAGAATCCAAAGAGAATCGCGACAAAAGGATGAGTAACCATTTCTGCACTAATCAGAACAACAGCAGGAATCATATAACGCTGATCAGTAAAACCACGAACAGCAAGGGTCAATGCAGGAAAGAAAAGAACAAGTGCAAGAGTGTGGCTCCAGATAAAGTGACTCATCCAACTAGGCAAAGCAACAAGAACAAGTGCAGAAACAGTTGCGACTTCAAGACCAAATAATTCGCGGGCAAAAAGAAAAAAGAAAAGAATGCCAAGCGCAATCAAGAGCACGTTAAACACTTTGAGCGTCAAGAAAATACTTCCATTGATTTGATAGGCAAGAGCAAGAATTGCATCATAAGAAGGAGGATAGGGTTCAAGATAATGAGAGATCGCTTCACCGCTTGGTTGATGATATGTTTTTTCATCTGCAATATATTTGACTGCAACAGCATGTTCCCAAGGGTCATCATCCTCTAAATAGGGATAAGCAAACGCGCCAACAAGAAATGTGTAGAACAGAACAAAAGTAGCAAAAAAAACAGCACCAAAACAAAGAGCTTCTTTTCTTGAATAGGAAGAAAAAGAAAAATGACGTTGAAGAGAAGAAATAAAGCTGTTCCAATGGAAAAAAACAAAGTGCAAAGGACAAAGAAGAGAAAGACCAAAAAAGATTCTATAGTCTAAAGAAATACCAACAACATCAAAGAGAATAATAAGAAACACAAGAGTGCCTAACCCAGACCCAAAATACAAAAGCAAGCGAATGAGAGAACTATCTGTTGGAGAGAAAGAAACAGGAGAAAGATAAAAAAGAGAGAAACCTAGGAAAAAGAGAAGAAGAAAAAAGAATACTATACTCACAAGCAAGAGTGCGTCAATCATTTTGAATACACAGTAAGGATTTCATCACCAATATATGTTTTTGTATTTTTCCCAAAAGAATCAAGAAACGCAAGAAGATCGTTTTCAGAATGAATAATGATGCCTTCGGGATGATTTCTGCCATCATATTCCCCAATCAAGCGCTCTAAAAATGTTTTACGACGAAAGTCACGAAGCATACGATAGATTTTACGTGTTTCCTGTTGCGGATTCGCAAATGGCTCGACAATAATAAGTGCTTTTTGTGCAGCAGCGAGACATTTTTCCACAAGTTTCTTTTCGTGAGGATGAATGTGATGCAAAACACCACTCAGAACAATGTAATCATACGGTTTAGGGATAGGATCTTCCAAAGCATTAACAGCACGAATGTTGATTCCACTCTTTTTACTGAAACGAACAAAATGAGGATTAGTGTCCCATGCCTCATATCTGCACGATTTTTTGAGATAGCGAGAAAGGGTGCATGGGCCTGCACCAACATCAAGAACTGAACTGTTTTCCTGAATCCGTGCAGCAATTGCTTTGTAAATTTTAAGGTAAAAAGTTCCATTAATTAAAAGCATGCCAAGATCATAGAGTCGTGGATGCAGATACCACAAAGAAAAGCCAACAGAAGCTTGTTTGTTTGCGATTTGTGTTTCAGGCATAAAAAGAGAGAAGAGAAAAATAGTTTATATGTTTTCCTAGTCCAAAAACCTATATCGTAAAATAGCAAAAAAAACCAGAATTCCATCCCGCAAAAATCGTATTTTCTTCCCTTCAGCAGTGGAGCGAGAATGATAAGAAACTGGAACCTCAACAGGCGCGTAGCCTTTTCGCACCAATTTCGAAACAAGCTCCCAATCCAAATCAAAATAATTGCTTTTGAATGTCATGCCAGAAATGCATTCCTTTTTGAAGACTTTAAACATAGTTGCAGGATCAGTAAGCCAGACAAAATAAAGAGCGTTAAAAAGCATTGTATAAAAAAAACCTCCTAAATTGAGAAGACGCGCATAAAAAAAATAGCCTGGATATTTACGAATAGTCCAGCTTTCTTTCGCAAGCGGCCTACTGCCAAGAACAAAAGAAGTTTGTCCAGAAAGAATTGGCTCCAAGAGTTTTTTGTATTCTTCAGGTTTATATTCCAAATCAGCATCTTGAATAAGAATAATATCGCCAGTTGTATGTTGAAATCCAAGTTTCAACGCATTGCCTTTTCCAAACGGTTTTTCTTGATAAAAAACTTTGACGTCTTTTTTCTTCTCATATTTTTTGACAATCTCGCGTGTCCCATCAGTGGAATTGCTTTCGATAATGAGCACTTCTTTCGAGAGAGAAGGAAGTTTAACCGCAAGCACGCGATCCAGAAGTTGCGCAACATATGCTACTTCGTTATAAACAGGAATGATAATGGAAAGTTTTTGAAAGTTTTGATTCATAACGAAATGAAACGAGGTACAGTTTAAATAAGTTTAGAGAAAAAACTATTTCTTCCGTTCAAACACCGCAACCATTTGTCCAATAGGCAAGGAAAGAGGAATATTCAAAATAACATCTGGCAAAAGTCTTTCCAGAAATTCAAAGAAGGAACTCACCACAGGAATTCTAAAAACAGAAAGATAAGAAATAAAATAATACACGGTCACAGTCTTCCAGGTCGAACGACAAAGCAATAAGCGATACCCTTTTTGCTCAAGTTGTTGCGCAAAGGATTTTTTTGTATAAAAAAGCACATGATCTTCTTTGTATTCAAGCCAATTTTTGCCAAAGAGCTGTGCAACACATGAAGATGCATCAGGCATAATCACAAGAACAACACCATCCTGTGCAAGAACAGTATCAAGATTCTTGAACAATAGCTCCTGATCAGCAATATGCTCCAAGGAATCAAAGAAAATAACGCTGTCAAAACGAATATGTTTCTTCTTCAGCGCATCAAAAGAAGAGAATATTTTTCCTTTTCCAACCCGCTCTTCAGAAACGTGTTGCGCAAAAGAAGATACCTCAATACCATACGCATCGTAACAGAAAGAATCCTGCTGAAGAAGTGCAAGCAAGTAACCAAGCCCGCACCCCACTTCTAAAACAGTGCCGCCTTTTTTATAACGATGAAGAAGCTGGATGCATTTTTGAGAAACATACCATTTTGACCGAGCAACAAGAGCATCTGTTTCCTTGCTGTATCCCCAAATTTTTTTGTAATACGCTTCTGAATATATCTCTGCGTCTGTTTTTTTAGGAACGGACTTCTGCTGCCACATACTCCCACAGTGCTTGCAGCAGTACATAGGAATAGGTTTTGTATTCTTTACAACAGAAGAACTTCTAGTACAAACAAAACAAAGGGTTTCTGCATCTTGAGTCATGAAAATAAAGAAACCAGCATGCATTATAAAAGTTATGGAGAGTTAAAGAACGCGATAAAGAATATCAGAATCTTTTGCTGTGGCGATCATCGCACCAAGAATTTCATGACGAAGTTCGCTTGCCTGTTCTGACCGTCGATAGTCTGGAGTACCATCCGGAAATGCTCGAGGAATGTTGACAGTCACCATACTTTTTTTTCGTGGAATATAGACTGCTCCTCGCTGATCTTCATATGCAGCACTTTGACGTAACCCAAAACGCGGGAGAACATCAGCACGAAGGAAGCGTCGGAGTGTCAAAGTAAACTCTCCTTGAAGCGCATGAAGAAGGCGTTGGTCAAGCGTATCAGAAAATGTCTGAACAGTTCCATCAAGTACATTATAATGCAAGGTTCCATTTTCAAGGAGCGCAAGATAAGGGTGCGCTTTAATTTCTTTTCGGCCTTTTAACTTATCATCAAAGCCAGCTGCTGCAAAAAAATCTACATTTTGTTCTAATGAAGACGCAGTAAGAAGGCAAACATACGGCCATCCGCGCTTCCCAATATGCTGCACAACGCGAGAAAGATCAGCGCTCCAATCCTGTACTCCATTTTTGAGCAATCCTGAACGAGCAGTTACCACAAAGCGGATCTCACGAAGCTGCGCTTCGCTATAAAAATCCATAAAGCCTTGAAAGTAAGAATGCGGAGAAACATACCCTCGATCACCAAAACCTGAAACAGCTTCTCGAACTTCAGGACGAGCGTTTGCAGGAGCGCCAACAAATCCTAAACCAGGAGTTTGAAGAAATGCGAGATCTTTTTTGTCATGACCAATTGCCGCGATAGAAGCAAGAGGAATACCATACCGTTCAGCAAATGCGACAATCGCCGCCTCTTTTGGAAGAATAAATGCGTCAACAGCTGCTGTGCTTGCAGCGAAAGTAACATAATCAATAGAGAGAGGACTTGAAGACATAGCAACAAAGACAACGATGATCTATTTTTAAAGATAATGACCTAATTGTAAAAGAAAAAGAAAAGATTGGTCAAGACTACTCTCCAAAATGGGTATACTGACCAAAAGTAAAGTATCCATTCATTTGATCAATCGCGCAAAGCTTAGGCAAGACATCTTTCTCAAAGAATCGTGCAGAAGAATCAAAGTATTGGAAAAGCATGATGTTAAAAACATAAACACCTGCGTCAACAATGAAGGAGTTTGATTTCTTTTTATTTCGAAACGCAACAATTCTGTCCCCTTCAAGTTCTACAGAACTGTATAAACTCGGATTATTGTGACTCATAAGACCCACAGTTGCGATTTTATTTTTACTGAGATGAAAAAGGATCATTTTAGTGAGATCAAAGTGATTATACGTGTCACCAAGCAAAACAACAAAGTTTGTGCTCACGTTATCCTGCAAAAGCAGAAGCGCGCCAACAGTGCCAGAAGGAGTAGTTTCTGCAATATGAGTGAAATGTATTTTACGTTTCCCAAGAAGAGAAGGAAAAATTTTGGTCAGAGAAGTTTCAGGAGTAATAAGATAACACTGTTTAATGTTTGCTTTTTCCAAAAGTTCAAGATGACGGACGAGCAATGGTTTGCCGTCAATCTTTTGAAGAAGAAGCTGCTGATGTTCTTTCTTAATAAGAATCACCGCGTCTCGAATATATTCCTGACTAAGACCTTTGCGCACGAGCGACTCAATTGCCTGAGACCTACTGCGCACAGTCGTGCCATCCACAAGCGCGTCAACAAGCGTAAGCAGAGGTTTGTCAAGGGAAATCGCAATTTTTTCTTTGGTGATGCTCATAAAGAATACTGCGTCATACTTTTTAATAAAGCTTATGTTCTCTGCTGCAAATAACCACGAACTGCTTCAATAATTTGTTCAGAAGGAACAGCAGTCATGCAAGGGGCAGTATCTTTGTAATGATGATCTTGAAAAACACAGCCTCCTTTATCTCGCGAAGAAGGATGAAATGCTCTTCCAAAACGTGCTCCGTATTCTGCAGCAGCAACATACCCATGTGCACCACACGGCGCAACATCGCAAACACGAACAGGTGCTTGAAGAAGCGTGTTTCCTTCATACGCGACCACTTCTGGAGCAGAACTTCCGGTGACCACAAAGACCTTGTCCTTACGTCGCTGTGGTTTTAGCTTATGATCATAGCATGCTGTTCCATGAATAACACCATTGACCATGTGCAATGGACCACTATCGACACCAACATATGCGTCAGCTGCAAGAAGCAATCCAGCAACGTTGCGAAGATCTCTATCTCCAACACGAATTGCGCCGTTAATTGCACCACCATCTGGAATCGGAGTGAGTTGACAAGGAATCACGGAATCCTGTAATCCATACACAACTTCATCAAGTCGTTGTTTTCCAATATTTCTATTAGTTGTTGTAGAATACGGAGAAAAAATCACCACAGGTTTATTGCCATGCTCGCGTTGAAGGGTAGCAACCCAAGCTAATCCTGCTTGAATTTCTTCTTCTGTCATGAAAATTTGGACATCATCGCGAGAGACAGAAAGATCTTTTCCAAGAAGTGTTTCAAGAGAAGGAGCAAGAGTAAGTGCTTCAACACCCATCCATTCGCAAAGATGTCCTTTGCGTTGTGTACCAGATAAGAGTTCAGTATGAGGAAAATGGCGAAGATAACGACGAATGTCAACAACTACTGCATCCAAAGGAAGTTCAGGAACTGAATTGCCTGGTCCATACGCATATGTTGTGGCAAAACCAAAATGTTTCCATAATGGAAGAGTAAAACCTGAAGAAACAATACCGTGAGGAATATCGCGTTGATAAAACTGCGCAGCAAGAGCAGACGCGATAACCATATCCCCAATTGCGCCAGTGGAAAGAAGGATTAGAGCTGGATTTTCTACTTCATCGATCATAAAAGAGAGAAATGCAAAACACCTTTTAAGTTTTGTCCCTCTGACGAGAAACAAGAACCCACTTCCATAACTTTTATAAAGAAAACAGCGTTCTAATTACCTAAAGAAAAGTATGAACTCTTCATACTTTTAGGAAAAATCTATTTTAAAAAACAGGGATGACAAGGATGCATATTTTAATCATAAAACTTGGTGCGTTAGGAGATGTTCTGAGAACCACGTTTGTAGCAAGAGGAATAAAAGAAAAATATCCTCAGAGCACAATAACCTGGCTCACCAAAGAAAACGCAGAAGAAATACTCACCAATAATCCTTTTGTTGATACCATAATCACTTGGGAACAACGAGACCATCTTTATGGAAAACATTTTGATTGGGTACTTTCTCTTGATGATGAAGAAGAAGTTTGTGCATTCGCTTTTGCAATGGACACCGAACGATTACAAGGGGCATATCTACAAAATACGAAGAGAATGTACACCGCTGATGTCGAAGCATGGTTTGGGATGGGCCTCATCAGAGCAGAAGAACGCGGTGGAAAAGCAGAAGCAGACCGCTTGAAAGCAGCAAACAGAAGAACGTTCCAAGATATATACGCAGAAATGTTTGAGATCAAACAATGCGCACAACGAAAACCAATTTTAGAACTCAATCTCGAAGAACTGAACTATGGCCAAGAAATCGCAGAAAAAGCAGGAGTAACGAAACAAAACACCGTCATTGGTATGAATCCAGGCGCAGGAATTCGCTGGGAACTCAAAATGCTAAGCGTTGAGAAAACAGCAGCAGTGTGCAACGTGCTTGCAGAGAATCCAAACAATAAAATTCTTCTTTTGGGTGGCTTAGATGAAGCAGAACGAAACAAGAAAATCAAAGCGCTTTGTCCAAGTCCAAACATCATCTATGTCGAGCCCATTGCAAGCATCAGAACATTTGCAAGCGTCATTAATGTTTGCGACATCGTGATCACAGCAGACAGCCTTGCACTTCACATCGCGCATGCATATGAAAAACAAGTGATTGCGTTTTTTGGGCCAACATCACCGTGGGAAATTGAAATGTTCAACAAAGGCACAAAAATATTCAAAGAAAGCGATTGTCTCTGCTGTTACAAAAAGACAACAGACAAAAAGCCAAGTTGCATCGAACGCATAGAAGCGCAAGATATCATAAGACCGACACAGAAAATAATCGAAACAATTGAACAAAAAAAGAGGAATCTAAAATGACCACAGAAAAAGGAAATTATGACAATTATGAATCCATGTTTGGCGCAGTAAAAAATATTCCTGAAGAAATCCGCGTCGAAACAAAGCAGGAAAGCCACATCCAAATCGTGCCAAAATATTTGCCGATGAGCATCAATGAGAGCCTCATTAAAGAAACAATGGAAAAAGCGCAGAGAGAAAAGAAATGGGTGCTTGTCTTTGTCATTGGCACAAAACCATGCTTTTACAAATTCTATGGATCTATTGTTGAAGCGCAAAAGCAAGATGTTCCTTACATTATCATTAATTCCAATCAACATTATGACGCAAACTTGACGTATGGAGAAAAAGAGTTTGATTACGCGAATAAAATTGCAGTCAACCTCTCGATACGGGGAAATCTTGCGCAAAAATCAGCAGAACTTTTCACCAAATTCAGTTGGTTCGCGAATTATCTGAAAAAAGAGTGGCCAGAGATTACTGTCATGCCTGTCGTGCTTGGAGACACGATTATGTGCAGCATTGTTCCTGCAGCGTGGATGTTTAACAGAGAAGAAAAAGCAATTCATAATGAAGCAGGATTGCGTTCAATGACAGCAGCGTGCCTGCCACAAGCAACAACGCTCACGCCAGAAGAGTTTATCAAACAGCAATGGTATGGAGAATGGAAAATACTCACCAATGAACCATTCCCAGAACAATGGGATACGTTTGTTGCATCAAAAGGAAGCGAGTTTATGTTTGCGCCGCTCGAATTAAACAAGCAGCATCTCATCAGAGAAGGACATCCTGAAAACAAGATCTGGGTGACTGGCGGTGTCGTTGTCGAAGCGTTAGAAAGAAAAATGCAGGAAAAACCAACAAAGAGCATTTTTGAAATTTATCCACAACTTGCAGAAGGAGAATGGCTTCGTGTCGATATTCACAGAAAAGAAAACCAAGTGGAAAAACGATTCAGAGCAATCATTGAATGTATGAAAATTCTTTTAGAAAAGGGAAACAAAATTTGCTTTATTGAGATGAATACCACAAGAGAATCATTGAACAAATATAATCTTCGTCCAATGATTGAAGAAATGAAAGAGAGTAAAAATTTCTTGCATACAGAAGTCTGGCCAGAATATGCGAACGTGATTGAGTTTTACAATTCCAAGCACTGTCTTGCTGCATTAACAGATTCAGGAGGAGTGCAGGAAGAAATGAATTTGCTTGGCAAACCCTGCTTTACGTCACGATTTAACACAGACCGTCCAGAAACAGTGATGGACAGCCATTCCAATCTATTAGTCCCACCAATTTCAGGAGCGTTCATGGCAGCAACAGTGGATTATGCGGTCAAGAATGAAGCAATCATGAACACGATGCGAACAGCGAAGAAATTGTACGGCAAAGACGTTGCGAAAAAGTTCATCAGTATTGTTAAACAGTTGATGGAAGAGAACAGAAAGCCCTTTGGTTGGGCGCATGATGATTTGGGATATTGAAAAAAAGAGGGAAGAGAATGAAAACAAAAGATAGAGACATCCAATCGTATATCGCGATTGTTGATAGCTTTATTGATCAGGCAGCACTTCAGGGAGAAGAAGCAGAGCTTGTCAAAAAAGAGTTAAAGAAATATATTACGGTTCGTTTTAGTAAAAACAAATGGGTGCATCCAGAGATTACGAAATTTTGTACAGACTGGTATCGTGAATTTTATCGCATGGTGGATGGCAGAGACCCATATCTTGAATTAAAGAAAAAGTCAAACGAAAAAGCGTTGGAGTTGCTCCCCACTATTTCTACTTCTTCTATTCGAGATGCAATTGCAGCGTGCATTATTGGAAATAAAATAGATTATGGCGCTTGCCTTGTAGGGAAGTATGATTTAGAGCATCTGAAAAATGATCTTGCTTCAATTCCGCATCTTCCATTGCATATTGATGAAACAGCAATCCTGCAACAAAAGCTAAAGACAGCGAAGAAAGTGCTATACCTCGTAGATAATAACGGAGAAGTTATTTTTGACACACTCTTGCTTCAGGAGATTGCAAAGACAGTAGGAAAAGAACAGCTCTTTATTATGGGAAAAGAAGCACCAATGTTAAATGATGTCACCATAGCAGATCTTCGTGAACTTGGTTTTGAAAAATATGGAACAATAGTCTCCACAGGAAGTAATTGTTTTGGACTTCATACAGAAGATGTTTCAAGGGAATGCAAGCAACTGCTAAGAGAAGCAGATCTTATCATTGCGAAAGGTCAGGCGTATTTAGAATTTTTCACAGAGTACAATTTTCCAAATGTTATGAATATTCTTACAGTAAAATATCCTATTGTAAACCCGGCGTTTGGAACATTACCTTCAAATTACAATGTTGTCCTTTCCTCGCAAAGATATGCGCATTTCGGAAAAGATTATTTTGCAGAGGCGAAATAAGATGAATAATAAAAATAATGACGCACAGAAGTTTCAAGAGCTCATGAAACAGTTTTCCAGCAAGAAAATTCTTGTGCTTGGTGATTTCTGTCTTGACGAATATATTTTTGGGGACATGGAATCAATTTCGCCAGAAGCGCCTATTCCTAGAATAATTATCAAAGAGAAAAAGTACATCCCTGGCGCAGCAGGAAATGTTGTTTGCGGAGTGCAAGCACTGAATGCACAAACCATCGCTGCAGGAGTAATCGGAAAAGACATTAATGGGAATATTCTTGTTCACGAGTTGCAGAAAAGAGGAATAAGTACAAGAGGCTTGATACAAGCAGAAAGGAGAAACACCGCAACATATTCTCGTCTTGTCTGTGGAGGCTATCATTGCCCGAAACAACAAATTGTTCGCTTTGATGTAGAAAATAAAAACCAAATCACCAACGAGTTGCATGCACAAGTGCAACAGTTTGTTCTAGAAAATATTCCTGCAGTTGACGCAATTATTGTCGCAGATTATGATGAGATGGGAGGAATGGGGATAGTGACTGCCTCCTTTATGGAAAAACTTGTTGCAGAAACAAAGAAATACAATAAACCTATCATCGGTGATTCAAGAAAGCACCTTTCTTATTTCAAAGGATTTACCACTGTTGTTCCTAATGATTTTGAAGCAGGACTCTTTGTCGGAAAGAAATTGGAAACAGAAGAAGAGCTTCTATGGGCAGGAGAGAAGTTGAGAAAAGATCTAAGCCTTGAAACAGGAATTATTACAAGAGGAAAAGATGGAATTTCCATTTTTGAGGAAAAAGGAGTCAGCCATCATCCTACTGTTGCAAAGGAAGTCTTTGATGTCACAGGAGCAGGAGATACAGTAACCTGCATCATCGCACTCGCAAGAGCCTGTGGCGCTTCTTTTGCAGATGCTTCGATTCTTGCAAACTATGGTGCGAGCATTACTGTTTCAAAAGAAGGAACTGTTGCAGTCACAACAGAAGAAGTTGTAGACACAATTCAAAGACAAAACGCAGTACAATCACTCAGCAAGCAAAAAAAGAGAGAAGAACTCAAGCAATTGGTGCAAGAATTAAAAGAAAAAAACAAATCAATTGTTTTTCTGAATGGATATTTTGATCCATTGCATATTGGCCATATGGAATTGATGACTGCCGCAAAAGCACATGGAGATGTTCTTGTTGTTGGGGTGAACTCAGACAAGTCAGTTCGTGATAATAAGGGACCAAACAGACCTTTTATGATACAGGATAAAAGAACACAACTACTTGCAAGCATTGAAGCAGTGGATTATATTGTTCTATATGATGAGTTAACCCCAATCAAATTAATCCAAGAACTACAACCAAATATTCTAGCAAAAGGAAATAACTACACAAAAGAAGAAGTGGTAGGAAAAGATATTGTAGAATCGTATGGAGGCAAAGTCGTGCTTCTGGACATGATCCAAGGATTGACAAGTGACGTCATTGTCGAAGCAATGCAAAAGCGATAACAAAATGATAAGTAAAGAAATGAGCAGCAAAATAAAGACAAGAGAAGAGATAAATAAGATAGCAGAAGCGCTGCATAAACAAGGGAAAAAGATTGTCACCACAAATGGAAGTTTTGATATGATCCATTATGGTCATGTATATTGTCTAGAAAAAGCAAAAGAACAAGGGGATGTTTTGATTGTTGGCCTCAATAGCGATAAGTCAATTAAACAATACAAAAGCCCAGAACGCCCAATTGTTCCTGAAAAATATCGTGCATTGATGCTTGCATCATTAGAATGTGTTGATTACGTTACTGTATTTGATGAAACAGTACCTATGCCTTTTATAGAGGGAATAAAACCACATATTCATGCAAATAGCGGAGAATACAGTGCAGATTGCATTGAACGTCCAACTGTTGAGAAATATGGGGGAAAGATGTATGTTATCGATAAAATAGATGGCTTATCGACGTCCGCACTCTACAAAAAAATAATTGAGCTAGAAACAAAAGAAAACAAAGGAAAATCGAAAAGAGATCTTGTTCTAGAGACAATAAAGAAACAAAATGGAATTCTATTTGCAGAACCGGCAATTGTCTATCGATGCCAATATAGCGGAAGAAATATTATTGCAAAGAATAGTAAATTTGCTCCAGAATACGTAGATGATCGAGGGTATGTTCCTGTAGAATGGTGGATTATGTCCAAAACAGCAGCAGGAAACGAAAAGAAAAAAGAAGGAGAAGGTCTTTCTCTTGTCTACATTGAAACGGAAAAAGGAACAGAGAAGATAACGTTCCAGCAGGCAGTAGAAATAGCAACTGCAGATGTGCTGGGAAATTATACAAACCAATGGCCATTGACCAAAATTCTTGATATTGGCGGAGAACTAATAGAACCAAGTTTTTCAAAGGAAAAAGAAGTTCCACCTATTCCGTGCCATGTGCATTCAGGGGACATCGTGGATGGAAAAGCTGCAGGACCAGGTAAATTAGAGGCATATTTCTTCCCGCCTGTAAATATCGAACCGTACAACGCGCAATTTGGAAAAACAATAACAAGACTTGGAGTAAAATCAAATGTCACAAAAGAAATGTTTGAAGAAAAACTCAAGCATTTTGGAAAGGATGATGCGATGTATGACCTCTGCAATGTGTATGAAATCAACGCATATGATGGATGGACATTATTGCCAGGAGTAGTGCATGCACCTGGTCCATGGACAACGTTTGAAATTCAACGCCCGCAGGATGATTTTAATCTTGCAAGTTGGCAGCTCGGCCAACGATTCAGAGAAGAAGAGTTGGAAGAAAAAAGACAATCATTACAGTTCCGTGGACTAAAAGATGAAAAAGCATTTGTGGAAGAAGTCGTCAACTGGGAAGTTTCTGTTGATCAAAAATTTAAAGAAAAGTGGTATAGGCCAAGCAAAGTAGTGGAACAAGGAGAGTGGGGAAGACGACTTCAGATTTTCTTTGATGCGTTTTATGGAGAAGCATTTGAAATAGAACCAGGAAAATCATGGACAAGAACTGCTGATGAACGACCATTTGCGGGGATTGTATGGAGCGGAAAAGGAATACTCAACGGAAATGAAATAGACGTTATGAATAATGCAAAGAAAGAGTTTTTAGTGACGCCAAAAACAGCAGTGATGATTAAAAATACAGGAACGATTCCTCTGTTAATATATACAGTCTTTCCTATTGATGAAAAAAAGATGTGATGGAGTAAAAAATGGGAGAAATCAATGCAACAGCATTACGACAAGCATTTATTGACACTGCGCTTGCAGCAGATGATGCGTTAGCGCAAACAATTCCCGCAATCGCGCAAGGAATTAGTTACCGCCCACAAGTCTCACAAGCAGTTGCAGAAGTGCTAGGACCAATGGAACTAGAAACCGCTGCAGATGTAAATTCTCTTCTTGTTTCAATTGCATTGCTTGACCATCGTCTTCACGAACAAGGAATAAGATACAACCTTGTAGGTGAAGAAAAGAAAAACAGAGACACAGCACAAAAATTAGCAGAAAGACTTCGTGCGTATGATCCTTCTGGCAATGCACCATTCGATCTTGTTATTGATCCGCTTGACAGTACGAATAATGGTCTTCACGGATTTCCACATGGATACATGCTTTCGCTATTGGAGGCACAAACAGGAACAAGCCCAGCAATTCCAAGAGCAGGTCTTGAAGAACGATTAGTAAAACCAATAATGGCGCTTGTTTCCAGCAGAACAGAAGGAGAATTATTTGTTGGAGATGGAATAAATAACAGAGCGTATAAGATTTTATTAAATCGCGAAGGGGGAAGATGGTCATATCATGCAGCATGTCCAGAAGCTCCCCTTATTGTGGGAAGACAAACAGAAATCGACGGCATTTCTATCAATTTTGATGATCGTGGGCATTATCATGGAACACGCCTTGCAGCATTGCAAGAACGATTTGTGCAAGGAAAACTCCTTGTTAGAATATTTGGAGCATCAGGATATCAACTTCCAAAGCTGGCAGATGCGCACAATGCAAGAGGACTAGGCGCAGCTGTTGAAGTACTAACAAAACCACATGACGTTATTCCTCCAGGAGTTATTCTGACAATTGCAGGAGGATATGTCAAACGCTGGGGACCAGAAGTTGCAGACTGGGCAGAAGAACAAAGAGCATTCTTCAGATATAATCCTACACGTGGATTTGAATATCACACCAGCTATGCAAACATGAATGGTGGCCTTATTGCGGGAAATAGAACAATTGTTGACAAGCTTGCAGCAGTTTTAGAGAAATAAGTTTGATGTATTCTTTTATTTTTTTGTTTTATTTTTTCTTCCCCACACCTAACCATTCCATGTAATCCTTAATCCCAGCTTCCATGGTCCATTGCGGTTCATAGCCAAGCAATTGCTTTGCAAGCATCAAATCAGCCTGCGTATGTGCTTGAAAGAAATCGTATGGACAATCGAAATATTCTGGAGGGAGATTAGTTCCTAACACATCGTTCAGAATTTCAATAATTCGGTTAAAAGAAGTGGCATTCCCTGTCGCTGCGTTCAAAATACAACTATACGGAGCTTTCATCGCGAGTTGATTCATATAGACAATGTCTTTCACATAGACATGATCTCTGCATTGATCGCCAGGAGTAAACACGCGCGGTCGTTTGCCTGCGAGCATCTGTTGAGACAACTGATAAATCATGCTGGAAAATTTATCTTTGTGCGCTTCACGAGGACCAAAAACGTTGAAATAGCGTAACCCTACAATTCGAATCACACCATTATATTTTTTCATATATTCTTGCGCAACATGATCCATCATTACTTTAGAAAAACCATAGACATTCAGAGGTTCTAAGCTTCCATTTTCACGATAGGGAGAAGGAGTGTTACCGTACACTGCAGCAGAGCTTGCGTAAATAATGTGCGCTTTTGTGCGAACAGCATAATCAAGAAGTCGACGAAATGCATCAACGTTGGTTTTCATCATCAGTTCTTGATCTAAAACACGAGTGTCAGAAATTGCTGCCTGATGAAAAATGTAATCAAATGTTCCAAGACTATCCCAAGCAAAGTCAAGAATACTGCCTGTATAAAATTGTCCGCGAAATCCAATCAAATTAGAAAATTGAGCGTTCTGAAAGTTATCAAGAGCAACAACATCGTGTTCTTTATCGAATGCGAGCGCAATGTTGCTTCCAATAAATCCTGCAGCGCCAGTGACTAAGATTCTCATGAGAGAAAAGAAAAGAAATGGGCTTTTAAAGCTTGTGAAAAGGGAAGGGAAAAAGAGCTGGAGTTCCACAAGTTTTATAACACAAACAGCGATTTCTAGAGAGAGAATGAGTCTCTATCAACAACTGAGAATGTGTGCAAAAAAAGGAATAGATAGTGCCTGTTTTCTCCTTCTTCTTCCATCATATTTACGACCAAAAAAAGAAATACAAAAAGAAAAGATACAAAAAATTCTCCTCATCAACCTGCAAGGAATTGGTGATGTCATAGAAACAACCCCACTCCTGACAGAACTAAGAAACACCTTCCCAAAAGCGAAGATTGACTATCTTTGTTATAAAGAAAACGGCACGTTGTTAGAAAACGATCCCAGAATAAACAACCTCATCAAAAGGCAAAAACAAGGAGTTATGAACAGGGACTTTTTCCAAACAATACATACTATTCAAAAAAACGAATACAATCTTGTTATCAATCTCTTTCCAGCACAACACAGTGCTCTTTTGACAATCCTGAGCAATGCAGAATACAAAATTGGAAATCTGTACAGCACCGCAAGCACAGCAAATAACCTCCAAATAAAGAAAGCAGCAAAAACATGGGATGGGAGAGAAAACTGCAAAAACATTGCTGAACAACTACAAATCCAAATCAAAGACCCCTATCAACCAACGATAGCAATACCCGCAGTAAGAGAAAAAGCAAGACAAAAAGAAACAAAATACATTCTTCTTAATCCACACACGCAATGGATCGCGAAACAATGGCCTATGGAAAATTGGCAGGAACTCATCAAATTCCTTCTGAAAGAAAAGAAGCAATACAACATAGCAATTATCGGAACAAAAGCAGACAACGAGAGAACAGAGCGCATCATCAGGCAGTTTCAAAAAGAAAAGCGAGTAGAAAATTGGTGCGGAAAATATACCCTCCAAGAACTCGCCGCAAAAATAAAAGCTGCAAAACTCATGATCACGACAGATACAGGCCCAATGCATATCGCGCTTGCGACAAAAACAAAAACAATCGGCCTGTTTGGCTGCACAGATCCAAATATCCTGGTGAAAGGGAATAAACACATCGAGACCATAAGCAGCTATGACAACTGTCCAAAACAACTGCAATTCAATCATAATAATGAACCAGAAGATTACAACCAAACACAAATGAAAAGAATAACTGTGGAAGAAGTCATAAATGAAATAAAGCAAGTTATTTAAAAGAACAAGATAATTTACAGGAGAGCTTGATCAGACTTCTCTTTTTCTAAACGGAATACTAAATAAAAAGAGCAAGAGAAAGAAGAGAAGATAAATACTATGAAGTTGCTGTGGTTTGAAGAAGTCAAATGTCTTAGAAGAAGAAGAGCAGGGTTGACCAAGAGAAATTCCATTTCTTAGTTCCAAGACATCAAGAACATTATTACCTACGACTTCAGAACGAGAACATAACAAATCAATGTTCTGTTTATAATAAGAAATAAAAGAAGGAATAATCTCTTGACAAAGTGAAAGAGGAAGATAAACTTCGACAAAAGTGTAGGGAGTAGATAAATAATTACCCCATAAGAAAGGAAAATAGCCTAAACATTTAGATTGTGAAAGTGTATTTGTATAAGGTCTTAAGAGAGGGTAAAGAAATTCATTTTTTGGAGAAAGAATAATTATAGAAGTATTTTCCTGTTGAAAAATGACTTGAGAAAAAGTGGTGGATATTTTGTCGAGATCATACTGCCAACGTGCTTCATAGTCTCCAGGAGAACTAATAAGACCCTTAGTAACAAGAACTTGGGCATGGAGTTCATAACCAATAGTGTCATACTCATATAAGCGATAAGTGTCAACGTTAAGAAAGTCACTCTTATTAAGATGGAGAAAAAGAGGATATGAAGAATACGCAGTATAATCATGACCAACTAAGACAGAGTCAACTTGGGGAAGGGAATAAAAGGGATAAGAAACTTCT
This sequence comes from uncultured Methanosarcinales archaeon, assembly GCA_964385055.1. Classification (GTDB taxonomy): domain Archaea; phylum Nanobdellota; class Nanobdellia; order Woesearchaeales; family DSVV01; genus JACRPI01. The sequence goes on from CAYLMH010000001.1 coordinate 35,739, forward strand.
TTCCTAACTTTATCAAGCATCTTTTGGGTATTAAAAAGAGAACCATCAGAAAAGTCTGAAAAAGTAAAGCCTGAAAAAAAAGGATAAGAAAGAAATAGAAGAAAAGTAAGAATAAGAAAGTAAGAAGTTTTTATAGCTTTAGAGTATAAGGGAAATTCCACTTTAATTTTATATAATAAAATGATATAAAAAGGAAAAAAGAGAAAGAAATATCGCTCTAAAACCACATGTTGCAATCCAAAAGCTATTGCTGCTTTTCCATAAAACAAAGGAAAAGAGATTCCACAAATAAATGAGTAAACATCGAACGCACCTGAGAAAAGACGAATAATAACAATAAGTAAAGCAAGATACAACAATAAATAAAATGCATTAGGATGACTAAAGAGAAAAAAAGAATATAATACCTCAAAGAGTGAAGCAGAAGGAGGAAAATCTGCGAAAATACCATAATAATATGTAAGAAAGTTTGGATATTTTATAATAACTAGACTGTATAACAAAAAGAGAGGGAGAGAAAGATAAAAGAGGTTTCTAAACGATTCTAGAAAAGATTGCTTTTGTTCTAATTTATAACGAAGAAACATAAACAAAAAAGCAGGTCCAACAAGGAAGAGAGTACTTGATTTGGAAAGCAGAGAAAAGGCAAATAAGAAAGATCCAAGAAATTTAAGATAAGTGCTGTCTGTATAGTAAAAGAGCAAGAAACCTGGGATAAGAAAGAAAAGAGCAACAGTTGTTGCAAAATCAAATTCTTTTAAAGTAACAAAAAGGAAGAGGAAGAGTAGGAAAAAGAAAGAGGTATCTTTTGTATATGCATATTTTATCTTGTAAAGAAAGAAAGCAACAATAGAAAGTGAAAGAAGAGAGAATAATAAAAGTCCTAATGCAAAATTATCATCAGAAAAAACAAAACGAATAAGATAAGCTACTACATAAGTAATCGGTCCCTGAACACAATATGGATTTTCAGTGTATAATGTCCCTTGTTGCAAATAAGCCAGGCAAAATTCTTGACCAAAAAGTCGTGGGGGGGAATAGGGTTCTAACCAACCTAAAGTTAATAATCCACTCAAAATAAGCATAAAAGAAAGAATAGACCAAAAGAAATTACAGGGACTAATTTTTAAATAGTCACGTATGAAAAAGAGAGAAAGAAGAGTAGCAAGGAACAGAAGAATAGAAGAGAGAAATGACAATCCTAAGAAACTAAAGACTGGAATACTCAAAAATAAAAAGAATAAAGGGAATAAATAAGAGTAATAAGTAGACATGGGCAAAAGGAGTAGAAGATAATTTAAATAGTTTAACCTTCGCGACAGACTTCTATGAGGAAGGAGAAATAATCGTAGGCAAAGTCCTAGTAAGAAAGGAATAAACTTTATAATAAAAACACTCCATCTAAGAAATATGACTGGAAAAGAAGAGAAAGATCATAAGATAAGCGTCATTATTCCTGTGTTTAATGAAGAAAACTGTATTTTAGAAATATATAATAAAGTAAAAGAAGCAAATATAGGAAACATAAAAAAAGAAATAATTATTGTTGATGATTGTTCTACAGACAAAACAGCAGAGAGAATAAAAGAAATAAAAGATAAAGAAGTGAAAATACTGTTCCATGAAAAGAATTATGGAAAAGGAAGAGCAATAAGAACAGGATTAAAAGAAGTCACCGGAGACATCATTATAATACAGGATGCAGACTTGGAATATGACCCAAACGATTTTCAAATACTTATAAAACCAATCCTTGAAGGAAAAGCTGAAGTGGTTTATGGATCAAGAAGACTAAACAAGGAAAATGAACAATACGCTGGACTCTCGTACTATGTTGGAGGAATAGGGCTGACCAAAATAACAAACATGTTGTACAATAGCCACCTCACCGATGAAGCAACAGGATATAAAGTATTCAAAACAGAGCTTCTTCAGAGTCTTAACCTTGAATGTGAAAGATTTGAATTTTGCCCAGAAGTAACTGCAAAAGTGCTGAGAAGAAAGAAGAACATAGTAGAAGTTCCAATTAACTATTATCCGAGAAGCATAAAGGAAGGAAAGAAGATTCGCTTTAAAGATGGCTTTGAAGCAGTCTGGACGCTACTTAAATGGCGTTGGAAAAAGTTCTAAAATTATTTTACTGCAATAGTTACATACGTTGTTGGTCCATTTCTATCCTTATAATTCCCAACAAAATAAAAGAGTTTGTTAAACAATTTAAGAAAAGGAAGTTTCCAAGTAATCATTTCCCAGAAAAAGAAAAACCTGTTTCCCACTTCTTTTACATCAACATGGGAAAATTCTTTACACAATTCTTTCAAACCATCTCGAGTATATCGAAAATAATCATTGGGGTCAGGATGATAAGGGTAAAGAAAAGGAGTAGAAATAATGACTGTTCCTCCTTTTTTGAGGACACGATGAATTTCTTTGAGTACCTGAGTGGGATTATGACAATGTTCGAGAAGTTCTGTTGCAACAACAGTGTCAAAAGTTCCTTTTTTGATCATAAAAAGATTGTGTGCGTCAGCAACAATATCAGGATTGTTTTCTTTATTGATGTCAACACACAAATACTCCGTGTATTGCATTTCTTTTTTATAGGGACTTTTTTTGCCGCCAAGATCAAGAACTTTTCCAAGCTTTCTTTCTCCGAGAAGAGAAGCAAGTTCCTTATCTAAAGCAATTCGTATGAGTTCTTTCATGTTCAAAAAATTTATGTACTTTTCGTCATCTGCATTTTAAGCATCATGCGTTGGGCTGAAAGTTTAAGAAGATCTTTTCCAGCAACAATGTTTCGTTTAAGATCCGCAAAGTTTCTCATTTCTTTGAGTTTTCGGACAATAAATCGGGGCCGTGTGTATAACTCAAAGTATGCTCGTCCATTCCAATAGGCGATCTCCTCTGCAGTAAGATACTTTGTCCGCACCATAGGCGTTGTCCCATGAGAAATGTGTTTTTCCCAATTCGTTGCGTCTTCCCCAACAAAAAGATTATTGTCTGCAACTTCCTTAAAGATTGGTGTTTCGAAATAAGGATTGAGAGTGTTAAAGTACGTAATATCAGCGTCAATTTTTTTAGCGAATGCGATTGTTTGCTTAATTTCTTTTTCACTTTCCCACGGAAAGCCAATAAGGAAAGAACATTTTACTTGTATACCTACTTTTTTCGTGAGAACAACTGCGCGCTCAACCTGCTCAAGAGTAATAAATTTTTTGAGGCGATCAATACCTTCTTGATAACCACATTCAACACCAAAAATAATACTTCTACAGCCACCTTCATACATTTTCTGTAAGATATCTTCTTTGACATTACTAACACGAGTGAGGCATTCCCAAATGACATCAATATTTCTCGCTTTTATCTCATCACATATATCAATAACTCTTTTGTGATTAACAGTGAACTCGTCATCCTGAAAATACATGTGAGAAATACCAAAGGTTTTATTGAGGTACTCAATTTCATCAACAACAACCTTAGGGCTTCGCTGTCGCCATTTATACTGGTTCATTTGAACACTGGTGCAAAAGCCACATTGCGCAGTACAGCCACGAGAAGTAATCATCGTGGAAAATTTACGCCCGACATCTAATGCAGCATATGCCTTGTATTTATCCATAGGAAGAAGATGATATGCAGGCATGGGAAGCTCATCAAGATTTTTAATAAGTTCCCGGGCTGGAGTTCGAACAGGCTTCTTGTTTTCATCAAGATAACAAATACCTTGTATTTTTCTATAATCCCCTTGTTTTTTTAAAATGTAATGAACAAGATCACGTGCTGTATATTCTGCTTCACCCATAATAACAAAATCAACACCTTCACGAACAACCGCTGTTTCTGGAAGAATTGTCGCGTGTGGACCACCATAAAAGATAGTGACTTCTGGAAGCGCTTTTTTAAAATCTTTAATGAGATCCATCGTTAAAGGAAAGTTTGCAGTAACCCCCGCAGCAGCAATTATTTTTGGCTGTAATTCAGTTACTTTCTGAACAATCTCCGCATGATTCATGCCAAGAGTAAACGCATCAAGAATCTGAACAGTGTACCCTGCCTGCTCGAGAACCGCGGCAATAGAAGCTACACCAAGAGGCGGACTTCTCGAGCTCAAGCTGTCAAGAATACCATAACTAAATGGAGGAGCAACAAAAAGAACGTCTAATTGCTTTTCTTGAGTCATAGAACAAAAAGAAGAAGTTCAGTCAATTTAAACTTTACTATGGTTCTTTGCATAAGCTTTAAATATCGCACTAAACTATCGAAATATATGCTCGATGTGTTGTTAATTAATCCACCATATACAAAAAAAGGAGGAAATATTTGGAAAACCGTGGCAAGCTGTATGCCTCCTCGTTCTCTTGCAATTCTTGCAGCATGCTTTGAAAGAGATGGTAAGACAGTAAAAATTCTTGATACACATGCAGAACGACTTGCAGTGGATGACATGGAAGAATTTTTGCGCACGAATTATGATAATCCTCGATTTATTGGTTTAACAGGGACAACAGTAACTATTCATCATGCATATGCTGTTGCACAATTATGCAAAAAACTCTGGCCAGAAACAAAAATTGTTTTTGGGGGCTATCATGCATCATCAAAACCAGCAGAATGCATTCAGCAGCCATTCGTTGATTTTGTTGTTCGGGGAGATGGAGAAGAAGCGTTTTTGGAAATAGTCAATGGAGAGGATCCAACAAAGATAAAGAATCTCACATACCTCGATAAAAATAAGAAAGTAATTCATAATCCAGAAAGGGAAATGCCAAAGGATCTTGACATTTACCCTATTCCTTCGTATCATCTTCTTCCTCTGGACAAATATTTTCCTGCTGTTGGAGTGTACAAACGCCTTCCCGCAATTAGTGTAGTCACATCCAGAGGTTGCCCTGGAAAATGCACGTTTTGTTATCAGCCATATGGAACAAACCTACGATGGCATTCTGCAGAAAGAGTGTTTGAAGAGGTAAAACTATTGGTAACAAAATACGGATACAGAGAAATTTGTTTTTATGATGATAATTTTGCAACAAACAAAGCAAGAACAAGAAAGATCTGTGAACTTTTCCTTGGATCTGGATTAGATATTGTCTGGAGTTGTTTCTCACGAGTAGATTGGGCGGACGCAGAACTTCTCAAACTTATGAAAAAAGCAGGGTGCCATCAAGTCATGTTCGGCGCAGAGAGTGGCGATCAAGCAATGCTAGATGGAATGCGAAAACAAGTAACACTAGATAGAATCCGACAAGCAGTGAAGTGGACAAAGGATGCTGGTTTAGATTGTCGTGCAGCATTCCTCTTTGGAATGCCTGGCGAAACAGAAGAAACAATGAAGAAGACAATAGATTTTGCGCTTGAACTTGATCCAGATATTGCGCAATTTAATATTGCAACACCAAACCCAGGAACACAACTATACGACTGGGCAGAACAAAATGGGTATCTTGGAACGCAGCAATGGGAAGACTATGACTGGGCTTCTCCTGTTTTAGTATTACCAACAGTTGATGCTGAACTCGTTAAAAAATATTACAAGCTTGCATATCGAAAGTTCTATATGCGACCGAGATACATAATAAAACGACTTGGAAAGCTTCGTTCTGTGGAAGATTTCAAAAATGCTGCACGAGCAATGCGAAGTGTTATTGATGTGACGTCACACTAATGAATAAAGCATAATCAATAACATAATCAGGAATTAATCAATTCTATAAAGTTGAACGCGATTTTCTTCATAAAGCAATGTTGCATGAGTACGGAAAAGCGCAGAATACAAAGAAGTGATGTGTTGCCCATAGTAGGCATCGTAAAAGCCATAAGTATAATTGTATTGAGGGAAGAGTGTAATACGAATGTGAGTAATATTTTTTTCTTGAAAGTCCGCATATAACGCATCAGCAGAGTCTAATCCCCTATAATCAATATAGAGCATGTTATTCATCGGTTCTCCCCAAACATATGGTCGTTGGATATAATACCCACGAAGGTCATTTGCCAGGAGAATAACAGCATCATGAGGAAGGTTATTATTAATGTAATCATCAACAGGTGCGACAGACACACGCTGGTCACGGTAATAGTCAAGAGGCTCTTGAAATGTAAAGACAGGAAGAGCAGACCGATAAATCACAAAATAAGCAACAGGATTAGAGAGAAGGAGAAAAAAGAAAAAAACAAGAATAAAAGAACGGAATTTTGAGAAAGAAGAAAAACGAGAAGTAATATGCTGTATGGTTTGGGCAACAATGATAGAGAGAAGAAAAAAACCAAAAAAGAGGAGTCTGTAAGAGTGCTGTGTTTTATACCATATCAAAAGGAGAAAGAAAAATGTAAGAAAGTAAAAAGAGAACTGCTTAATTAGAGAGAGAGAAAATGAATATTTTCTGGAAAGCATGAAATAGATCGCAAGAGGACAAAAGAGTAAAAAAATTGCACCAATCCCATAAATACTGCCAAAATAAGAAGGAGTGAAGGTCATGTAAAAAGGAAGGAGAAAAAAAGTGAGAGGGTTTGATTTATCAAACGTTGTGTTGACAAAATAATCATTCCAGGCAAGCATGAGCTCTGGATTTGTTCCAAGAGAATTGGTGAACAGAGAAGTTAAAAAAGGCCAAACGGGATTATGCGTGTAATAAAAATTTTTGAGATACTGAGGAAGAAAGAAGAGAGAAGAGAGACAAAGACCAACAAAAACAAGAAATAAAAAAGAGGAAGTACTTTTCTTCTCAGTTTTATTTAAGAAAAAGTAAAGAAGGAGAACAAGAAGCGTAAAGAAGACAGTAAATAAACCAGTGTATTTTATACCTGCAGTAATCCCACTAAAAATAAATGCAAGAAGGATAAAAGATGATGTGGACTTTCTTTGAGGGGGAGTAAAGAAGAGAAGAAAGACAAAGAAAAAAGCAAAGAACTGATATGCCATAGTAATAATATCAATGTTAGGGTTAGTGATAAAAATGCTTATTTCTGGGAGTGTGTAAAGAATAATGAGAGAGTAAAGTGCAACAAGAGAGCCATAAAAGTATCGAACAAAGGAATAAAGTCCGAGAAACAAGGCATGGTGAAACGAAAAAAGAATGAACGAAACAAAAAAGGATCCTAACGTAAAATCAAAGAGAAAACCAATTCCAAAGAGAACTTCTGCTAATTGAGGAAACTGCGCATGAAAGATGAAAGATGGTGGCGCTGTTGAATGTGTTGTTGCGTACCATTGCGCAAGAGGAAGGTGATACGCAAGCGCGTCCCATTCACTAAACGGGAAGAAAGTTAGAATTGTATTAAAGAAAAAAAAGAGTGCAAAAAGCAGCCAAATAAGAAGAGAATAACGAAAAGGAGTAAAAGAAGGAAAGTGAAAAGAGCGGGCGAAAGACATGAAGAAGGAAATCAATGAAAACATATCATGATATGATAGAACTAAAAAAAGAAGCAGAAGAAGGAAAAGAGCATATAAAGAGAAGAAAGAGAAAAGGCCTAAAAGAAATAAGAAAAGCATGAAGAAAGCATAACCTAAAAAGAATGAAGTGATAAAAAAGAATAAAGGAGAGAAGAGAGAAACACGGAATTGTCGCAGAATGAAGGATCCAAAAGAAGTAACAATAAGACTAATAATAAAGAAGAGAAGAAAAGCAAAAATAAAAGAGAGAACACCGGGCATCATAAAACATACCCTTTAATCTGAATAAAGAGAGAAAAATAATAACAAATAGTGATCACAAGAAGCCAAAGAGTAATGAGCACTAAAAGCCATTTCATAAGAGGAAAGAAAGGAAGAACCATTTATATTGTTTACGACGACAGTATAAGTGGAAGAACGTAAAGAGCGTAATGCTTCACAAGCTATTTAAAAGAAACAATGCTTTTTCAAGAAATGCAAGAGATTGGTTTCATTTACAAAAACAAATGCCATCCTGTGACACAAACCTATGCAAACGCAATAAATGCAATACCATACAGAATAACAGGACCAATAAACGCAATCTGGCAAGGACTCACCACCCCAACACACAAGTGGTATTTTGTTGAATCAGTGATGTCCATGCTTCTTCCCATCACAAAAAGAATACTGGGGAACAAGATCACGATCATTTTCAGAGGTAATGATGGATTGTTTGGAGAAACAGAAACAACAGCATATCTTGCGACAAAAAATCCAATAAAAAAACACATCCTCCTCTTTCTCATAAAACACATGAATGGAGTGAGTGTCGAGGCAGAACCGCAAAAAGCAGAAGTCGCGCAATGGACAAAAGTGCCCGTGGAAGTTTGTGAATCCTACATAGAGAACAAATGCATGCTTGAAAAAATAAAGCCAAATCTCAAAACAAACACTTTTCTGTTTATTGGTGCGTACAGACCTCCATATGATCACAAAGGAATAGAACAGCTTATCAAGCTCTTCAACAACGAAGAAATACAAAAATACAACCTCATCATCATTGGCAAAGGCACACAAAAACTCAAAGCACGAGCAAAAGAAAACATCCAAATTCTTGATTTCGTAGAAAACAAAGATGAATATTACAAACAAGCAACATATTACATCCATCTCCCAAAGTATGAAGCAGGACCAATCACGCTTTTAGAAGCAATGACTGCAGGACTTATAATTATAACAAATAGAAATGCAGGACACCATAATATTGTAGAAAAAGTAAAGAAAAAACTGGTTTTAAGAAAGGATGCATCACAAGAGGAGAGAATAGAAGGAATAAAAGAAATAGTGAGCATACCTATAAAAGAGAAGCAGAAAATGACTGAAACATTTAAAAAGTGCGGAGCGTCCCATTATAACAAAGCAGAAATGACAGAGAAGTTTGTTCAAACATGGAAGAGTATAGTGAAAAAGAGTGAAGAGAAAGGGGAAACAAATGACAACAGAAAAACAACGAATTAGTGTTATAGGTATTGGAAGAGTAGGACTTCCATTAGCGCTCGCATTTGCAGAAAAAGACTTTTTTGTTCATGGCGTTGATGTGGATAAAAACAAAGTCTTGTTTGTCAACAGCGGAAAAATGCCCTTTATTGAAGAAGGAGCAGATGCGCTTTTAACAAAGCATATAGGTGTTAATTTTATCGCGACAACAGATTTCCAGTTCGCGACAGAGAATTCTGACATCATTGTATTAACATTAGGAACACCAGTGGATGAACACTTAAACCCGATCTTCACGCAGATTGAAGCAGTGATCCGAAATATTGTCCATAGCTTGCATGAAGGGCAGATGATTGTGTTGCGAAGTACTGTTTCCCCTGGAACAACAGAATATATTAAACGATATATCGAGGCGAATACAAACCTCAAAGTAGGAGTAAACATCTTCTTAGGATTTTGTCCAGAAAGAATTGCAGAAGGAAAATCATTGGAAGAAATTCCACTAATCCCGCAGATAATCGGAACGCTGGACAGAGAAAGCGCAGAACGAGCAGAACAACTATTCAAGAAACTCACCCCACAAGTGATGCACACCGATGCGCGATCCGCTGAGCTTGCAAAGTTATACTGCAATATGTACCGCTACATCAATTTCGCGATTGCGAATGAATTTATGATGATCGCAGAGCAGCATGGCAGAGATGTGTATGAAATAATTAACCTCGTCAACAAAGATTACAAGCGAGGAGGACTGAAAAGCCCAGGATTTACTGCTGGTCCATGCCTCTATAAAGACGGATTTTTCTTAGTGAGTAAAACACCGTTTGCAGAATTGATTACTACAGCATGGAAAATAAATGAGAGTGTTCCATCCTATTTGATTGAAGAGATCAAGAAACAAACAAATCTCATCAACAAAAAAGTAGCGATTCTTGGACTTGCGTTCAAGAAAAACATTGATGACAATAGAAATTCATTATCGTATAAAGCAAAGAAGATTTTCCTCGCAGAAGGAGCAAAAGTTGCGATGCACGATCCGTTTATTGAACCAGGAGATTTGAATAAAGTCTTGAAAGACGCAGATATTGTGATGATCGCGATGGATCATGACGTGTACAAGAAGCTCACGTTGGAAAAGATTGGCGAACAAACCAATAAAGAAACAATGGTCTGCGATATCTGGAACATCTTTGGCACAGGAAAAGTCTTCAATAAGTTGAAGAAACCAAGCGCAGAAGAGTTGTTGGAAGAGAGTAATAATAATGAGATATAATTACTTTTATTTTAGTGAATATGAAACCTATCTATTCACAAAAGACCATCTTGAATAAGTTTTGGAATAAGGGAAAGACGAATACCTGTAGTAAGTTCCGGTAATTCTTTTTGAGAAAACCAACCTAACTTTGTAATTTCTTGTGAGGGTATTGGATTACCAGTATACTCAACAAAATAACAATGAACATGCTGTTTCTTGTGAAGGAAGTCATGAAGGATGACATAAGAAAAATAAGGAGAAAAAGAAGTCAAAGAAAGATTTAACTCCTCTTGTAATTCCCTTTTCATCGTCTCTTGATGCGATTCTCCGTTCTCAACTTTTCCACCAGGAGTCCAAAATAAAGAATGCTTCTCATTACCCACTAAAAGAATTTTTTTATTGTGAGTAATTACAGCAGCCACTCGGTCAGGAAGCATAGCATCAGAGCCTCCATCTCAATCTGAGGACATACGGCAGCATCTTCAATTCTCGCCGAAAATTAAAACTGCTCTGTTTGCCAAAGTTCCATGCGACAGAAAACTCATCTATTGTATAACCCAATTTCTGCGCGCGAACAAGTAATTCCACATCCCAGAACCAGCCGCGAACAAACGTCTCATCATACCCCATCGCATAAAGAAGAACAAGCAATTTCTCTTTGCGAAATGCCTTAAATCCGCATTGATGATCCGCAAGAGTAGAACCAAAATACACGCGCATAAACCAGTTATAGACAACGCTGATAATCTTGCGACCAAACTCCCGTTTTGCGCGAACTCCCTTATACCTGCTGCCAATCGCAATGTCGTTTCCTTGTTCAATGCTAGAAATAAGACGAGGTAATGCAGCAAGATCAGCAGAAAGATCAAGATCCATGAACGCAATAATGTCTCCTTTTGCGCTATAAAATGCCTTACCCAAATTCTCTCGCCTACTTGGTCCATTAGAAAAGTACAAATGTTTTATTTCTTTATGTTTCTCTATGAGTTTTTTTGCAATTACGGCAGTTGCGTCTGTGCTTCCATCATCCACAATAACAAGTTCAAACGGTTTTTTCAACAAAAGAAGCGCGTGATAAATGAGCAGAATATTTTTCTCAAGGCGTTGTTCTTCGTTGTAGCAGGGAATAAAAACAGAGAGCATTATGAAGTCCCCCCATCAAGTGCGTAAAATTCAACAATACCTGCGCTGTTCGTATACGTCGTTGCGAGATAAGGAGTTTTATTAACTAAGAATGCATCAACATCAAAAACACCGCCTTTTTCCAAAACAAAGTAATATGGAGCAAGCTGATCTCCTTCAGGGATGAGACCAATTTGTTGAATCTCATAATTCTGCTGAATATATTCCCAGACATCTGGTTTAGACTGCACTGTTCCAATACCTGGTCCATACAAAACAACCCAGCGGAATTGAAGTGTATTCTCCATTTCCTGAACCCATGTAAGATTCGAAGAAATTTCATCTAAGCCATAGCGATGCGCGTGCCAGAGAAGACCACTGGATTGAGCAAAAACACCGTCAATAAAGACACGATCTTCAGGATCGCTATTTCTATAAATATAATCTCCTGCAACATCTTGACCATAGTAAATGACATCAAAAACTCGTCCAGTTGCTTCAGTAAGATCTGCAAAAGAGAGGAAAAGTAGCACTGCAAACAAAACAAAAACAACCTTTCCACGAACAAGTTTTTCATGAAAGGAATATTTTTTTGTGTATGATTCTAAAATATGTGCGAGAACAAAAAGAGCATACGCGCTTCCAAGGCAAACAAACGGAAGAAAAACCATTTGGTAATATGCGTGACCACGGAATTTATCCGCAAAAAAGAGGATATAAAGAAGCAAGGAGAAAAAACTTCCAATAAGAAATAAACCCGTGGTTGTTTTATGTTTTAAAAGACCAAAGACAACAGCAAGAACAGTAAGCCAGAAGAACCATACAGTAAAATTGTCAAGAACAAAAGAACGAATGCCTGAATAATGCTCGTTCCAGTAAGAGAAAGTAAATGTTCGTATAATATTGTCACGAACTTCAGCAAAACTTTCACTGAATCCGCCAGTTCCCACTGTTGTGGCTCCAGGCATTGTCCATTGAGAAAATTTCACCCAGATTGGAAAAATAGCCATAAGCAAAAAGAAGAGCAATGCAAGCATGCAAAGATATTTTTTTCGCAGAAGAAGATTTTTGTAAGGAACTAAAAAAAGGAGAGGAACTAAGCCGATCCCGTTAGGAATTTTAAGAAGGATCGCGATAAGAAAACTCAGAGAAAAATAAAAGAATTTTGTATAATAATACACAGAAGCAAGCACATCATCACGCCAGCATAAAAACCAGTATGTGCCAAGAAGAATAAAGAAAACAGCGGGCGCTTCTGGCTGGACGTTTCTTCCAAAGAAAACACTAATAGGCATAATAGTGAAAAAAAAACACGCGATGAGTGCCAAAGAATGATTATCTGTAAGTTTTTTGCCAACAAGGTAAAGCAGCGGAATACATGCAAGAGAGAAAAGAATGATGACAAACCGTGCTGCCCAGAGTTTTACGCCAAAAACCCACCATAATGGTAAAATGATCCAAGAAAGCAAAGGAAACTCATACTGCGTAAAATACCCTCGTTGTTGACTTCCAGCAAGATACGTCTCAGTCCTAAAATAATCAAGAACTTCATCTGCGTTATACATAAATTCAGTGTAAGGAATATACTGCGCCTCTTTCATATTATGGTATCCGATAACAGGAAAATCCATGTGGTAGGAACGAAGATAAAAACCAAAGAGCATGAAAGCGAGTAAAAGAACAACATGTGGTTTCGCTTTGCAAAAAGTAAGAATTTTAGAGAGATCAAAGGTGATTTCTTGTGCTTTTGAGTTGCTTTCTACTTGACTCTGCTGCGCTTCTACCATAAAGGAAGAGGGCACGGACTTTGTTTTTATATCTTATGGATGAAACGAAGAGTTTCCGAAGAAGTCCAAACTAAAAGAAGAGATATCCTGACAGGCAGGAAAATTCATTCCATTCTCTTGAAGCACAACGCGAGCAGTTTCTGCTTGCTCCCAACTCAAGAGACAGAGTTCATCATAATGAGTAAAATAATAGAGAGAAAGTTCTTCCTTGAAAGCTGCGCACTGATCAGGATCACTGAAAAAGATATACAAAACAGGTTTGTCCCTGTTTTCCAAGAAGGGAACAGCAACAGAGCAGTGAGAGATACCAGATGCTTGAGAGAAGTTGAAAAGATCATAGAGATTAGAATAGGGGAAAGAATTGTCAGATGCATCAAAGGGGAAAAAACGAACAAGAGCAACATCATATTGTTTTGTGTTAATAACATCATAAAAAAGAGCAGCATGTTCAGGTAAGGGAACATAATGATATTTAAAATACGAATCTAAAAGAAGAGGGTTTGCAAAGTCATTGGTTACAACAGTGATTTCATAATCAGAGAGAGAATCTTTGTAAAATGTTGTCGACACGTTAAGACCAATAGTATAAACTATCCGTGGGCTAGAAGTAGTATCCCATTCCAAAAAGATAGGATTAAGAAGATAAAATATCTTATCATCAAGAGAAAAATAGGGAAAGTCATGCTGTAAGCTCAGACTATTAGGTTTTCGTTCTAGAAGAAACACGCCATCCACAGAAGAAAGATAATCAGCACCTGCACGAAGAGTAATTCGCGATGAAGCAACAGAAAGTTGATCTTGGTAAAAGTGAAGAAGGAAAGGCGTTATGAAAAGAAGACCAATAAAGAGCAGAGCAACTCGATGTTTTCGTGGCAGAGAAAAATAATAAAGAAAGATGCATATCAGGAACAAAAAGTAAAAGGGAAGAAAATAAACTGCGAGAGATAGTTCCTCTCTACCTGTTTGGCGTAAAAAGACAAGAACAAGAATAAGAAAAGGAAAAGAGAGAAGAAAAGAAAAGAGATTTCTGGATTTATAAAAGAAAAAGAAACCAAAAGCGATCATGAAGACAAGCATGAAAAAGAAGAGGTTATGATGAGAAAAAATGTTAAATCCTGAAAAAAAAGTAAACAATGCTTGAGAAGTTGTTCCTTTAGGATAGATCGTATGAGCAAGAGAAACATAAACAAAGAATTTTGGAAATAAGATGTAGAGAAAAGCAACAGAAGAGAAAGAAACAAGAAAAATAGTTTTTACATTCGAAACAAGCTGCTCTCTGTTCATAAAAAGATAATAAAATAAGAGAAACACTGCAGGAACAAGGAGAAGATATTTAGTAAAAACCGCGAGAAAAAGAAGGAAAGAAGAGAGAGCAATTTTATACCTATGCGAGGTATAAACTAGAAGATAAAGTGCAAGGAAAAAAAAGAAACACGCAAGAGTAATATCAAAAACAGGTAAGAAAGGATAGTAAATAAAAAACATATAGACAAAAAGCAAACGAAAGAAAGTCTTTACATCCGTTTCTCTAAAAATAAATGTACGTATCAAAAAGAATAAAGCGGTGTGAAGAAAAACTGCGAAGAGCGTAAGACCTGAATAAAGAGAATTACCCAGAAAAGAGTAAAAAACATACACGATATAGAAAAGAACTGGCCCTTGTTCGCAATAAGGCTGTCCTTCATAAAGAGTTCCTTGAGAAATGTAATCCATACAAACAAACCAACGATCGCGAAATAACTCTCCTTGAAGATTTGGAAAATGAAGTGCTGCAAGAATAAAGAAAACAAGAAAACAGAAAGAAAAGAGAAAGAAAGGACGTTTCTGAAATAAGAGAAGGGTTTCCCGTAATTGCATAAAAATGAGAGTTGAGCGGGATAAATATAGTTTTCGATCAAAACAGATGAAAAAGCTTTATAAACCAGACGAGAATTACTGACAAAGAGGATAAAAATGCGAATACTCGTCACAGGGGGATGCGGTTTTATTGGCAGTGAAGTAGTCAAACAACTGCTCCAAAAAGGACATCATGTCATAGTTCTAGACAATCTCAGCAAACCAGAAAGCTCGATCAAAGAAGGATATGAATTCCGAAAAGTGGATCTCAACGATAAGCTTGCAACAGAAAAAGCGTTTGCAGGAGCAGATATCTGCATTCATCTTGCTGCAAAGATTGGAGGCATTGGCTATTTTCATAAATATCCTGCAACAATTCTGAGTGAAAATAACAAAATGTATTCTTCTGTGTTTGAAGCAGCAGTAAAAAACAAGCTCAAGCGCATGGTCTATGTTTCCTCGTCAATGGTCTTTGAATCCGCAACACAATTTCCAAGCAAAGAAGAAGACACAAAACTCATTCCACCGCCAGTTTCAGCGTATGGCTTTTCCAAGCTCATTGGTGAATGGTATTGCTACTCCTTTTGGGATGAGTACAAACTTCCCTACTCGATTTGCCGACCATTTAATGCGTATGGTATTAATGAATTTCCTGGTCAAGAAATTGGCTACGCACATGTTATTCCTGATCTAGTAAAAAAGATCCTCAACGGCCAACATCCATTGGAAATGCTTGGTGATGGTCAGCAGACACGCTGCTTTACGCACGTGAGCGACATCGCAAATGGAATTATTACAGTCGCGCTTTCTCCAAAAGCAGAAAATCAGGATTTTAACGTCGCAAGCCCAGAAGAAACAAAGATGATTGAACTTGCAGAAAAGATATGGAGAATCTGCGGGAGAAAAGAACCATTCCAAGTCAAACATGTGGAGGGATTCAAATACGACATTAAGCGCAGAGTTCCTGATACAACAAAGATAGCGAAAGTGCTCAACTGGAAACCACAAGTGGAATTCGAAGACGGATTGCGTGAAGTGGTAACGTGGTTAAAAAAAGAACTCGAAAAAAAGAAGTAAGGAAAGAGCGGGAAAAGAAGGAAAAGTAAAAATGAAAGAAGAAAAAAACAAGCAAAAAACAGAACAAGAAACAAAAATGCTTCCAGAAATCAGTGTTATCATCGCGTCATTCAATGAAGAAAGAAACATTAGAGAAACAATTCAGCGTGTGTACAAGACAATGCCAAACTGTGAACTGATTCTTGTCGAAGGCGGTACAGACAAAACAATAGAAATTGCAGAAGAAGAAAAGAAAAAACATCCAAGCATGATTATTATTCACAATAAAGAAGACAAAGGAAAAGGACAAGCAATTAGAGTGGGAATTGCTGCAGCGACAAAACCAATCATGGCACAAGTGGATGCGGACTCACAGTTTCCTCCTGAAGAACTCCCTGGACTCATAAAACCAATTCTCGAGAAAAAAGCAGATATTGTTTTCGCGTCACGATTTGTCAAAGGATCAACGATCGAAGACGGATCACTCACCAGAATGCGAAGACTTGCAAACTATGTGGTTTCAGGATTCACTTCCCTACTCTGCGGAACGCGATTGACAGACGTAAATGCAGGATTTAAGGCGTGGAAAAGCGACGTCATCAGAGATATTGACATGCAGTGCAATCATTTTGGCTATGAACCAGAAATTGCAATTATGGCTGCAAAAAAAGGCTATACAATCATCGAAACACCGGTAAATTACAAAGGAAGACAGCGGGGAATCTCCAACGTCAAATTATTGAGAGATGGAATCATTATTCCCATCTTCCTCCTCAAAACAAAATTCTTCAGGTAATGTTTAGAGAACATGGAAAAGAAAACACAGAACAAAGAAGCTGAGAAAGAGTTCTTTGATAATGCGCTCAGCGAATCGCCATGGACAACGTTTAACGCAAACGGACAAAAACAGATATTCAAATTGTTTGAAGAAAACGTCAAGCCAAGAAAAGGAGAAATAGCGCTGGACATGGGTTGTGGCACAGGAGAATTTTCTGAACGACTAGAAGAGTATGGTTTGCAAGTCACAGGAATGGATATTTCAAAGAAAGCAATAGAACTATGCAAAGAAAAGTACAAAGAAAAAAAGAATATGCATTTTGAAGTGCAGGATATTGAAAAAACAACGTGGAAAGATGAATCTGCGGACATTATCTTTTTCGGAGGAGTCCTCCATCACTTTCCGCACAGAGAAAAAGTCTTCAAAGAGGCATTTCGCATTCTAAAAAAAGGGGGAAGAATATTCGCCTTTGACCCGCATTATTATAACCTTATCATCTGGACATATCGAGAATTGCTGGGAGTAAAAACACAAAAGACAGAGAACGAAGTCCTCATAAAACCAGAAGAAATAAGGAAGGAACTCACCAGTGCAGGGTTTACGCAGATTAATGCAAAAGGAACAGCGAATATCACATTTGATATGCGCTACTTCAAGAAGCTTGTTCCATTCCCCTTATATTACGGAGCGTACATCTACAATGGCATTGAACGAGGAATACACAGCATCAAACCACTAGAAGAAAAGTATGGCTCATTTGCAATAACGTATGCAAGAAAATAGAGACAATAAAGATGGAGAAGAAACAAAAAATATGGTTAAAAATAATCTTCATACTAGTTTTACTCACGTTTGTTTTGTATAGAACAGAAGAGTATTTTGGCTGGATAGGATATAGAGAAACATGGACAACATGTATTGATTATATTCAAGAAGGAACCTTATGGAGTGGTCAACCGCATTGCGAAGGTGCGCTAGTTCCTTTTTATGTGATTTATGAATTAGATAACATTTTCGGCAGGGAATATGTCCAAAAAGCAACAATCGTATTATCGACAATGATTGCATTGTTATTTTTCTGGGTTTTTTGGAAAACAGCAAAGAAAGAAGGGCTTGAAAATGATTTTTTTCTCCCTGCAGTGTTGTTTGGCTTGCTTTTTTATATAAACACGATCACAAATGTTGAAGCAGTTCTAAACAGCTTCTTTTTTTTCTCCGCATACTATATATTATTTTTTACAGAACATCGCTGGAAATATTATGAAACAGGAGTGCTTTTGTTACTTGCTCTTTTGTCAAAAATAAATGTCATTATTCAAATAGTATTTTTACTCTTTTGGTACGGATATGAAAAGAAGCTTTGGCATTTTGAAGAGGGAAAACTAAAGATACAGTTAAAGAGAGAAATTCTCTGGGGATATGCGCAGATTTTCACCCCAATATTTATAGGGTTTTTGCTTGCGATGAGAATGTATAAATATTTCTGGATATATGCATGGCAGGTCTTTACAAAGCAAAATATTGCATTATCGTTTCTCCAAACAACAAAAGAAATGTTTTTGTTTGACATAACAAAAACAGATATTATATATATTGTCGTGTTAATGACCGCACTCATCTGCACATATTTATTTTGGAAAGAGAAGAAGTTTTATACATTGATGAGTGGCCCTGTATTTCTGCTTGCAATCTTTCTCATTATCCGCGCGTTTGGCATTCAATTTGCAACAGGAGTAAGATATTGGTCTGTTATATTCCCCTTCGCGATTTTAAGTATTTTAAAGGTAAAAGAAACATGGACAAAAGCACCGCTAAAACAAGTGATGTATGGATTTCTCATAATAATTATAGTATTCCCTGGACTCTATGAAGGTCCATTTTTATTGAAAGATGACTTGAGTTATGTGGATAGTATAAACATTATTGACAAAGCAACAGAAGGATGGAAAGAAAAGGATGCCCTCATCAAAGAGATCCATTATGGATATAGTATTGTCCCAGAGCAAGAGGAGAGAATTTTATTAGAAGATGATCCTGCTGGATTTAAAAGAAAGATCATTTCTTTTGGATCAAATATCCCTTATGAAAAAGTGGATTTTCTTACAAAAAAATATATGGAGTCACATCCGGATATATGGGGTTTTCCACGATACCAAGAGTTACTCGGAGAAAATCTGATATATGAACCAACATCAGAAAATCTTAATGAAAGAGAGCAGGACGTAATCAAAAAGATTGAGAATGGAACGTATAGTTTAATCATTTTAGGACCACCAGAATGGGCAATTTCTGAAAAAATACTGGCAAATGTGAAGAATGAAACATTAAGCGAGTATTGTCAAGTCCTTGTCCCAAATAATGTGTGGTTAACAGAAGGAGGTTGGCATTTTAGTTATTTCTTTTTTAAAGATCAAAACCATTGTGGTGAGATGCTGGAGAAAATGACGATTTATTTCAGCACGCATTTTCAAGAGATCTGTACAAAAGATAAGACAACAGCAAATATGATTACACAAGTAATGCTGCAAAACGAAATGAATTTTAACATGGCATGCAGTGATGGAGGAAGTGCGTTAGAAGCGCTCAAAACAGGAAAAGCGATAAAGAAAGTTGAAATTCTTTTGATGCTGATACTATTTGCGTTGCCAAGTATATATGGAGCGTATAAAGAAGAAGATAAAGAAAGAAGAAGAAAATTATGTATAATTTTGTTTATCTTATTGATTATATTTATACTTGTTATATCACTCATGAATGCAGAAATATCATTTAAGAGCGGAATTGTACAAGCAATTCAATAAACAAAAGGAATGGGAAGAGTAAAGAACACATTTTCATAAGCTTTAAGAAAGAAAAAGGAGAAACAAGAATATGGAGGAAAAAATTTCTGCGTTTGTCATCACAAAAAATGAAGAAGAGAAGATAGAAAACTGTTTGAACCACCTCCTTTGGGCAGATGAAATTATTATTCTTGACAGTAAAAGCACAGATAATACAGTCAAAAAAGCAAGAAAATATACAAAGAAAGTGTTTAGTAGGGAATTTGATGGGTATGGTGCACAGAAACAAGCAGCAATTGACAAATGCACAAACAACTGGATTCTAGAAGTTGACGCTGATGAAATAGTAACAAAAGAATTACAAGAAGAAATAATAAAATTGAAACAGAGTCAAGAAATAAATAAGTATGCAGGATACACAATACAAAGACAAGAATATTTTTTAAACAAAAAACTAATGGTATCAAAAATACCACGATTATATAAGAAAGAAAATGTAAGATACAAAGGATACATTCACGAGAAGCTGGATATTAAAGGAAGTATTGGACACCTAAAAAAGAAGATAGAACATGAATCAGATAAGTATGAATCAATTGCAAAAAGAGTGGAAAAAATAAATGAATACACAAAAAAAGAAGCAGAGCATAAAATAAAAGAACAACAATGGACAACAGCAAAAGTGCTCCTAAACATGATAATAATCCCTGAATGCTATTTTCTATGGTTTTACTTGCGAAAGGCATTAATTTTAAAAGGATATAGGGGACTTATTTGGTCATTACTTACAGCATACTACCATTTCTTAATCTACGCAAAGTTATATGAGTATATTTATAAAGCAAAAGAAGCATCCAACTCGAGGAAATACAATGAAAAAAATCAAAATTGAATATCATAAAGGAAAGTGTATTGGCGCGTTTAATTGCACAAATATTGCTCCTGCGTTCTTCAAAGAACAAGGCACGAAAGCGGATCTTCTTGGCGCAATAACAGAGAAAGGCTATCAAACATTGGATGTGGAATGTGATAACGAAACTGCTGCGCAGATTATAGAGGCTGCGGAAAAATGCCCTGCAAATGTCATTAATGTGATTGACAAAACAGCAAACCAAAAAGTAGTGGATACCACAATAAAAATAAAAGAAGATATAAGAGAAATTAAAGCAGAATATGATGACAGAAAAGAATTTGTGCTCGATGAAAAAGGATATTTTTTAATTCGAATTGTTCCTGAAAAAAAGATGATAGAAATTGGGTTCTGTGGAAAAAGAAACACGATAGAAGTAAAAGTGCATGGAAAAACACCTATTGAAATATACCAAACAGTACTGAAGGAAAAAATAATTGACAGAGCAGATCACGCAGCATATTTAGGGAGAGAATTGCAAAAAGCGTATACAGCACTTCAATTAGGAATACCTTATGTACAAGATGATGAGCTCGATCTCGAGCACCTAAAGAAAAAAGGGACATAATAATGAAAGTTCTCTTAATATTTCCACCACAAAATCTCGAAGCGAGATACAGCCATAACATGGGTAATGTTGGCGGTTTTCTTCCGCCTTTAGGCCTCTGTTATATGGCAGCAGTGCTCGAAAAAGAAAACCATGAAGTCCGCATCATGGATTGTCCAGTGAATGATTACAGAATCAACCATATTCTTGATGAAGTGCGATCGTTTAAGCCAGATGTTGTGGGAACAGCAGCAATTACCTCGCTTGCAGAAGTCACCAAAGGAATATGCGCTGCGATAAAAAAAGAAGCGCCAGGCACCACAATTATGGTAGGTGGTCCACATGCGTCCATCATGCCAAAGGAAGTTGCAGAAACAATGGACGTGGATATTGTTCTTGTTGAAGAAGCAGATGGAAGAATTGCAGAAATTGTTGCAGATCTTCCAAAATATAAAGAAATGAAAATAGTGCAGTGCGGAAAAGTAAAAGACCTCAATACATTGCCATATCCCGCGCGCCATTTAGTGGATATGAGCAAATATACAAGCTTGCCAAATACCTACAAAACATCACCAAACGTATTCCAGATGGTCACCTCACGAGGCTGTCCATATACCTGCACATTTTGTTTTGACGCAAAAGGCACGTTCAGACAGCGATCAGTAGAAAATGTGATTGGAGAACTCAAATTGCTCCAAAAAGAGTATGGCATCAAAGAAGTCGCGTTTTGGGATGACATCATGACCTTAAACAAAAAATGGATGCATGATTTCTGTGATGCAGTGGAAAAAGAATTACCAGGACTAGTCTGGAGCTGTTACACACGATTAAATCTCGTGGATAAACCATTGCTTGTGCACATGAAAAAAGCAGGATGTTGGAATATTTTCTTTGGTATTGAAGCAGGAGATCAAGAACTCCTTGACAATATGAAAAAGCTCATGACTCTCGATCAAATGCGACAAGCAGTCAAGTGGGTACAAGAAGCTGGCATTGAAATTAGAGGCTCGTTTATGATTGGTCTTCCTGGAGAAACACCAGAAAAAGCGAGAAAAACAATTGACTTTGCGATTGAATTAGAACCAGATTATGCACAATTTTCTATTACCACTCCGTATCCAGGAACAGAACTTTGGAATACCTATGAAAAATGGGGAACACTGGACAAATCATTCAAGGATTATCATGGCTGGTCCCCAGTCTTCGTTCCGAATGGGTATAAAGACAGAAAAGAATTAATGGATATTCACAAAGAAGCGTTTCGAAGATTCTACATGCGTCCCAAGTATGTTGCAAGAAGAATTGCAAAAATCAGAACATGGGATGACATCAAACGCTATGCAATTGGCGCGCGCGTTGTTTTCGGAATGTTAGGCAGAGAGAAAACGAGTGGACACTAAGTCCACAAGATTTTTAAACCAAAAGCCGCTTTCTCCGACTATGAAAGAGAAAAAGGCAATTGCAGAATTAACGTTGTTTTTTCCTGCATATAATGAAGAAGAAAATATTAGTGTATGCATTGAAAAAGCAAAAAATGCTGCAGAGAAGTATACAGAAAAGTGGGAAATTCTTGTAGTAGTATATGAAGGATCCATAGATAAAACAAAAGAAATTGTCAAAGAATATGGGGAAAAAGACAAAAGAATAAAGCTTGTTATTCAACCAAAAGAAAGAAAAGGCGTTGGAGCAGCCTATCAAATTGGATTTGAAAAAGCAAGATATAATACGATCTTCTACTGTGATTCAGACAACCAGTTTGATCCTGATGAAATAAAGAGATTTCTTCCATATATAGAAGAGTATGATATTATCGCAGGGTATAGGATAAATAGGCAAGATCCAAAAGGAAGAATTTGGACATCAAGAATTTACAATTTTTTTTTGAGACAGATATTTCCCATCAAAGAAAAGGATGTGGATTGTGCGTTTAGATTGGTTAAAAAAGAAATATTTGAAAAAATAAAGATAGTATCAACAACAGGACTTATGACCGCAGAAATGCTCACGAAGGCAAGAATTGCAGGATATAAAATTACGCAAGTAGGTGTTTCTCATTATCCTCGAGTTGCAGGAGAAGCACGATTTGAGATGCCTGCTGGTTTAAATGTTCCTAAACCAAAAGTAGTGTGGGAGATTCTTAAAGAGATTCTTGCATTACGAGAAGAAATAAAAGCGTTTAAAGCAATGTATGCGTATAAAGTAGTATCAAGAAAAAGAAAAGGAATAACTGCACTATATTACACATTCAGAAACACACTTCTTATCTTTTGGAATGCAGTGTTATGGAGAAGATGCCCTGTTTGTCATGCGGCAATTCAAGAAAAAGATCATCCAGAAGACCTTACACAATATGGAATTTGCACAAACCAAACATGTGCATGGGGAAAAGGAAAATGAGTTCTAATATTAAAAAGACAAAAGAATATTTTGATGCAAACCCAACCCATTTCAAGAATGCAGTGGAAGAATATCCTATTATGTATAGGGAAGCAGCTGAACGAATTAACAAATATATCAGAGGAATAGTCTTAGACATAGGGAGTGGCGGAATTATTAATTATGATGTGAAAAAAGCAAAAATAGTGATATTAGCAGATATAACAAGCGCAAATAGAGATCGTGCGAGAAAAAATATTGTTTTCATTAATAGTGATATAAGACGACTAGGAATAGAGAGAGAAAAGATGGATATAGTTGTCATGCAACATCTTTTACATCATCTTGCGGATAATACACTAAAGAAAACACTCTATAATTTAAAACAAGGAATGAAAGAAACAAATAGAGTAGTAAAAAAAGGAGGGAAGATAATCATTATAGAAGGATGTGTTCCTCCCTTTTTCGATTACCTGCAACGCATATTGTTTCCCATAAACAGAAAATTGTATAAGTGGATATTCTCATTCCCAATGGTTCTTCAATATTCACGAGAGAAGATTGTGAAAGAACTCAAAAAAGCAGGGTTTGCAATAGAATCTGTTGAAGTAATAAAAGATGGAGATGTGCTTCCGATATTTGGATTGAATCTTCCTCGAAAGTATATTCCGTTAAAGCATTATTGTATTATCGCAAGAAAAAGCTAGAGAAGAGTATGGAAAAAAAAGAAATACTGTTTTTAAGTGTGATGATAGTGGCTGTCTTTTTTGGACAACTCTATATCGCAGACCGTGTTCTGTTTGGAGATGATTATATTTTTGCAGAATTAGCAAAAAACAATGAATTCTTCTTTACAGAAAATGCGCATCCACCACTTCCTGTGTGGTCTGATATCACCATAACAGATATTTTTCAATTAACCAACAGAACAATGCGCTTGACATCAATTATTTTTGCGACACTAACCATCCCTTTGGTCTATCTATTAGCAAAAAAGACAATTGGACAGAAAGCTGCATGGATTGCAGCACTGATTGTAGGATTTTCTGCGTGGCATATTCGTGCGTCGCAGATGAATAGTGGCTCTGATGGAGGCATGTTTACATTCTTTTTTTATTGTACTATTTACTTTTTCATAACGTCCTTAGAAACAAACCAGATAAAAGACAAAGTAGCAACAGGAATTGTGTTTGGCTTAACTATGTTGAGTAAAGAAACAGGAGTATTGCTGATTCCCATATGTGGATTATATTATTGCTATTCTATTTGGAAAAAGAAAGAAACAACTACCTCCATAAAGGCAAAAATAACAAAGGGAGCAAAAGATGCAACAATAATACTTTTTATTGGGCTGCTGGTTTGGAGTATTTTCCCTGTTCTAGACATGATTTATAATGAAAGCCAGAGTGTCAATGCAATTGTAAGCAGAATAAACACAGCAGTAATAGAAAAAGAAGCAGGAACCCATAATTATTGGTTTATGACAGTATTTTCCATATTCAAGCTTCTTCTTTGGACAGGACCACTGTTGCTGATGTTTTCATTGTTGTCTGTTATAACAAAAAGAGAATGGAAGCAAGAGGGAATTTTCATATTTGTTACTATAGTGAGCATGTTATTTTATTTTATTATCACTCCTCCAAATCTTGATAGAACACGATATTTAATGATCACAATTCCTGCACTTGCAATACTAAGTGCGAAGTATATGGTGATAAAGACAGAGGAATGGGAATTTAGGAAAAAAGAATGGATAACAGTTGCAGTGTTAAGTGTCATTTTTTTCAGTGCATTCTTGTTTATGAATCAAAATAAAGTAATTGCTTCTTATGAAAGTCAAGAAAATCCCATTGCATTATTGAAGCAGAGAAATCTTGATTTTTCTATCCCCATATTCACAGAAACAGATAATTCTGGATTTTTATTGCATTTTGGTATTTTCGCTGCGGCATATGTAATAACTGCACTTGCCTGTGTTCTTTTGCTGCTGAAAAATAAGACAATGGGAAAGATGGTGTTCATTATTGTTCTCAGTATGGGTATTGGATATAATTTTGTTGTTGCAGAGGAGTATAGCCTGCACTGGACAAGTCCTAATTATAGTGATGGCATTAAAGAAGTAATCCAATACACAGAGGAAAATCAACTTGCAGAACCGTTGTATCTTCTCAAAAACTACGAATTGCAATGGTATTTAGAAGATAAATATACAATGTTCATAAGCGATTATGGCATTTCTGAAACAAATGAAGAAAAGATAAAGGAGTTTGAACAGAAGCTACAGAGTGGTGGAACAGTAATTTTCTCAGATATGCCACCGATGGATAAGAATGGGTTATTGTGGAAAACAATAAATCAACAGTGTGTTGCAGAGTATACTGTTGTTGATAAGGGAATTGAGATTGGGTGGGTTTGGAGTTGTTGAAGCACAAGTCCATTTCAAAAAAATAAACGAAAATTTAAATATCTCCATTCCTTTGTTTTGATTATGGTTATAAAAAAAGTAAACTATTCTAATATCATATCTCCTAAAAACTTTATCCTTTTGTCTGTCCTTTCTTTTGGTGTCTATCAGTATTTATGGTTTTATAGAAATTGGACTTATTTTGAAGAGAAAGAAAAAATGGACATTTATCCTCTATTTAGGGTATTGTTAGCTATTTTCTTTGCATATCAATTTTTTAAAAAAGTATTAATCTCTGCTAAGAAGAAAGGATACAAACAATATTACTCCCCTGTATTGATTGCTGTCCTTTGGATTTTATTTGTTTTAATAGGAAGATTTAATTTTAGATCCAATGATAATACAAACACTTATTTTATAATTTTTTTTATAGCATTGTTTCAGATTGCCTTTCTTTTACCGGTATTACGTGCACTTAATTTTTATTATAGTAAAGTTGAGAAACATTGTGTAAAACGATCATTAGAATGGTGGCATATCTTGTTCATTATCTTCTTTCTCCTTCTTTGGGTTGTACTATTATTAAGTTTATTTTTAGTATATGTCTTATGAATACAACTAAGCTGATAAAAGAGTGAAGATTGGATGGGCATTTAGTTGTTAGGGATCGGACCACAATAATTATACTGAAAGCGTGAAAGTTTTCTGAATGCTGCTTCATCATCATATCTTTTTGTTTCATGATAAAGGTGGACTAAGCGATTCCCCCCAACCCAAACAGGAAAAGCACTATTTGAGAAACGATCTGGGCTGAAAAGAGAAATAAATGCTTCAGGTTTCACATCAGAAGCGCTGAGAAGATCTGCCAAATACTGATAGGCTAAGAGACGAGGAGTATCCTGACGATCAGCAGAGAAAAGACCTGGAATAAGTCTATAGTTGTCTGAGAGTCCAGCAAGGGTACGCTCAAGCATTCCAACATCAAAATGAGTAACGTGGTGAGGAAGAGCATCAATACGAAGGCCGTCCTCAAGAAGAGTATCAAGATTTTCAGGAAGAGTTTCAGTCTGTACAAAGGAATCAAGATGTTCTAAGTAGTGTGCAATGAAAGCAGCGTTTCGATGCTTTAAAGCAGTGATATATCGTGGACCAAAAACAGTGTGTCCTAGAATTGCTGATGCTGCCATTCCAGATAACGCAACAAGAGCCCCATATACAATTCCATGAAAAAAATCATCTCCTGGGGGTTCTAATCCTGCAAGACATCCACCGATCCCACCAAAAATAAAAATTCCTGGAACATAAAAATAAGATGCAGTGTTCTCTATAAGAGTATTTTTTCGTAAATGAAAAACTTCTCGTAAACCATAGGGTAAACCATCTTTATAGCGAATATTCAGTTGCATACAATAGAGAGAAAAACAAGTCTTAATATTCTTACCCTAAGAAAAAAGTAAGGCAAAAACCTTAAAAAGAGCCATGAATTCTTTTCTGCATGGCGTTATCTTTTTTCTTACCAAACGTAAAGAAGAAATCAACAAAAGATTATATAATAGAGATTCTTGCAGAAGAAAAAGCGTTAACAAATCAAAAGATCTACAACGTATTAAGAAAAAAGTACGGAGTTGCAAAAAGTTATCAGACAATACGTCAAGCGTTAGTAGAGTTAACAGAAATAGGAGTTCTTGAGAAAAAAAAGAAAGAATATTCTATTTCTATTCAATGGATAAAAACAAGCGAGGAATTCATTATCTTTCTGAGAAAGAAGTACATTGAGAAGAAAGAAGTCAAGATTATTGATAAAGATACAAAAGAGTTAACGCTGAAATCACTATATGAATTAGGACATTTTGTGTTATATGGTTTTAAAGAGCATTTTTTTGATATGGAGCAAGAAAATGATCTGTACATGTTTGTCCACCATCTCTGGTTCCCATTCCTTGACAAACAAAAGCGAGACCTCTTGAGAAATTTTTTTTCAAGAAACAAGAATACAATATACGTAAAGAACTCATATTTCCTTGACAAAATTCTCGCAATGTTCTATAAAGAATATGGAAAAGTACTCCTTAACGTAAAATATGATGAATTTTTCGACATTATTATTCAAGGAAATTGTATTGCAAAAATATACCTTCCAAAAGAGTTACGAGAAAGAATGGATAAGTTGTATCGTTTTAGAAATTTGAATTTTGCAGTTATAGATGAATTAAGTGATATGACATTCGCTAATTACAACATACGAGTTCTTATAACAAGAGACAAAGAGATGGTCGAAGAAATAAAAGAGAAATTAAAGTGAAAAAAACAAAGAAGCAATAACTGTTAATGAATCCTCTGTTTCCCTACGACAAACCCCTTCCACATAACTAAGAGCGTCGCAAACCAAACAAAAGTATAGACAAACGGAACAAAAACCAATCGCACATCACAAACATGACGAACAACATTCACGTGAGTAATATTCGCAAGTAAAAAGATAATGCCAAATATCCCCAAACTCACAGACATATTGAAAAACAAAAACACAAAGAAGAACAACACAAGTACTGTCTTCAACAAATCATAAAATAACTGAAACCCCATTTTAAAGAAATACTTCCGATGGAGAACACCCATTGCTTCATGACAGCGTAAGAATGTTTTAATAAACTTCCAGAGAGAATCATTATGCGGCGCGTGCACATGAGAAACAACTGCGGAAGAAACAACAAATTTGCCATACGCCCGCATCTTCATAAAAAGATCAGAATCCTCGCCAGCAGTCAAATACGTTTTGTTGTCAAACAATCCACATTCTTCCACAACAGAGGTCTTATACGCAGTTGCGCGTTCATGAATCGTTTTCTGCAGCTGTAATTCAGGAACAGCGAACACTTTGTGCCAGAAAGAAAACTGCTGCCAAATTTCTCGAGGCAATTGCTGCTGGGACGCGGACAACACCACGTGAGGATCGTTAAACGGCTGCATAAGAGCAGACAACCAACCAGCGTCCGCAGGAACACAGTCCTGATGAAGCGTAATAACATACTCTGTCTTCGCTAATAGAATCCCTTTATTTAATGAACCAGCAAGTCCAAGATTCGTTTCATTTTTAATATAAGTAATACCGCGAGGCATTTCATTCTTCCTATCGCGATCTCCATTATCAAGAGCAATAATAGTGACTTTTCCAGTATATTTCTGTTTCTTCAACGCACGAACAACAGTATCAATAGGGGCAGAGTGTGTCGGAATGACTATGGTCACATGTGGTTCTTTTTGTTTCATTTCAATCCCTTCTCCTTAAAAAACGAATCAACAGTCTCATTCACAAAAGCCAATTGTTCAGCAGTTAATCCTGGATACACACCAATAAAAAACGTGTGCGTCATAATAAAATCAGTATTCTTTAAATCACCAACAACACGACAAGTAATCGCTTTATACGCAGGTTGTCTTAAAAGATTTCCACCAAACAATTCTCTAGTCGCGATCTTACGTCCTTCCAAATACGCGACAAACTCCTTTTTTGTAAATGGCGCATCATGTCGAACAGTAATCAAATACCCAAACCAGGAAGGATCAGCAGCAGAATGCCTAGAGGGCAATAACAACCATTGATCATACTTCCTAAAATTCGCATCAAGCACAGAAAAATGTTTCTTGCGAGCAGCAACAAAAGAATCTAATTTATCAAGCTGCGCGACACCAATCGCTGCTTGAATATCAAGAGGCTTCAAATTATAGCCAATATGCGAATAAATATATTTGTGATCATAGCCCTCAGGAAGATCGCCCAGTTTCCAGCAAAAGCGTTTACCGCAGGTATTCGCAACACCTGGCGCGCACCAGCAATCTCTGCCCCAATCACGAAGAGATTCCATAATCTTCTTCAAAATAGGGTTATTCGTAAACACAGCGCCACCTTCACCCATCGTAATGTGATGCGCAGGATAAAAACTCAACGTGCCAATGTCACCAAACGTACCGACATGTTGACCATTGTATGTACTTCCAAGAGCGTCGCAGCAATCTTCAATCAAAAATAAACCATGGTCGCGAGCAAACGCGCTAATCGCATCCAGCGCGTATGGCATCCCTAAGGTGTGCGCAACAACAATTGCTTTTGTTTTTGGACTCATTGCCTGCTTAATCTTTTCCAAAGAAATATCATACGTTCCAAGTTCAATGTCAACAAACACAGGAACTAAATTATTCATAATAATCGGATTCACCGTCGTGGGAAAGCCCGCGGCAAGCGTGATCACTTCATCGCCTGGTTTTAATTGCCTCTCTCCTAAAAGCGGAGAACAAAGCGCGGAAACAGCGAGTAAGTTCGCAGAAGAGCCAGAGTTTGCCAATAAAGCAAATTTTGCCCCAACTTTTTCTCCTAATTTTTTACAAAATTTCTGATCCCACGGACCAAGTGTTAACCAGAAATCAAGAGACGCGTCCACTGCGTTTTGAATCTCAGCGCTATCAAAAACTCTACCTGCGTATGGAACAGCGGATTTCCCAGGAACAAAAGGATCCGCAGCAAACGCTTTTTCCCAATACTGTTTGACAGAAGAAACGATGTTCTTTTTCAACGCAGTTCCTTTCTGCGATCGAGTTGCTTTCATTTCCTGCAACGCAGTAAACGGCGTTTTGAACACCATACCTAGTTCTGCTTCAATCTTTGTGCAAACAAGTCCGCCTTTTCGTGGTCTATTCGCAGGTTGCTTCAATGCTTCTGTGCTAATAGATTTGATCAAATTTTTATCTAATCCAAAAACAAGTGCAATCTTTTCCGCAAACGCAAGCCTAGACATATATTCTGGACCAGCAGTATGATACAAACCAGTCTTCTTTGCTTCTGTTAACAGAACAAGCGCGCGAGCAAGATCAGAAACAAACGTAGGAGTCGCGTATTGATCACAAACAACAGGACTTTCTTTTCCTTCTTCGAGTGTTTTGATAAATTTCGCAACAAAATTCTTTCCAGCAGCTTCCCAGCCATACACGGTCGTTGTTCGCGCAATGCAACCAAGAGTTGGTAATTTCGCAAGAACGTCCTGCTCAACCTGCAGTTTGTGTTGACCATACACATTTAATGGATGAACAGAAGCGTCTTCTGTATACGGACCATCTTGTCCATCAAAAACATAATCTGTCGAAACAAAAAGATAATATTTCTGCTGTTTCGCACACCAATCAATAATGTGCTGCGACCCAAGAAGATTAATCTTTTCAGATTCCTGTGGCTGTTGTTCACAAAAATCAACCCACGGCTGCGCAGCAGGCTGAATCACTGCGTCAGGAAGAAGCGTGTTCAGTACTCTCTCCACTTCTTCTTTATTAGTAATGTCAAGTTTAATCATCCCTGGAAGAGGAGTTTTACAATACGTTCCAAACACCTCGTGATTCTCGTGAAACGCAGTATAGGTTTCATTGCCCACAAATCCGCTTGCGCCAATAACAAGGATTCTCATGTTAGAAATACTCCGCTTCTCGACCTTTATAGAACGCATGCGTTTGTTTCAATCCTTCTTGTAAAGAGGTCTTTGGCCACCAACCAAGCATTCGATGGATTTTTGCAGGATTGACCACAAAATCGCCGATCTCAATTGCTTTGCGGCTAGTGTCCCACTCTTTTTTCTCAATAACCATAGAAGAGCCAACAACAGAAAGAATAGTGTTGCACATATCAATGAATTTCGTCTCGTGATTGCTGCCTAAGAAAAACATTTCACCAATCGCTTCTTGTTTTTGCGCAACAAGCAGCAATGCATCCACAACATCCTGCACATAATTATAATCACGAGTTTGCAGTCCTTCACCATTAATACTGATTTGTTCATTGCACATTGCTTTACGCAAAAAGAAATTGACAATCCCATAATCCCCATGCTTCATGTCTGCGCGTTCACCATACGTATTGTTAATGCGCACAACGCAGGTATTCATCCCATGCATGCGATGATAGAGTAAATAGTATTTTTCAACAGCAAGTTTGTTGATCCCATTAATATCCATTGGACTTGTAGGATGTTCTTCAGTAATAGGTTTGTGCACCATCTTGCCCACAGCGCCGCGAGTGCCTGCATAAATTAAAATAGCGTTTTTGTTGAACTGCCGCACAGTCTCAAGAACGTTCATGCCGCCGCGTAAGGTAATGTCAATATCGAGCTGCGGATCTTTAACAGAAATAAGATGACTGACTTGCGCGGCGCAGTCGTAAATAACATCCTGCCCTACAACTGCCAATTGCAATGCAGCGACATCGCGGGTATCTCCTTTGATAAATGTAATATGATCACGAATTTCTTTGATGTTTGCAAAATTCCAGCCATACGGATCAAGACATGCGTCGTAAATAGTCACAGATGCCCCTAAACCAACGCAGCGCTGTGCGATGTTGCTTCCAATAAAGCCAAGTCCTCCAATAACTAAAACGTTCTTGCCATCCATTCTTTCAAGAGTGTAATTTTCGTTCATGTTCATTTACCTTATTTTTTTATTACTCGTTGCTTTTGAATCGCTCAATCATTCAGATTCGCCATGCAGGCTTTTGAATCACCATGCTTTTTTGTATTTTTTTAATGTCAGTCATCATCAGATGCAGGTGAATTTTTCTTCTTATCAAAATAATCATGATACCACGCAATCGTTTCCCGCAACCCTTCTTCAATGCCGTGTCGTGCTTTCCAGCTAAGAACACGCAATGCTTTATCGCTGGACAAATATTGCGCAGGAATTTCTGCCTTTGCAGTGTTTTGAACGTCTGGAGTGAGAGTGCTCTTCATCTGCTGCTGAAGAACCTCAACAACATCAAGGACTTTCATTCGGTTATTCGTGCTAAAATTAAATGCCTGTCCGCGCACATCAGCTCGATGCAAATTTTCCGCAAGAAGAATATATGCGTCAATCACATCTTTGATGTAAATGTAATCGCGAATATATTGTCCATCGCTGCGGATAATTGGTCGCTCGTTAAAGAGGAACGAACGAATAGTACCAGGAATAATTCTATTAAAATTCAAGTCTCCACCACCATAAATATTGCCACAACGAGTAACAGCAACAGGTAAGCCATACGTCGCGTAATACGCATGAGCGATCATATCTGCGCATGCTTTAGAAACATCATACGGGTGTTCAGCAAGCAACGGCATTTCTTCAGAATAGGGAAGAACAGGTTGCGTGCCATACGCTTTATCCGTTGACGCGACAACAATGCGCTGCACAGTACCAACATGTCTGCACGCTTCTAACAAAACCCATGTTCCTTTAATGTTTGATTCAAAAGAAGAAAGTGGAGAACGTGTTGCAGTCTGCACAATCGTTTGCGCGCCGAGATGAAACACAGTATCAATTTCATATTCATTCAAAATGCGTTCAACAACTTCAATATCAACAAGATCCCCGCGCACAACAATAATTTTTTCAAACACAGGAGAGGAAACAAGCAGCGAATCAGGCACCCAATCGCGAATAAGGACAACAACAGTTGCTCCTTTTTGCACAAGTGCATTAGTAAGCCAGCTGCCCAGTAAGCCAGTTGCTCCTGTCACAAAAACGCGTTTATTTTTCCAGTCAAACATAGTCATCACAAAATTATTTCCAGATTTTCCAAGGCTTTTCTGTTTGCCAGAGTTTATTCAAATGCAAATAATCTCTGTATGTATCCATGCATTGCCAGAACCCATCGTGTTGGTACATCGCAAGTTGCTGTTGTTCAGCAAGCTTGGGAAGCGTGGTAAATTCAAACATATTATCGTCAAGATGAGAAAAGATTTGCGGAGTAAAAACAAAAAAACCACCGTTAATGCGATCATTTAAGACAGGTTTCTCGACAAATGCGTTGATGATACTCTCTTCGTTTGTTTTCAATGAACCGTATTTAGAAAGCGGGCGAATACCAGTAATTGTTCCCAACTTTCCTTTTGCTTTGTGGAATTGAAACAAATCTCTAATATTGACATCACTAACGCCATCGCCATACGTCACAAAGAAATCATCCTCTCCGATAAAGGGTTGAATAAGTTTAAGTCGTTTTCCCGTAAGCGATTCTTCGCCAGTATCAACGCAAGTCACATGCCAATCTTCTGTCGCAGACTCATGAAGCGTGACTGCGCCTGATTTTAAAGAAATAGTGACGTTATTAGTTTGCGTTTTGTAATTCAGGAAATAATTTTTGATCATTTCTCCTTTGTAGCCAAGGCAAAGAATAAATTCATTGAACCCATAGTGTGCGTAATGATTCATAATGTGCCAAAGAATAGGTTTTCCGCCGATTTCGACAAGGGGTTTTGGCTTGTATTCTGTTTCCTCGCGAAGCCGTGTTCCCATTCCGCCGCATAAAATTACTACTTTTGTCATAGCTGTTCCCTATCGAGAGAAAAACAAAGAGGCTTTTATAAAGCTTATTGAACAATAATCGAGTGGTTTTCCAAAAAAGAGGAACAAAAACACTATGCGGATTTTCTAAAGAAGTGAGCAAGTTCCTGAAAAGTAAGGACACGGAAAGAAAACAAAAAAGAAAAATAAAGAACAGAAAAGAGAAACGCAGAACAAACAAACGCAACAAAGCCATAAGGAAGATAATTTTTTGCAAAGAACACAACAGCAGCGCTCAAAATGCCAAAAAGAAACGTAAGAAACCATGTTCGAAGAGGAAATGTAAAGGCAAGAAAACGCCGAAGCAGAAATGTTGAGAAGAAAAACAAGAGAAGATACGACGCCATCGTAGAAAATGCAGCGCCGATCATGCCATACAGAGGAACAAAAAGAAAATTAAGAAGTGCATTAAAAAGAGCAACACCTGCAACAAGAAGCGCCATATGTTTGACTTTTCCTAAACCTGTAAAAATAATGCCATTAAAGAGAGAGAACGCATAAAAAAATGTACCAAAGGTGAGAAGCTGAAGCGCTGGTGCAGCAGCAATATACGCGCGGTCAAACAAAAAAGAAATCAAAAAATCAGGAAAAAGGAGGAACGCAGCAGCGCAGGGAAGGAGAAGAATAAAGAGGTAGATGTAGGAATGCGTGATCGCGCCGGACAACGCCTCATGTTTTTTTTCAGAAACAAGTTCTGTTGCAAGCGGAGAAAAAACAATAGTCACAGGCCGCATGAAAAAAAGCAGCAAAAGAGAAAGGGGAAGCGCAACATTATACAATCCAACAGTCTCAAGAGAGGTAAAGTACGTCAAAAACAACGTGTCTGTTTGCGTCAATAAGATCCAGCCAAAATTCGTGAATGCAATGAAGATGCCATAGGAAAATGCAGAGCGAAGAAGCGCGGGATCAAAGAAAGACGAAATGGAGAGCGAAGAAGGAACAATCTGCGGAAAGAAGCGATAGACATACGAAAAATAACAAAAAAAGAGAACCAACTGAACAAGCGCATACGCGAGGATCGGGCTCATAAGTCCATTGCCAAGAGAGAGAAGAAGTCCAGAAACAAGAACCACAAATCCCATCCTGAAAAAATCAAGTGCAGTATACCATGTTGTTCGCTGAAAGCCGAGGAGCAAGGAAGCAAGGAACAAAATGAGAGGAGTAGTCACAAACCAAATACCGAGGAGCTGCAATACAGAAACTGCGGCAGGGGTGTGAAAATACGAAAGCGCGATGGTATCCGCAAACAAGAGAACAAGAATATACAAAAGAGCAGAGAGAGAAAGCTGAAAAAAGAGAATGGAAAAACTGAGTGCGCGAATCTTATCGTATTGTTTTTGAAGGCGAAATTCAACAATGTGTTTTGTTGCAGCTTGTTCCAGTCCAAGATCAATAAAGAGCATGAAAAAACTGTAAAAAGAAACAACGCTAAAAAATAATCCATAATCCGCGACAGAGAGTGTCGAAGTCAAAAGCTTCCTAAAAAGATATCCAAGCAAACTTCCTAAAATAATGAAAACAAAAGAAAGGCTTACTCCACGAACAATCCGTTGGTACATAAAACAAAAGAACAAAAGTCGCTATAAAAAACTTGTGCATGAAAGGATTTTCTATGAAAGAATGCCAACAACAACAATGGCATAGGGAAAAACACGCACCAGAATCGAAAAAGAATCGCTCAGCAAAGACCTACTACACAATTTATCTATTTTTTATTAAGAGAATGAAAAAAGACAAAGAAAGTAAGTGGAAAGATTTGATGAGAATAATGAAAAAGAAGGAACAGCTATCCATGGTTCCCACACAACAGTGCAGTACAACATGGAACGTGGGTGTTCTTGACGGCTGTGTTCGAAATGGGAACAGGTAGAGCCACACCACTATGGCCGTTCACGAATATGTGGATAACGGGTTTATTTATAAAGGTTTTGTAAAATCAAAGAAAACGCACCTAAAAAAGAACAAGACAACCCATAGAATCAAACATCATAACCTATATAAATGCTCCAAAGCCTCTCCGTCTGATGAACATAGCTATTTTTGGGTCAGGATATGTTGGTCTTGTCACAGGAACCTGCCTCGCAAATTTGGGAAACACCATCACGTGTGTGGACATTGACCAACAGCGAATTGCAAACCTCCAAAAGAATATTCTTCCCATCTACGAACCAGGATTGCAAGAATTAGTAACAAAGAACGTACAAGAGAAACGCCTTTCTTTCACCACAGACGCAGCAGCAGCAATCCAGCAATCAGATGTTATTTTCATTACTGTAGGAACTCCTTCTGATGAATTTGGAAAAGCAAACCTCACTTATGTCTTCCAAGTTGCGGCAACCATTGGAAAACACATGAATAACTACAAAGTAATTGTAGATAAAAGCACAGTGCCCGTAGGAACAGCAGATCAAGTCCGCGCAATCATCCAGCAAGAACAAAAAGAAAAACATCCCTTTGATCTTGTTTCAAATCCAGAATTCCTGCGAGAAGGAGAAGCAATTCATGATTTCATGAATCCAGATCGAATTGTCATTGGAGTAGAAGCTGACAGAGCAAAAGAAATCATGACTCGCTTGTACAAAGGAGTAGAGCGAACAGGAAAACCAATTTTCATTACAGATATAAAAAGTTCTGAAATCATCAAGTACGCAGCAAACGCGTTTCTTGCAACAAAAATCTCTTTCATGAATCAAATCGCGCAACTTTGTGAGAAAGTAGGGGGAGATGTGAAAGAAGTGGCAAAGGGCATTGGACTTGATCAAAGAATAGGATCCAGATTCTTGCAAGCAGGAGTTGGATACGGCGGTTCTTGTTTTCCAAAAGACGTTCAGGCATTGACACAAACAGCGCAAGAAGCAGGAATCAGCTTTCCATTACTGCAAGCAGTGCATGAAGTGAACAACAAACAAAAACAATCACTCCTTCCAAAAATACAAACACTAGTAGGAGATATCAAAGGAAAAACAATTGCCGTGCTAGGATTGTCATTCAAACCAAAGACAGATGATATTCGCGATGCGCCATCAGTAACAATTATACAACAACTGCTCAATGCAGGAGCAAAAGTCAATGCGTATGATCCTATTGCAATGCAACCAATGAAAAAATATTTTCCAACAATAGAGTATACAGAATCAGCGTATGATGCTGCAAAAGATGCAGAATGTATTGTCATCGCTACAGAATGGGATGAATTCCGCTATCTCGATCTCAGTAAAATAAAACAAAGTATGAAGACTCCTGTAATTGTGGATGGCAGAAATATTTATGATGAAGAGGAAGTAAAGAGAATGGGTTTCAAGTATGTGGGTGTAGGAAGAGGAAACAGTGAGGACGCACAATGAAAATTCTCGTGACAGGTGGTGCAGGATTTATTGGAAGCCAGGTCGTTGATAAATACATCGAAGAAGGTCACACAGTCGTTGTGGTAGATTCTTTAGTAACAGGACAGGAAAAAAATCTCCATCCAAAAGCAATATTTTACAAATGTGATATCACCTCGCCAGAATTAAAAAATATTTTTGAAAAAGAAAAGCCAGATGTCGTGAATCATCAT
The DNA here is from genome assembly GCA_964385055.1 of uncultured Methanosarcinales archaeon. Taxonomy (GTDB): domain Archaea; phylum Nanobdellota; class Nanobdellia; order Woesearchaeales; family DSVV01; genus JACRPI01. The sequence continues at coordinate 73,385 of CAYLMH010000001.1, forward strand.
GCAGCGCAAATGAATGTACGAAAATCAATTGAAGAGCCGGTGTATGACGCGCAGACAAACGTCCTTGGATTAATTAATGTCCTTTCTTGCGCAGCAGAAGCGAAAGTGAAAAAGTTTATCTTCATCTCATCAGGCGGAGCAATGTATGGCGACGCGCCAGTGCTTCCCACTCCTGAAGAAACACATCCAACACCGCTGTCTCCGTATGGGCTCGCAAAACACATCGGAGAGCAGTATGTGCAGCTCTTCCATCGCCTGTATGGAATGTCCTATGTCATTCTTCGATATGCAAATGTCTATGGTCCAAGACAAAATCCACAGGGAGAAGCAGGAGTTATTGCAATATTCATCGACAATATGCTCAACGGAAAAAAAGCAACAATATTTGGAGACGGACAGCAAACTCGTGATTATGTTTATGTTGCAGATGTTGTTGCTGCGAATAGTAAGGCACTCACCACAGGAGAAAATAAAATTCTAAATCTCGGAACAGGGAAAGAAGTGTCCGTGCTTGAACTGCACACGATTGTGCAGGAAGTTCTGACAACCAATGAAGAACCTCAATTTGCAGAAAAAAGACATGGAGAAGTATTTCGTGGCGCATTGCATTGTAGTGCTGCAGAGAATATTTTAGGATGGAAAGCAACCATTGATCTCAAAGAAGGAATTCAGAAAACAGCGCAATGGTTTAAGGAACAGCGAGGCACACCATGAAAACATGCCTTGTCACAGGAGGAGCAGGATTTCTCGGAAGCCATTTGTGTACATTTCTGCTCGAAAAAGGACACCGTGTCATAGCAGTTGACAATTGTATTACTGGAAATACTGAAAATATTGCGCATCTGAAAAATAACACAAACTTCACATTCATAAATCACGACTGTACAAAACCAATAATAATCGATGAATCTATCCACTACGTTCTGAATTTTGCAAGTCCTGCGTCACCTATTGATTATCAGAAGATTCCAATAGAAACATTGTTTGTGGGTGCATATGGAACCCAGCATGCATTAGATTGTGCAAAAGAAAAAGGTGCGGTCTTTTTGCAGGCATCAACATCGGAAGTGTATGGGGATCCAGCAATAACGCCGCAACCAGAAACATACTGGGGAAATGTAAGTTCTACAGGACCAAGAAGCTGCTATGACGAAGCAAAGCGCTATGCAGAAGCGTTAGTCATGGCATATCATAGGAAATACAAAATGGATACAAAAATAGTGCGAATTTTTAATACCTATGGACCACGAATGCGAATAAACGACGGCAGAGTTATCCCTACATTTATCAGTGAAGCACTCGAAGGAAAACCATTAACAGTGTTTGGCGATGGCACGCAAACACGAAGTTTCTGTTATGTGGATGATCTCATCGCAGGAATTTACGCCCTCCTGATTTCAACAATAAATGAACCAGTGAATATAGGAAATTCTGAAGAGTTCACCATGATTGATGCTGCAAAGAAAATAATCGCGTGTACAGGAAGCAGAAGTACAATCACATTTCTCCCATTGCCAGAAGATGATCCAAAGCAGCGATGCCCAGACAGTACAAAAGCAAAAACAATGTTGCATTGGCAACCAAAAATTTCTTTGGATGAAGGATTAAAAAGAACAATCCCTTGGTTTCAGCAACAGTTAAAAAAGTAATAGTAAACTATTTCTGACGAGAAAGAGAAAAAACACAATAAAATTTAAAAAGATCAAGACGTAAAAAGAGAAAATGCCTGTAAAAAAATGTCTGATCTGTGAAGAAGAAGCAAAATTTGCTATCAAAAACACAAAAGACTATTACTGTGAAGAATGCGCGCAAGATCAGTTTGGAGACATTTCTTATTTAGTCAAAATTGAAGAAGCAGTCGAACAACAGGAAAAGAATAGAATAGAACAGCTTGAAGAAGAGCAGGAAGTTCTGAAAGAAGAATAGTTACTGTTGAACAATCTGTTCTCGAACGTTGAAATTTTTACCGCAATAGACACATTTTTTCTTTTTGCCGAAAAGAGTCCCATCTTTGAGAGGAAGATATTTCATACGATGTTTACAGTTGGGGCATTGAAGAAGAAATGTTTGAGGCATAATTATTCCAACGAATGTTTTTTCTTGTGTTTGTGCTGAGGATCTTTTTCCTGCATTTTCTCTGCGTCTTTTTCATAGCTTGCAACAAAAGAAGCTTCTTCTGGTTTGACTTCATCATCGTCAACCATTTCTTCACGATCAACAGCAGAATCTAAGTCTTGTTCCTCTGCACCCTGCGCAACAGCTTCTTGATGAAGCTCACCTGCGTTTAGTTGCGCCTGTTCACTAACTTCAGGAACAAGATCTTCTGGACTTTTTTCAGGAGAAACAACTTCAGGAAGCTGTGCTTCAGCTGCGCCAGCGTCTGCCGCAGCGCGTGCTTCTTCCAGCTTCCGTTGTGTTTCTTCAGATTCCTTAACGTGCGCAAACATTTCGCGCGCAGCTTGTGCGTCACGAAGATCAAAATAATCAAAAAATTTTTGTGTTAATTTGAGCATAAATGTTCTGCCATACTTTTCCTTAACAAGAAAACCCATTTTTTCAAGTTCACCAATGTGTTCATACGCTTTATTGGTACGAATCGCAATGACTTCGCTTTGCGTAATTGGCTGTTTCCATGCAATCACTGCAAGCGTTTCCATCATTGTTTTAGTAAGTTCAGTGTTCGGGTTAATTTTACGAACAATAGAAAGGTATTTTTCTCTGGTCGTGAGTTTCCAAGAATCTCCTTCTTGGACAATCATGACAGGACTTTCACGATCAGTGTACTCTTTTTGGAGTTCCGCAGTTGCCTCTTTGATTGCGGCTGTTGAAGCAGGAAGATGAAGTTTTAATTCATCAAGCGTCATCTTTCTTCCGCAAGCAAATAAGAGTGCTTCTATTTGATTTTTGAGCTCATTGACCATGGGAAAAGTTAGCTAAAACGAGGTTTATATGTTTTTCGAAGTAAAAAAAGAAAATAAAAAAATTAAACATCCTGCAATCCGCCTTCAGTGACATAGAACGCAACTTCTGCTTCTGGCAAGTTAGGGCTATCAACCAGTTTTGCAACTCTGCTACCTTTCTTGCCTTTGCGCAAGTAAATTCTAAACGTGCTTGCATGTCCCACAATGTGACCACCAATTGCCTGCGTTGGATCTCCAAAGAACTGATCTGGCTTTGACATGACTTGATTCGTCACATAAACACAGATGTTGTAGGTGTCAGCAAGCTTCAAGAGTGCGTGCATGTGTTTGTTGATTTTCTGCTGTCGGTCAGCAAGTGTTCCTCGCCCAACAAATTCTGCTCGAAAGTGCGCAGTTAAGGAATCAACCACAATCAGTTTAACATTCAAATGTTGTTGGGTGATCATCTCTTCGATTTTATCGACAAGCAGCATCTGATGGTCAGAGTTGTATGCGCGACCTACTTTGATGTTCTTGAGCACTGCATCAACATCCATACCTTTTGCAGCAGCGAGCTGTTTGATTCGCTCTGGTCTAAAAGTATTTTCAGTGTCGATATAAAACACAGCAGGATTCTCTTCTCCTTCAACTGCGAGCGCATTGACTGCGAGCATATGCCCAATTTGCGTTTTTCCCGCGCCAAATTCAGCATACACTTCTGTGATTGCGCCAGTTTCAAAGCCACCTGCCATCATTGCATCAAATCCTTTATGACCCGTAGAGATCTTAACAACGCGTTCTCGTTTCTGCATCACTTGGTCGCCGCTTTCAAAACCCATGTCCAAATTATCGCGTGCAGCGTTGATGATTTTGCGTGCGCCAGCTTCAGAAATGCCTGTTGCTTCAACAATTTCTCCGGGCGTCGCAACAGCAATAGCCATCACAGTGCCAAAACCAACTGCGGTTAGTTTTTCAGCAGTTGCTGGTCCAATGCCGGGAAGATCATTGATCGTAATCTGCTTGCCTGTTTTTTTGATAGGCGCAGCATCCTCAATGTCTCGCTTTTCTTGCTGAAATTGTTCTTCATCGAATCGTTCTTCCATTGTTTCCTCAAATACTTGTTCTTGTTTACGCATAGGTATCTCCTCCAAATTTATATGTTCTTTCATCTAATGTAAAATAAAAAATAAAAAAAGATTTATGCAGCTTCTCCTTCTTCAGCGCTGTCTTTGTTGAGCACAAGGAACTCATACGCTTTGTTGACAACGACCGCGACTTTTGGCAGGTCATTTAAGCGAAGCGAGCTTGTTGTTTTCCAGGAGCCATCTTTATCTTTGTAGCTTCTTTCCAAAGAAATAGTGCTGTACGTTGTTGGTTCTTTCCCTTCAAACTCTTTGCCTGGATTGTTCCAGACAGTTGCAGAGACTGCTCCTGCTCTAAATTTCTTTACTGGTCCTTTTTTTGTTTCCATAGTTCCACCTTCCTTTCGGGTTTTTTTTCAGCAGTGCAAAGTTTGGTGCATTACTGCACTGGTCTGTCAAACTTCTGCCTGTGGTGTAAGGATATCTATGATCGAAGTTCCTTATATACCTCACAACAGCGTGTCCAGTGGAGGATGTGGGCACCGTTTACCGAGAATAAAAGCACTGGACAAAGTGATTTGTCGAGTGGAAGAAGAGAGTCCTATAACATCTTCTAAAAAAGCTATACTTATTTACCAATCAAAAACGATCCAGTCTCGAGAGACGACAATGAATAAGAATAAGAAGACAAACAAGCAAAAATAAATGGATTGTATCTGAATAGGAACATCATAAAGGAGAGTTGTTGCAGAAGAATGACATTCTTCATTAAATTCTGGAGGATTGCTGGCCATAACAGAAGCGATTATTCCACCAACAACTTTTGAACGATGACATAAACGCTGAAAGTGCTCTTGATAGTAATCTACAACCGAAGAAGGAAACGAACAATTTGTTTTTTCGATATAAACATAAACAAAATGCTGATGTCCTTCTTTGTATTGCCCAGTAATAAAAGGAACAAAAACCTGGCAGGTATCTTGATATAATAGAGCATCATAAGGAAATATATATAATGGAAGAAATTCATCCTGCGGTCGCAAAATAATTGCAGAGTAATTGTTGTTTGAGATGGTAGTATTAAGGAAAGAATTAAGTGTTTCAAAACGTATATATTTTATTGGGGGTTCCAATGTTTCTACAAGACCTAATTGAACAAGGTATGGAGCATACAACTCTAAATCTAAAGCGCTAAGCTCAGAGTATGTAAATGAATTAACATCAATAAAGTCTGTTTTATTAAGATAGGAAAAGGGATTTTCTTGAAACATTGCTATATAATCTGACCCTGTAATTATTGGCTTTTCAACATTGAGTTGGAATAAGGGGAAAGAGATTTCCATTCTGACTTTATCTAAGAATTTCTGACCATTGAAAATACTTCCATCAGAAACATCTTCTAAAGTAAATCCTGAAAAGAATAAATAAAGAGGAATAAAAAGCAGAAATAAGCAAAAGAGAACAAGAATTTTTTCAATGATTGAAAAAGATAGGAATTCCTTCTTGAATTTGTAGAGAGAGATAAGAAAAAAAGGAATAACTGGCTGAAAATATCTTGTAATGCCAATAATCTCTTCATTACCAAATGTTTGAAAAGTTTTCAAGAATAAAAGGACAAAGCCAACACCAAGGAGACCAGAAAAAACATCAAATTGTTTGCCCAATAATCGCGCAAACACAATAAATAGACAAAAATACAGAAAGAGAATGGAAGAATTGTGTATATAATTAACATTTGTAATTATCTTGATAGTTTGTTCAAAAGTGTATGCTGTTGGATATATTTGTGTCCAAGAAAAATAAAAATTAATAAAATGAGGATAGAGAAAAACAAAAAAGACACAGACTAATAATGAGCATCCTAAGGGAATTGCTGTTTTGTTAATGGTTTGCATGAAAGTACTTATTTTTGACACCTTTACTTCCAAATAACCTTTTTTGTAGAAATAAAAACAAAAGATTACTCCCACGAAGAAAATAGAGTTTACTTTTGATAACAATGCAAATCCTAACAATATCCCCGCAATTTTTTTATGAGGAGTATATTCTAAGAAGTAGAAACCAAGCAGAAGGAAAAAAAGAAGAGAGATTGTTGCAAAGTCAAAATCTTTAATAAATAAAAAAAGGACAGAGAATGCAATAAAAAAGAAAGAATGATCTCCTGTTTCCAGTACTTTTATTTTATAAGTAAGATAAATAATGAGAAAAACAGTAAGTAATGAAAAAAGAGTTATGCTAAGATCCAGATCTACGGGGATGAGAGATAAGAAATAGCCAAGGATATACACTGTTGGTCCCTGAACACAATAAGGACTATCTGAATACAAAGTCCCTTGTCCAACATAAGTCAGACAAAATTCTCGTGCAAAAATTCGTGGAACTGAGATCAAGTCAATATTATTTATCAATATAAGCCCTACAAAAATCCCTAAACACAATAATATTTTCGAATAATCTGGTTGAATGTTTTTCAAAGCACAAAATAAGTAGATGAAGGAAAGGGAAAATAATAATAACAAGAGTGATCCAAAAAGAGAAAGATGAAGAAGCTGAAGCAATGGAATAGCAAGCAAACAAAAAAAGAGAGGGAATATAATCTCTTTCTTCTCTTCAAAGTAATTTTGTAAAGACATGAAAAAGAGAGAAAAGGAGCAGATTAATAAAATGATTGTCCATAGAATGGTATTGAAAATAGTTGCTTTTTCTTGTTTTCAAGTTCAGAAGGATAATTCATATATATGAAAAAAGCAAACAACAAAACAAATGAAACAAACCAACGAACACCAATCAATCACCACCTTCCATTGCAACGACTTTCGAAAGTGGTTAGAAAAAAACCATACAAAAGAAAAAAAAGTAGCGACTATTCTTCATAAAAGACATACAGGAAAGCCTGCGCCAACACATCGAGAGTTAATGGAAGAAGCGATTTGTTTTGGCTGGATTGACACCACAATAAAACGACTGGATGAAAACACCTATCTGAGATATTTCGCAAGACGAAATGAAAAGAGCAAATGGAGCGACAATACATTAAGCTACGCGAAAGACCTCATCAAGCGAGGAAAAATGGCAGAAGAAGGCTTGAAATTCTACAAACTTGGTTTGCAGCGACCAACGCATGATCATGGCATTCCAAAAAATCCAGACATGCCACAAGAATTAAAGAAAGCGTTAAACAAAAACAAAATCGCGAAAAAGAATTTTGACGCGTTTCCTCCATCTGCCAAAAAGATGACGTACAGATGGATTTTGCATGCAAAATTACCTGAAACGAGAATGAAGAGAGTAAATATAACAGTGAAGAATGCAGAAATGAAGAAGAAGGTTATGTGAGGTAAGAAGAAATTTTTAATTCTATGGAGAAATAGTATAAACATCACTAGCATCTTCCAAAGGAATACCTTCTTCAAATTGTATCGAATTTATTATGTCATAAAAAGGTCCATCATCATCTTGATAACCAGTCTGGCTTATATGAAAATCAAAGCAATAACCATCATAATATCGATAATGATTAAATTGTTTGATTTTGCCTTTTAAGGAAGGAAAGTTAATATCAGCTACCCATGTCAATATAAAGTTATTTTCTTGTTCAACATCAGATACTATAAAGTCAGTGCCCATAGTAGATAGTATAAGTTCAGATTTATCTCGAGACTCTTGAATAGTTGGAAGGTAATAACGCAAGCAAGAAGCTGAATCATCTACTCCTTCGACCTTCTCTGCAAAAATACTAATGGTCATGTTAGAAGCACTTTTTTGTATAAGAAATCGAGAAGAGAAATCTGTGTATGGGCCATCTAAACCTGATTCATAAGAAAAGCCTGACAAATCAATAAGAGTAACCCAGTCTTCACCTTGGATGTATAACGTAGATTTATCAATATCCCCAGCTTCAATTTTTGTTTCTTCTATTTGAGCAATAATCTCTAAAGAGTCATTTTGAATTTCAAGAGATTCATTTTCAGTTTCATTAGTAAGCTGTAATGAAGAATCCTCTGAAGAGAATGTGCAACTACTTAGAAATAAGATGGTGATGAGAAAAATGAAAAGAGGCAACTTCATTTTAAGAAGAATATGTTTAAGATTTAAATATCCTCCTAAAAAACCCCATAAAACTATATAAAACCCACATCCATTCTCAACAACAATGAATCCCGCCTACAAAAAGCTCATGGAGAAGCAGCAGTACCTCTTTGTTGGAGAACATTCTGCAGTCAAAATCTGCGGCTGGACAAAGAAAGCATTGCAAGATGAAGGCATGTGCTACAAAGGAGTCTTTTATGGCATCAACAGCCACCGCTGCATCCAGATGTCTCCTGCGATTAACTTCTGTGATATGGATTGCGTCTACTGCTGGAGAGATCGAAACAATTCCAGCTTCGGCAAAATAGACAAGCCAAAAGACGTTATGGAAGCAGCAATCAGAGCGCAACGAAAACTCCTCACAGGTTTCAAAGGCAACCCAAAAACAAATCAACAACGCATGACAGAGTCAAAAGAACCAATGCACGTCGCGATTTCATTAAACGGCGAAGCAACATATTATCCACATCTCTCCGAGCTCATCCGCGACATCAAGAGAAGAGGATGGAGCAGTTATTTAGTAACAAACGGTATGTTGCCGCAAGTCCTCGAAAATCTAGAACTTCCCACACAGCTCTACATCTCTTTAGACGCAGCAAATGAAGAATTGCAAACAAAAATCACACGATCCATGCATAAAGACAGCTGGCAGAGATTAATGAAAAGTCTGGACATCATGCGAAACCTGAAAGGAAAAAATCGAACAACACTAAGACTCACTGTGGTCAAAGGACTCAACGATATTGAACCAGAAAAATACGCAGAACTGTTCATGCGAGCAAATCCTGATTTTATTGAAGTGAAAGCATACATGTTTGTCGGCGCGAGTAGAGAACGATTGGAAATGCAAAACATGCCGTACCATGAAGAAGTCAAGGCATTTGCAGAAAAGATCGCGCAGCATTGTCCATACAAAATCAGCGCAGAACAAGAAGCGTCAAGAGTAGTCTTGATGACAAAAGAAGATTCAGCTCCTAGATTTATTGATTTTGAAAAACTCAAGCAGGAATATATTGCACAGTTTGCGAAAGAAGCAGAAATACCCGCAAATCCAGAGTTAGATAAGTTAGTCACAGAATATAGTGAGCAAGAAGAAGTTTCTCAAGAAGAAAAGTTTATTCCAATTAGTGCAATCAAAGTGAATACGTAACTACATTTCAAGCAAAACACCAAACGGTCCTGGATTTATCAAAGTCGTATTCTTAATATGTTCAACAGCGCCAGCAGATTCATGAATGTGGCCAGAAAACACATAATCAATTTTGTGTTTCAAATAAAAGTCACGAAAACTTTTATTGCCGCAATGTTGGTCACCAATCGCGTCAACTTTCGAACCATAGGGTGGTCCATGTAATAACAAGATGGTCTTCGGATCTTTCTTTCCTTCCTTCAGAATAATGTCCTTATATTTTTTCAGACCCTGCAAAAAGCGCGGAGCGTAAATATTCTCAAAATCTTTGTCACGTAAAGAAAATCCATCTCCCCCATACCCCATAAAAATCAAGTGCCCCACGCGCAATACTTTTTTGTGAACAAAAAGAACGTTTTTTAACTTCAATTTCTGACAATCTGCAGTAACCTCAGCAGAAGATTCATGATTGCCATGAATCACGAGACAAAGTGTTCCAAGATCATCAAGTTTTTTCAATATTTTCTGTTGCCGTTGTCCAAAAATAGTAAAATCGCCTAAACAAACAAGCAAGCCCGCGGACTTTGCTTTAGTTTCTATCTTCTTGAATGCGGTGTCACTGCCATGAAGATCAGCGAAAATAAGGACTTTCATGAAACAAAAACAGCAGAACTGGTTTATATAACCTGTGAAGAAAAAAGAGCCACATCCTGACATATTTAAGAGAACAACGCAATAAAAACAGAAAAAATGCCATAAGGTTTTTAAACGAAAAAACGCTTCTTTAAGAGAATATTATATAAAATTTAAGGTACAAAATGGTTGCAAACACAGTTGATGATTTACTCGCTGGCCCAACAGAAATAAGTTGGATGCTGTTCGGAGATATTGTAAGGCCAATAATAACAGAATATCTAAGAACAGGACGAGTAGTGTCAATAGATGATGTGTTTAAGAGAAAAGAAGAAGGGTCAAGAAGAAGCAGTACAGAAGCGAATGCTGCAAGACAGGAAGTAGAAGAAGGAATTCTAAGAAGAGCAAACGCATGGATTGAAGAAGGACTTGAAGATTTGTATGCAACACAAGCATTTTTCGATAGAGAAATGAGAAAAGCAGAGGAACCAAAACCAACAGACACGCACATGTTTACCACATATGGTGCATTTCATGAAGGGTTTACAACACATGCGCGAAAATTTGTCAGAGCAAGCAGTCTTCCCACAGGGACAGTAGAGACATTAACAAGAATTATTGATTTTCAGCCAAAAGCAACAGGAATAACATTAGACAGATCAGTTTATTTAGGAATGAGGCATGGGACACACAAAATCAGCGATATGCCTTCGTATCCAATTATTTTTCAAGTAAGTAGAATAAAAGACCCTGGACGGATGGGAAGAAAATTCGCACGATATATTTGTGAAGGAATACAAGAATGGAGAATTATCCAAGCATGTCTCGATGGGTATGAAAATAGAGAGGAAAGAGACAGGAAAATTGCTGAAGGGTTAGGAGAGCTCCAAAGAGGAACAAGGGAGGAAAGAAAAGCAGCAGAGAAAATTGTTGAAAATTTTGGAGCAATGCATGCACACGGATTACGAACACCATTTGCAGAACAAGAAGGACTTCATATAAAACGAGAAGGAGTTGATCCTCTTGAATATGTTCTCATGCGCTGCCGAGTAAGTGATGTCCTTGGAGTCATGGATGTCGTAAGAACAGAGAGTGAAGTGAGAGAGCTTATCGAACGCACAAAGAATGGAAAGTTTTATGGTGAGGGTAACTATAAAGCACTCTTCGGAAAGCGATTGCGAAAAGAAGGAAAAACATGGGGTTATGAGAATGATTACATTGTTGATGATCAAGGAAGAAGAATTTTTACGTACATTGTACCAGGAAGACCATTAAGAAGAAATAACATCCGAATTGATTTTGGTGTTGAGGCATTAAAAAACTATGCTGACGATGCAGTTGGTGGAGAGAGAAGTCATATGCTCCACGAAGCACGGCAAGAAGCAAGAGTAAGAGAATGGCGTAGGGACGTACAAAAATTATATTATGCGTTATGTAATGCAATAAATAACCCTTTAGAAAGACTTGATGTCAAACAATATGAAGTGTATAAAGGATTTCCTTTTGGGACAGAAGCACAAGGAAAATAAGAACTACAATGACCCTCACCCTCGCAACACAATACGAATTTAGGGGAACATACGCGCTCAAAGTAGATCCAAGAGGAAGAGAAATAGTTCTTTTAGGCATGCAAGATATGCTTGTTCTTATAACACCTGCGCAACGAGAAGCACTACAGAAAAAAGAGCTTATGTTTTCTCCAGAAGGAGAACTGATCCATCTCGTGAGAACTCAGCACCCATAATAATCCATCAAAACAATCTTATCCAAATCTTCTAAATTTTCCACAAGATAAAATCGTCCATTCCCCAGCGCGACAAGTTTCTCTGCAAACTGTTTTCCTGCTGCATCAAGCTGAATCCCAATAAGCGAAACAGTAACACCACCAGCGACAGCCTTCTCAACAGCGTCAAAGGTCGCCTGCATCGGATCAGAGCCAACAGTGGGCACAGCGTCAGTCAAAAGAAGCAAATGCTTTGTTCCATTATGAGGAGGAAATAATGTCAAAGAATGCATGATGCATCCTGCAAGATCTGTTTCCTTGGAAGGCATGATTTTAATCATTTCCTTAAGCAACAAGCCAAAATCAGAACACGGCGCAATAGACGCCTGAATATTCTGTCCAAAAACAATTAAGCCAACATCGTCTTTTTCCTGTAATGCTTTGAACGCAAGCGCGACACCAGCTTTTTTGCAGGTAGCGATTTTTGCTCCTTTCATGCTGCCAGAAGAATCAAGCCCATAAATCAAAGAAATTTTTCCTTTTTCTTGGCGAGTAAACATTTTCAAATCTTCCATGGAAAGCGTTGCGTGTTTGCGACGAATCGCCGTTTTAATAGTCCTGCGAAGCGCAATATCTTTATAGCGATCACCTTTGTGAAAATCACGAACATCAAGTGGTGCGCCATAATGCGCTTGTTTCTCAAGGGGTTTCTCTCCCAATAATCCATACGCTTCCAAACGATCAATCTCTTCAACATACAACTGGAGCGCGGCAAGTTCAATCCCTTTCTCAGTAAACATTCCTTTTTTATCCACAAAATCTTGTTCTTGCATTTCTTCAAATTGTTCTTGAATATTTTGTTTCATCTGTCGTTGGAATTCTGGAATGCGAACATTTTGCTCCATATATTTCTCATCATACCCAGTCATCTGGCGAATGAGTTTTTCCCCATAAATTTGTTTTGCAGTTTTGTAATTCTTAACAAGTTTTTCAAACATGAGATCTGGTGTAAAAGAAAAAAGCGATTGATTCATAGAATCCTTAATTATTTTTGCTTTGTCAATAATAGATTGGTCATTTTCCATGACAGAATGCATGAGTTTATCTTCAACGTTTTGAAACGCAAGTTTACCACCAAGCTCTTCTGCTTCATCAAAATCTTTAACAGTGTTTTTTTCTTGTTTTCTGTCAGGGAGAATCATTCTTTTCTTCATCAAAAGAACGCTGCTCTAATGCTTGTTTTCCCAAACCATGATCAGTAAATTCTTCTAATTCCTTTTCAAGAAAAGTCTCAGTTGTCTGGAGATAACGAATGCTTGGTTTTAATTTAATCCTGTGGCTCAGAACAGAAGGAATGACACTTTTCACATCATCAAAAGAAACCTCCTGCCGATGATGCAAAAGAGCAGTGCTTTGTGCGCGTTCATAAATACCAATCGTCGCGCGAACGCTCGGCACTTTTTCGAGATTTTTATTGTCACGAAGCTCACGAACAAAAAGCACAAGATAGTTGAGAAGTGGCGTCGGAAATGTGACGATCATTTTGTGCGCTTTTTCAAGAACAATCTGCTCTTCTAAGACAGTGGTTTCAGGGTATGTCATGGTAAGCATATCCATACGATCAAGCAAGACATCACTGAGTCGTTCTGTGTTGGTATCCTGTGGGTTCATTGTTGCGATGAAAATAAATTGCGCAGGAAAATCAATATCATACGTCCCAATAGTGACGATGCGTTCCTGAAGCACTTGCAATAACGCGTTCTGTAATTTCTCAGGACAACGATTAAGCTCATCAAAGAATAAAACACCGTTATTTGCTTTGAAAATTTTGCCTGGCGTAAATGCCTGCAAACTCATGGGTCCAAATTCCAATGCTTTGAGAGGATCAATATCGCCGAAAAGATCTTCAACAGTAAGATCTGGGCTTCCTTGAATACGAATAAAGCGTTCGCTTCCTTTAACGATTTTTGTCTTTACTTTTTTGCCTTCCTGACATGCAGGACAGAGCGGCTGTTTAGGAAGACAATGATACAAGCAATCGTTCACTTCAAGATCAGGCAGAACATCCGCAACATTCTTCGCGAGCGTGGTTTTTCCAATGCCTGGTGGTCCAAGTATGACAATGTTTCTGCCCATAAGAAGCGCAGATTTCAGTTCTTCTTTGACATGCTGCTGCCCAAGGATAGCGGGAAAGAGCTCTTTTTCAGTGAGAAAGACTTTTTGAAGTGTGGATAACGTCATGAGCATGAGAAAATGCAGCAGTGATATATAAGAGTTTTGTGAGAGAGAAAGTGAAAAAAGCACAAATGGGGGAACTATGACTTTTTTGTCCTAAAATACGCATAAAATTTAAATGAAACTACTGCTTTATAGGAGTAAATAAGAGAATATTGTCATAGAAAGAAGGATATCATATAGAAAGATATATAAAAAACAAACGTGAGAAAAATGGTAGCAAACTTAGAATCAAGAATAGGTGAACAAATGTCAGGCGGACACGGAGCAGCGCATGGGGATCATGGTGGCCATGGCGCTAAAAAAGGCGGTAAAAGAAAGACGCACGAAGTAGAGAAAGAACACCAAGAATTTTATGACAATATTCTTGAAGAAGCGTTTGACTGGGATTGGCATAGAAACACAACACATAAACATAATGATGCATACATCACTGCGCTCCAAGAAGTAAAAGGAAAGAAAGACATAGTCGATCGGTTTTCTGCTGAGGAAGCACTTGTTGATGCCATTATCAAATATAGAACAGAAGCAGGGCTTCCGGTGAGTAAAGATGCAGAGCATCGACATCATATATACCAAGAAGCGAGAGAATTGCTAGAAGCATATGAAAAAGAAAACAAAACGTCTGTTGATAATTTAATAAAAGAAGGAAATCTCTATAAGCTGCTTGATGCATTCCATGAAAAGGAAAAAGGAGAAAATATAGGGAAAAAAGTGAATTATGAATTAAATAAAAGATTACCACATGGTAAAGATCCTGATTTTTATCAAGGTGTCCTTAAAGCACATGGAAACTACACAGGACAACACTTAAGCAAAGGAAAACTTGCAAAATTCGGAACAAGAGAAGGACTAATTAATGCATTCTCCACACTGTATGGGTCAGAAATGAACAGAATGCTTGAAGAATATGTCAAAGCAGAAGAAGGGCATGCAGATCACGGACACAGCGGTGGTCATGGTGGCGGTCACGGCGGACATTAACAATTAATTTTCTCTTCTTTAATTTTATTTCTTCCTTTTCACCACTTTTCCATTCTGATCAGAAACAAAATCAACAAGTGTCGAAGGATGTGCTTTCTTGAGCCCTTCATAAAGAATAAATCCTACTTTCTTGAGCATATGATGAGGGACATCATGAAGAGAAGTCATAAACGGCGCACCGCTGATATTCACGCTCGTCGTGACAATGGGCTTACCATACGCAGCAACAACAGAAGCAAACCAATGCTTCGGAAGACGCACACCAATCGTATAATCCCCAAGATGCACAGAGCGGGAAACTGCTTTTTTATTCTTGAGATGCAAAATAAATGTATATTTCCCTGGCAATCTGCCCAACCATTTCTTCGCTCGAGCATGAACAACGCAATTTTTCAAAATCCATTGTTTGGAAGGAGCAATAACAGAAAAGGGTTTGTGTTCCCGCTGTTTCAAGATACGAATATGTTTGACTGCGCGAGTATTGGTCGCGTCACAGCCAATGCCATAAATAGTGTCTGTCGGATAAATGAATGCGCGACCTTTCCTGATGAGAGCAAGATATTTCTTCTGATGTTCCAGAAATGGTTTTTTATGAACAAGTGTCATGATAATCCAAAAGAAATACATCTATATTAACCTTTGCCAGAACTTCTCTTAGCAATCACCTTTCACCCTTAATTCGCTCAGCTGCTTTTGAATCCCCAATCTTTTTTATTCTTTGAATAAGAAATCAAAGAAAGAAAAGGAATCAAGATAGAGAGAACGCCAAGTATTCCTAAATCTTTATATATCCTGAACTTTTCTAAACATCTATGCTGAGCATTCAACTAATCCGAAAAAATCCAGAAATTGTAAGGGCAGACCTTGAAAAAAGAAATGACAAAGAAAAACTTCAATTCTTAGAAAAGATTATTGCATTGGACAATACATACAGAGAAAATCTTTTGGGAATAGAAGCGCTCCGTGCAAAAAGAAATGAAATCTCAAGAGAAGTAGGCAAAATCAAGAAAGCAGGAGGAGATGCAGCCGCACTGTTGGCAGAAGCAGCAAAAATCCCCCTCCAAATTGAAACAAAAGAAGTAGAACAACAACATATCAAAGATGAAGTAGATTATTATCTTAAACGTTTGCCAAATATCCTGCATGAATCTGTTCCCGTCGGCGCAGACGACACAAAGAATGTCGTAGTAGGAGAGTTTGGAAAAAAACAAACAAGCGCATTTCCACTGAAAAGCCATGTAGATTTACTAACAGAAAACAATTGGGCAGATCTCGAACGAGGAGCGAAAATCGCAGGAGCAAGACAGTACTTCCTCAAAGGAGACCTTGTTCTTTTAGATATGGCAATTCAGCGATATGCAATGGATTTTATGGACAAAAAAGGATTCCTTCTCCTTTACCCTCCGTTTATGATGCATCGAGATGTCTATGAAGGAGTAACAGATATTGCGGATTTTGAACATGTGATGTACAAAATTCAAGGAGAAGATCTCTATCTCATTGCAACGTCGGAGCATCCGATGATTGGGATGTTCCAAAATGAAATCTTTGAACCAACACAGTTACCAATGAAACATGTTGGCATAAGCGCGTGTTTTCGAAAAGAAGCAGGAGCGCATGGAAAAGATCAGAAAGGAATCTTCCGCGTCCATCAGTTTAACAAAATTGAGCAAATAGTAATCTGCCAACCAGAAGAAAGCTGGAAATTGCATGAAGAACTTCTAGAAAATGCAAAAGAATTTTTCCAATCATTAGGATTCCATTTCCGCATTGTCAACATTTGTACAGGAGATATTGGAACAGTTGCGGCAAAAAAATATGATATTGAAGTATGGTATCCAGTGCAAAATGCATATAGAGAAGTAGTTTCTGCAAGCAACTGCACGGATTATCAGGCACGACGATTAGGCATGCGTGTCAGAGGAAAAGAAGAAAATTATCCTCCTCATACATTAAATTCAACCTGCGTTGCAACAAGCAGAGCAATAGTTGCAATCCTAGAAAACTTCCAGCAAAAAGATGGATCAGTAAAGATTCCTGATGTGCTTGTACCGTATATGAATGGAAAGAGAACTCTAGAGAAAAAATAAGAAACTCTTTAAAAAAGAAAACGCGGGAAAGACTTATATATCTGTATTTCTAGAATAAACAGCAATGGCAAAGAAATCAATTGGAGACATTAATGGCTGGGTCTTTATCGGTGTTGGTTTTGTCGTCATGGCAGTTTCTATATTTTTCTATGACACATTAAAGATATTTATTGCGCTTGGAGGCCTTATGACACTCTATGGCCTTGGTAAATTATCGTATGATAATCTAAAAGCAAAAATATTTCCGAAAGATGAAGAAGAAGGCCCTGTTGATTTAAATAAAGCGCAAAATCCGTATTTGCAGCAAAAAGCTGCGCAAAGACCGCAACAAGCAGCACAGCAAATACAACAGCATCAAGCTGCGCATCCAACACAGCAACAAAGAGCGCAGCATCAAGTCCATCCTCAACATCGGCAAAGTCAACAAGTACAATATGCACATCCACAACGAACACAGGTGCAACACAGAGCTGTGCATCCACAACAACATCAAAATCAAGGAAGATACTGTCATAGCTGCGGTGCAGCAAAGCAACCACATCACAGGTTCTGTGCGAATTGTGGGACGAGACTTGGATAAAGAAGTACGAATTTCTTAAATAAGCATAATGCAAAAAATAACAACAGTGGCGCCGACGCGACGGGGGTTGTCCCTTACGGGGTGTCGCGTAGGACATGGAACAAAGTGACATGTCCGTAGGCCGCCAATGTTGTTGTTATTTTTTGCTTATGAAATAAAAAATGAATAGTAAACGAACATAATCCATATAAAGCACAAAAATCTTCTTTTTTTCATGGGTTTATTCGATACAATGTTGAAATCAGGAGAGAGTATTTTCCTCAATGAGCTTGCGTTAGATTTCTCCTTCCAGCCAAAACTCCTCCTCCATCGGGAAAATGAGCAATTCACCATCGCAAATTCGATTAGACCATTATTCAGCGAGCGAACAGGGAAAAATATTATGCTTCATGGCAAGCCAGGAATTGGAAAAACACTCGCAGTGCTCCATGTATTTAGAGAACTTGAAGAGCAGCATGAAGAAATTCTTCCAGTCTATGTCAATTGCTGGCAAAATAACAGCACCTACAAAATCGCAATCGCCCTGTGCGAAGCAGTGAACTACAAATTCTATCAAAATAAAAAAACGCATGAAATTTTCAAAGATCTCGAAAACACCTTTAACAAAAACTGTGTCGCGTTTTGTTTTGATGAAGTGGATAAATTGGAAGATTTTGATTTTCTTTACACGCTTTTAGAAAATGTGTTCAAAAAAACAGTAATTCTCATCTCTAATTACAAGGAATGGTTTACAGGACTAGACGAACGAATTCGTTCAAGACTCAGACCAGAATTGTTAGAGTTCAAAGAGTATAACACGCAAGAAATAAAAGATATTCTCGAACAGCGAAAAGGATTTGCATTCAAACCAGGAGTTCTGCAAGATGACGCATTTGAAGTCATTTTACAACACACCATTCAGCAAAAAGATATTCGTGCGGGTTTGCATTTAATGCGCCAGAGCGCAGAAGCTGCAGAAGAAGCAAGCTCACGAATCATTACCGCAAACCACGTCACCGCAGTCTTAGATAAAGGTGCAGAGGGATACAACAAAGAACCACTCGAATTAGATGAAGATTGCAGAGCAGTTCTTGAACTTGTGAAAGCAAACAGTGGCATAAAAATCGGCGATCTCTTCAAGAAGTATGAAGAGACAGGAGGAAAACAATCTTACAAAACATTTGTCAGAAAAGTGCAAACCCTCGGATTTGGAGGCTTTGTTTCCTTAAAGAGAGTCGTTGGTGCTGGTGGAAATAGTACACTCGTGTATCATCAGAATATAAAGAGATTAGATGAGTTCTAAAAACCTACTTCTTAATCCGCTTCATCCTAAACACATTCTCTCGATCCATTTCATCAAGGCGCATCTGAATAAACTTTCGCTGGACATCAAGTCGAGGAATAATTTCAAACTCCAGTGCATTAACCCGTCGTTTGGTTTTCTCAATTTCAGTCAACAATTTTTTAATTCCTGTTTCCACTTCAGCAGCTTCAATAATTTTACGAACAACTTTTTCAAAAGATTGAGACGCTTCATCAATAACTGCAGAGCTTGCGATCGTTCCATACCCTCTATCCGCACCTTTTTCTTTGTGCGAAGTAGTTATTTTCGGAACAACAACCCCCATGATGTTGCGAGAATGCATAGTGATTGAAGGTGCGTCGCGAACAGCAAGCGCAAGAGAACTCACTTGAACATCGCCCTCAATGGTTCGCGCAATATTCACCGTATAAAGTGCTTTCTTATATTCTTCAGTCAATTCTTGCCGAACAGTTTTCGCGCGCTTCAAGATTTCAAAAAACTCTAAAATAAGACCGTCTCTTTTTTTCTTCAAAAGATTGTAGCCTGATTTCGCGAGTTTAATGCGATTCTTGAGCTTCATCAGCTCGCTTCGGGTTGGTTTAATGTTCTCTGCCATGAATTTTCACATCAATTTATTCTTTTTTTGCTTTGTAAAATTTTTCTTTTAACTTACCACTCAAGCGAGTAAGCTCATTTGATGGAATCGCTCCAAAGAGTTGCCACCCTAAGTCAAGTGTCTCTGAAATGCTTCGATCTTCATCACGGCGTTGTCGGACAAATTGATCCTCAAAAGCTGCTGCAAATTTCAACAAGCGCAGATCGCGTTGGCTAAGTGCTTCTTCACCAACAATCGCGACAAGCCCGCGAAGGTCTCGTCCTTCTGCGTAACATGCATACAACTGATCAGAAACTCCTTTGTGATCATCGCGAGTCTTTCCTTCTCCTACACCCAAATTCATAAGGCGAGACAAACTTGGCAACACGTCAACTGGAGGATACACTCCTTTTCGATGCAATTCTCGAGAAAGAACAATCTGTCCTTCTGTAATGTAGCCAGTCAAATCTGGAATTGGATGCGTAATGTCGTCTCCAACCATGGTTAAGATAGGGATTTGCGTGACAGATCCTTTTTTCCCTTTGATCATACCAGCGCGCTCGTAAATCGTTGCAAGGTCTGTGTACATGTATCCTGGATATCCTCGTCGTCCTGGAACTTCTTCACGTGCTGCCCCAATTTCTCGTAAGCTCTCGCAGTAGTTCGTCATGTCTGTTAAGATAACAAGAACGTGCATGTCTTTTTCAAACGCGAGATATTCTGCAGTCGTCAATGCCATTCGTGGAGTAACAAGACGTTCAACTGCAGGATCGTCTGCAAGATTCAAAAACACAACGCTTCTATCGAGAGCGCCAGTTTCTTCAAATCCTTTCATGAAGTATTGTGCTTCTTCGTTGGTGATACCCATTGCTGCAAACACAACAACGAAGTTTTCCTTTTGTCCAACAACCTTTGCCTGACGTGCGATCTGCAATGCAATTTCGCTGTGTGGCAATCCGCTTCCGGAAAAGATAGGAAGTTTTTGTCCACGAACAAGCGTGTTTGTTGCGTCAATAGTACTTACTCCCGTCTGAATAAAATCACTTGGCTGTTCTCTGCTGTACGGATTGATTGCTGCGCCAATGATGTTCAATTTCTTTTCTGGAATAATGCCTGGACCGCCATCAATAGGTTTTCCCGCGCCATTGAGAATACGACCAAGCATTTCCTCAGAAACATTAACTTTCAGCGATTGTCCTAAGAACGTCACGCTGGCTTCTTTATCAAGTCCAGATGTTCCTTCAAACACTTGAACAACAACAAGATCATCGCTCGTGTCAAGGACTTGACCATTTTTTATTGAGCCATCAGAGAGTCGTAAGGTGACAATCTCCCCGTATCCAACAGGTTCTGTTTTTTCAACAAAAACAAGTGGTCCTGCAATTCGATTAATTGTTTTATATTCTTTCATGAGTTTCACCTATTTATTCACGCAATTGCGCGAATTCTTTTTCAATATCTTTTTCAACAGTATCAAGATGCTGTTTCCATTCTTTGGTAAATTTCGCTTCTGCGATTTTATCTTTCGCAGTTAATCCAAGAATAGTTTTGACGTGAATTCCGCGAGCAAGCGTCGCTTGCGCTATTGTGTTGTACTTCAAAATCAACGTCATGAGACGATAGGATTTCTCAATAGTACAATACGTATCAATGTCGTGGAATGCGTTCTGCTGGAGAATAAATTCTCGAATCAAGCGAGCAACTTCAAGAATAAGTTGCTCTTTATCTGGAAGCGCGTCGCTCCCAACAAGCTGAACAATCTCGAGAAGTTTCTCTTCCTGTTGGAGAATAATCATCAATTGCTTGATAACATCAGGCCAGTCTTCAGAAACATGTTCCTTATACCATGGAGCAAGTGCTTCGTGATACAAACTATACGAAGTCAACCAGTTAATGGAAGGGAAGTGTCGTCGTTGCGCGAGTTTTGCGTCAAGTGCCCAAAAGGTTTTGACAACACGCAGCGTGTTCTGGGTCACAGGTTCAGAAAAGTCTCCACCAGGAGGACTAACTGCACCAATAACTGAAATACTTCCTGTCTTATCTGTTCCAAGAGGAATACCAATGCCTGCGCGTTCATAGAATTCAGCAAGTCTGGTACTTAAGTACGCGGGATATCCTTCTTCTCCGGGCATCTCCTCGAGTCGTGAAGAGATTTCTCGCATTGCTTCTGCCCATCTGCTGGTAGAATCCGCCATGAGCGCAACATCGTAACCCATGTCACGATAGTATTCTGCAATGGTAATACCTGTGTAAACGCTTGCTTCTCGCGCAGCGACGGGCATGTTCGAAGTGTTCGCAATCAAGACAGTCCTGTTCATGAGCGGTCGTCCTGTTTTTGGATCCTTCATGTGAGGAAATTCAGTAAGAACTTCTGTCATTTCGTTGCCTCGTTCACCGCAGCCAATGTAAACAATAATTTCTGCGTCGCACCATTTTGCAAGCTGTTGTTGGGAAACAGTTTTTCCCGCGCCAAATGGTCCTGGAATCGCTGCAACTCCTCCTTTTGCAAGAGGAAATAATGTATCAAAAATACGCTGTCCAGTAATAAGTGGAGTACTTGGAGATAATTTTTTCCTTAATCGTCGTGCGGATCGCACAGGCCAGTAGTGCATCAATTTCAATTCTGCGCCATTGTCGAGTTTCCCGATAACTTCTTCAACAGTGTAGGTTCCTGATTTGAGTGCGACAAGTTTTCCTTTCAAATTTGGAGGAACCATAATCTTGTGAACTAATCCTTCTGTTTCTTCAACAGTACCTAAAACATCGCCACCATTAACCACACCACCAACAGATGCTGTTGCGCTGAATTTCCATTTTTTTTCAAAAGGAAGTCCTGGTGCGTCAACCCCGCGTTCAATGTAGCTCCCCATTTTTTCTTCAAGAATAGGAAGCGGTCGTTGAATTCCATCATAAATGCTAGTCAGTAAGCCAGGACCAAGTGCGACAGAGAGTGGTTTTCCTGTGTTAATGACAGGTTCACCAGGAGTAAGGCCAGTGGTATCTTCATAAACCTGAATAATTACTTTATCACCATCAATCTGAATAACTTCTCCCATCAATTTTTCATTACCGACACGAACAACGTCGTACATGCGTGCTGCAAGATTTTTTGCAACAACAACAGGGCCCGCGATGCGAAAGAGAACTCCTTTGGAGACTGCTTTTTCAGTTGTTTTTGTTTTTGTTTTTTCATTTTTTGCCATTATAGACTCACCTTATTCGTTCATTTTGAATGTACTATTTGCTCCAGAGGTCAACGCCAATGGATTTTTTGATTTTCTTGCGAAGCGTTTCATTGCTTGTTGCATCAGCAGAGACAACAACAGTCACTGGTTTTACTCGTGCTTCAACTGCCTCACGAAAAAAAAGAGGAAGCTGCTGCATGGTTGTCTCATCAGTGATAATAATTCCTAATGAACTATCTGCAAAAAGTGCTTCAAAATCTTCTTTCGCAGACTGTGTTTCATGGGTTTCAATGCCTGCAAGTCGGAACCCTAAGACAAATTCTGAGGGTCCGAGCGCAATAATTTTATTCATGAATGTCCACCTGTATTTTGTTTATTTTTTATCCAGCACAAGTTGCTCTTCGAGGAACGCTGATGCTAAACCAAATTGTTTTCCTTTGACAAGCACGCGAAGATTACGCATCTCTATTTCCTTGGCAAACATATAGCCAAGGAGGGTATCAACGCTTAAAGGAAATTGATGAAGCAAAAGTGTTGCTTTTTGTAAATGCCAGACATCAAGACTTTTTTCAAAGCCTTTGAGATCCTGCTGTAAAAGCGCGTCCTGATGCAAAGCAACAAGAGGGTGAAGAGAAGTTTGAGAAAGGAGCTGCACAATACCTGCAAAGTCTTTTGCTGCAAGAGCATGAAGTTTGGAAATCGAAAAAAGTGCTCCTCCTGAAAAAAAGAAAGAACTAATTTCCTGCTGCCCAAGTCCCTGTTTTTTGAGGCGAAGCAAAAGTTTGACATTCAAAACATCAATTTCCGCCTGAAGAAGCTCTTTAAAGAGTTGGTGTTCTCCTGCAAGCTTTGTCAAGAAAGTGAAGAGGAATATGTAATATGATTTATCGAGGAAATTTTCCAGTGCGAGCAAAGATTTCTCTTTGTCATAATATGCAAGTGCACCCGCAAACTCGCGATCAGTAAATCCTGCTTTGATCAAAACAGAAGACATGCTTTCTTGAGAAAGCAGCACAGAAAGGTTCTTATCAGAAAATGTGCCAAGAGGAAGAAGCAATGCCTCAATCTCTGTATTTTTCTGACCAGCAGCTTTGCCGCGAAGAATTGTTTTCAGGTTGTAAATGTCATGACGGAAAAGATACGCGCGAAGAAGATAATTCATTTCAGGACTGCAAATGCGAAGAAGTTTCTGCATATTGCGAATGAGATTAGAATACAATCCACGCTCAACAAGCGTGTATCCTGTGTAAGTTTTACCTAACGCAAGAATATCTTCTTTATAATCAGAGTTTTCCAAATATGCAGCGATATCACTACCTTGCATTTTAAGCAGTTTGTCATAATCCTGTTTATTGTAGAGCTTTCCCTTCATTGCCATCACACGAACGTAGGTGTATGGATAAAAGGAAACGTGAATGCTTTCTGGATAGTGTTCTTTAAACATAGTCTCACATTATTTTTATTTTTTTGAAATGCGCCAATATTCACTTGCTAAAAAAGCAACGCGTAAACCTCTTGAAGTTTTCTTTCTTGAAGTTGGCTGAGCATGGTATCAAAACTGTAATCATAGCGATAATTGCCGTCTTTGCTCTCTGCAACAATGCCACCAATAAGCGCTTTCTGTTCAACAGCAGAGAAAAATCCTTTAACAATGGAAACATCCTGACTTGCGCAGTATATTTTACCAATCGCGCATTGTTTTTTTGCGCGATCAACGAGCGTTTGAAGGATTTTTGTCTTCTCCGCTTTTGGCATTTTTGCAAGACTCTCGCTAAATTCTTGGAAGAGTTCTTCCAAAAGTTCTTTCTTCTTCTGAAGAAGGACTTTCTTAGAGAGGAGCTGCATGCTTGCGTAGTAGCGTTTGTCTAGGGCGTCAAGTTCTTTTTTGAGCGCTGCGTCTACTTCTGCTTCAAAAGCGTCTGCAATGCCATGGCCCGCATCAGTGTCTTTTTTAACCTGTTCCTTTGCTGCACCAACAATGTGCTTTGCCTCTTCTTCTGCATGATCAATGATTTCTTTTTTTACGTGGTCTAAACCCATAATGAACACCTGTGTTTTTGCTATGAATGATAGTGAAATAAAAACATGAAAAAAGGAATAAAAAACAAAGCGCCAGAGCGCGTCTGTTTTACTATTCCAAATTTACGCTGCCATTCCCATGATGAGAATTGCAACAACAAGACCAAAGATAACGAGTGTTTCTGGAATAACAGTAAGGATTAATCCTTTTCCAAATAACTCTTCTTTTTCTGCAAGTGCACCAACTGCTGCAGTTCCAATGGATTTTTCTGCAATCGCGCTTGCAAGTGCGCTCAAACCAAATGCGAGGCCCGCGCTCAAAGCGACCAAACCAACACCAATACTTACTTCTGTTGCCATACGATTCTACCTCCGTAGCATATTTTTTGTTTTATTTTTAATATCGAAATTTTCGATATATGTTCACCTATCTTTTTCCTGCCCAAACGCAACAAAGGGGATTCCTCCTCCTTTGTAAAATTTGGAAAAAAACTCCACATAGTGAAGTCGTAAAGAGTGTAAAAATGGACCAATAACACCAAGTGCAATATTGATAGTGTGTCCGACAACCAAAATAATAAGCGCGAGCACAAAATAAATTCCACCTTTCTCCATAAAAGGAAGTGCAAGATTTTCGTTAATAACAACTGCAAGACCCACAGAGCTTAATCCTACTGCGCCAAGTCGCAGGTAGGAAAGAATGTTGGTGAGAATTGCAGGAATCTCCACAAGCCCCTGAATCCCCTCGCCAATGAAAAGAAGCACTGCTGCAAGAACAAAGAACGCAAGTCCAATGCCCCAATGAAGAGGAACAAGACCAAGACTGCTGAGCGCAAGAATTGCTGCACCAAGTTCTAAAATATACCAACTGATTTTTGCGTAAAATGCGTGCACAAATCCATGTGAGACAAGCTCATTGATAAAACCAAGGAATAATCCAAGATTGACGTGAATGAAACCAAGAATTGCGCCAAGCACGAGAACAGTAGGAAGTGTGGATCCTAAAAGAGTCGTTTCTCCATGTAGTCTATTCAAAAGCCGAGGGAATGAATACACAGTTTCTCCATCATGAAGAACTTCGGAGTGAAGCGGAATGCCATACTGAAGCAGTTGTTCTCCAGTGTGTTCTGAAACATGTTCAAACCCAAAATATTCACCAAACACAAAACCGAAAAAGACGCTAATAATCGCAGAAAGCATCATAACAGTAAGAATGTTTCGTGCAGAAGGCATTTTCCACCAGAGTAATGAAAAAAGCAAAAGGGTCACAAGGCCATAACCAACATCACCAAGCATAAGCCCAAAAAAGAACGGGAATGTAAAAAAGAGGAAAAAGCTCGGATCAAGTTCTTTGTAGCTCGGGAGTGTGTAGAGATGCAGGAAAAATTCAAACGGCTTGACAAAGAACATGTTTTTGAGAATAATAGGCACTTTGTCAGTCTTGGTCACATCAAGTGTTTCAAGATAGATCTTATGATTAGTCTCTTTTTCAAGTGCATGTTTGAGCTGTTGGAATTCTTTTGTGCTCACCCATCCCTCTACAACAAAAGAGCGTGTTGTTTCTGCAAAGCGCAATGGCGCTTGTGCCTGCTCGGATTCTTGTTGTAAATACGAGACAAAAGAAAGCAGTTCTGAAACATGCTGTCTTTGAAATGCGTGCAGCTGCGTCTCGATATGCGCTGCATCCTTTTCAAGAAGATGAAGAGAAATCTGAAGCTTTTTTGCCTGCTCTCCAAGAGAACCATGATAAAGGGAGAGATCGGCAAAAGTAAGCGCCTTAAATCCATGCGTCTGAAGAACAGAAGAAACACCAGAACCATGGCGTGAGTCAGCAAAAACTGCAATGTATGAAATACCATCAAGTTGCGCAACAGTAACTTGTATTTTTTTGGTCACCTGCAAAAGTGCAGCTTCTACTCCTTCTGAAGAAGAAACAGAACCAATAAAAGAAGATAATGATTTGAAAGGAGCAAGGCTTGCAGCGTCAAGATGTAAAGCATCTAAAATCCGCAGCTGCTGTGCAACTGCTTTTTTTTCTGCAACTGCAGAAACAAGGGATTGTTGTTGCTGCTGTAAAATATCATGATCGCTAAGAAGTGCTGCAAGAGCTGATTCTATCTCTACAAGAGAGAGGTCAGTCTTCTTTTTCTGCACTGCTTCCTGATGGGCAGAAACAAGAAAAGGATCAAAAGATACAAGCAAGGAGCGTGCACGAACCAAGAGTCCTGAAATATGTTCAGAGTGACCGAGTGGAGCGCCGATGTCAAGTTCTTCTGTTTTTTTATGATCGAGAAGATGGACGAGTTTAAGAGAATACAGCGTGCGAATAAGAAGAGGAAGCTGGGTCTGTGGACCGATAATCCGAATCTTTGTAACGCGTGCTGATTGTAACATGAATACACCTTATGCTTTGAGTAAAATCTTAAATTCTTGAGACAAGAAAGAAAGTGATTTTTTCTTGTGCGTAGCTGCTGTCGCTGCAGCGTCATCTGCTTGTTTCTCTGCTTTCTTGAGGAATTTTTGTTGTTCTTTTTCAAGTTCTTTTTTTCGATGAGTGAGTGATGCTGCCTTTTGCTCAAGGACTTCGTGCTTTCGCTGGCTAACAAATACGTCTGCGTCTGCCTTGCCTTTTGCAAGCATGTGTGCTGCTTTTTCTTTTGCTTCTGCAACTATATGATCAGCGTGTGTTTCTGCTTCCCGAATATCATGAAGTACTTTTTCCAAAAAAATCACCTTTATAGAGGCAAGTGCCATCATCTCTTAAATATGTACTATAGAGTCTATAGGAACTAAATAGTTTTTACAAAATATCCGAATTATGGCTTTGCCTCCTGTTTTTCAAGTTCATAAAAGAGCGCCCAATCAACCAAGACTTCAGAGACTGAAGCGAGGAGTTCTTTTGCGCGTTTTTTCTCGTATGTACTGATATCTTTGACTTTGACTGTTTCAACAGTATCAACTTTTTTAATAAAAGTAATTGCTGCTTGAACACTAAGAGTAAAAGGAGCAGCCCCCACATTGCCAAGAATGTCTTTGAGAAGATCAACAACATCTAAGACGGATTTTAAAAAGGAAACATCGACAGGATCCATAACACTTAAGATATCCACAAGTCGCTCAAGTTCTTTAGACATGTGAGAAATATAGTATAACTCAATAGTGCGAAGTTGGGAAGAGTGATGAAAGCTAAATGCTTCAACAATCGATTTATCGAGGAGAAGTTGGCTTCTGTCAATTTCCTCTTCATAGCGCATCACAAGCTCTTTGTTATAATTCTTCATCATAACCGTGATCATATTTCTGATTTTACGAAGCATAGTTTTGAGAAGCGAACCAAGTTCTTCAATAACCACAGAACTTTCACAAGTGATCGAATCTTTGTTGAGTTCGACAAGTTCAAGACTGATCAATTTTTTCTGCTGTAAAAGTCGAGTATAATCTATTTGTTTGTCAAGATGAATCGTAAAGCCAGACGCAGGCGTAAGATAACTTGCAATAATAAGCTTGTGCAAAACATCAAGATTGTCTTCTTTGACGCGAAAACTAAGTTCTTTTTTCTTGCCTTCCTGAAGTTCAGGAGAAAGCGTGAGGGTGCCATCTTCATTCACCGAAGTAGAAACCTTGCTTTTTGAGCTGAGTTTATGTTTTCTGCACCAAGACGTCGGGAGGTACACATAATGCATATTCCCTGTTTTCTGCACGTTTCGTATATCCATAAATAGGAAGTATATAGTAGGTATTTATATAAGTTTTGTATCAGGAGAGAAAAGAACCAAACCTATATATTCCAGTACCCATTATTTCACAACAATGAAAGACAAAATCCTTGTGGACCAAGAAGGAATCAAATATCTCTTCAAAGGCAATGATCTGCATACAAAAGACGGCTTTGTCAGCAAAGATGCGATCATAAAAGCAAAGGTTGGGGCACAGCTCAAGACAAATAAAGACACGACATTAACAGTGCTTGAAGCATCGTTCTTAGACAAATACTGGAAAATTAAGAGAAATGCGCAGATCATCCCGCTCAAAGATCTCGGTTTTATTGCAGCAGAAGTTGGAGTAGGAAACGATTGGACCATCGTCGAAGCAGGCGCAGGAAGTGGCGGCGCGACAGGATTTTTTGCGCAGCTGTGCACAAACGGACAAATATACACATATGAAATCAGAGAAGATTATATCAAGATTGTAGAAGAAAATCTCGCGTTTCTTGGACTCAAAAATGCAGCGCTCAAAAAGAAGAGTATCTATGAGGGCATTGAAGAAAAAAATGTAGACATGGTGCTCTTAGATCTTCCAGAACCCTGGCTTGCTGTAGAGCATGCGCTTGCTGCGCTAAAATATGGAGGCTATCTTATTTCATATAGCCCTTGCGTGCCACAAGTGATGGATTTTGTCGATAAAGTGAGAAATACACCTGGCTTCCTCTACCTCAAAACTTGCGAAATTGCGGAGACTGAGTGGGATGTTCTCGGCAGAAAAGTCCGCCCAAAAAGCCAGAGTATTGGGCATAGTGGATTCTTGACGTTTGTACGCAAGATTTAGTACCAAACTTTAAAAACGAATTTTCATTACCTTCTCAAATAATGAAGAGACTTATCAAGAACAAAAAAGCAGCGATGCCACTTGTAGTCGCGTTCGTAGTCGTCATTGCGTTATTTATCATTTTCTCAAAGATAGTGAGCATTACCACAAGAGAATGCAGTAAAGATGGAGATTGTAGTAATGACAGCTATTGTGGCAGTGATTTTCAATGCCATAAATATCCAGTGATTACGCAAGTCACGTACATTCCTGCTGCGCTGATAATTGGCGCATGTATTATTGCAGGAGCATTGCTTCTCAAAAAAAAGAAAGAGTATGAAGAAAGCCATGGACATGGCGGTGGCCACGGAGGCCATCATTAATACTGTTCACGTTGAATTAATTTTATATAATACAGGTAGATACCCATTTCTATGACTGATTTTACGCATATTGCAAAAGAACTTCAAGAAGAAAAGAAAGTTGTGTTTACAGCACAATCATGCAAGAATTTTCATCAAAGAATGTTAATATGCAAACATGCATTTGAACAGGGAGTTGTTCCAATAAATCCTTTTAATGTATTTGGATATTATCTTTATGAGTTAGTAGAGAGAAATATAATAAGAAATGGAAACAACAATCTCATGAAAAGATGTGATGAGTTATGGGTATATGGAGAAATTAGCGATGGTGTTCTTGTAGAAATAGAGATGGTTAAGAAATTAGGGAAACCTGTGAAATTCTTTGATATTTCAAAACTACCAAAAGAAATAAAAGAAATTTCAAAAGAAGAAGTCATTTTTGAAGAAGACATAAAACAACACAAAAATATAATCTAATTATTCCTCTTCATCAGCAATAGAAGCAACCCATGTTTCTGGAATAATACCCATCATGCGGAATGCCATTGTTTTCGGATAGACAACAACATCGCCTGCTTTGTATCCTTGGAAAAGGAAAAGCAGCATATTTTTATCTTCATGAAGCTCTTCAAATGCATCAGAACGAACAGAAAAAAGCTGATTGGTATCGCTCATTGTCTCTAAAAGAGCAGCGTCTTGAGCATCATACGCAGACGTATTGATAGCAACCACTTTATAGTATGCACCGTTCTCCAAAATTGCACGATAATTCTTTTGTTTCACCAATGCAGCGATTTGACTTTCTTCAAGAGTTGATTGATGCAAAGAATATTTTTCAGTCATATTAGTCATAATGACAGGGAAAAGCAGCGTATTATCTTCATGAACAAGATACAAAATCTGTTCTTCACCAAGTTCTTGTTTGAGTTCCTGTATATCAGAATAGGTTAAGCTGATCGTAATTGCGACAAAAAGTGCGAGAATGAAAAGAAAAGTGACCACCACTTTCAAGACATTTTTGACAACAAAATAGCAGACAATAGTGCCAATAATAAGCACTGCGACCCACATAAGAAAGTATGATTCCATAGATAAATTTGGGAATTGGAATTTTATATAGTTTCTTGTTTTGAACGTTTAAGAAATGCTGCAAGAGCGTCTTGTGTAGGTAATGTGAGAGGAGAAGGAAGATTGTCCAAAGAAAACCATTGAATCGCGTCGCATTTGCTAGGTTCTTTAATCGCTAATGATCCCCTAATAATTCTACTCAGATATTGTGGAGTAACCCAGTGTTGTTTTTCAGAAGGCATGATATCATCAGTCACGCAGAGAAGTGCAATGATTTCAATATGAACTCCGAGCTCTTCAAAAATTTCGCGTTTAACGCCATCATGAAATTTTTCATTGTAATCAAGAGCACCACCTGGAATAGACCAAACACCACAATTGTTTTTGCATTGAGAACCACGCTTCATAAGAAGCACTTCATTCTTTTCATTAACAATAAATGCGCCGCAGCCAACGCCGATATAATCAAATCCTGGTTTCATAATAAAAAGAGAACACACAAAGATTAAAAAGATTATTCCTTCCTACTGCAATACACGCGAAATCCACCTTTCTTCACCAAGGTTTCCACATTGCCAAAGACTTCTTTCATTTTCTTTTCAAGCATTGCGCCGCCTTTATTGTGCTGCGCAACAAGCTGCAGAAAACCACCAGAACGCACGTGCCCAACAGCCTGTTCAATAAGCTGATACACAAGTGCTCGCCCTGCGTGATGCGGAGGATTCGTGATAATCGTGTCAAATTGTCGGTCAGCAAGAGCAGAAAATAAATCACTTTCCAGGATCTCCGCAGCAACATCATTCGCGCGAACATTCTCCGCAGCAGTTTTCAATGCACGTTGATTCACATCAGTCAAGACAACAGTGCAAGAAGGAAATGCTTTTTTGATGGAAATCCCTAAAACACCAATCCCACATCCTAAGTCAAGAACATCCCAGCTTCTTTGTATTTTTGCATGTTCTAAAAGAAGGAGTGTCGCGCTATCCAGTTTTTCTGAAGAAAAAACACCAGAAACACAAGTAAATGTAAGGGTCTGTCCTCGATAGGAAGAAGTAACGCGTGTTTTTTTCAATCGAGATTGGGGTTGTGGAGTAAAATAATGTTCAGCCATCAGATCATAATGTTGTAGAGCTTATACAAAAATCTATCGACTGCGCGAACAAGTTCTGCCTCTTCTCCTTGGATCGTGATGCAGTTACCATCAGCGTAAATCAATGTTGGCGTTCCAGATTTAATGTAAATCACTGGTTCAGTGGTAGAATCGCATGTCACAATAGGAACAGAAGCGCATTGCGCGTCTTCAACAGTGCACGCAGAAACAGGCGCAATGTTGAATGTCGTGACAAGGTTCTGAGAAATTTCCCCTGACGCGAGTGCGACATAGCCAAGGTTTTCATCAGTAGGATCAAATGTAAGATAGTAACGAAGGCTTGTGTTCGAAAGATTACTTATAAGAACTGCGTTAAAGAATGGATTAACATCTCCTGTGATAATAATGTCAGTTAAATTCTTTGGACCATAATGCAAAGGAACATCATACAAATCTTCTGAAACTGAATTGTAGATTTGTGTATACCATAATCCATCGTAATACACAAAGCTATAACCATTGTAGGTGTAGCGATCGTCTTCATCAAGTTCTTCTTCAACAGTTTCCTGATGAAGCTCTGTTAAAGTCTGTGGATCTTGATCAAAAAATTGTGGAATGAGAAATATCGCAAGAAGGACAAGAATAAAGATGCCAAGACCAATAAAGAATGCAGAGGTCGATGTTGAAGAATCATCAGAGTGCGAAGGAGCGTCTGCAGTATTTTGGTGCTGCGAATGCGCACGAGAAGCAGGAGTTTCAGAATGCGTTGTTGCGTCTCGAATTTGATATAGTGCAAGATCTTCTCCAAGATCAGAATGCTCTGTTTTCTCTTTTTTATCTTCCATTGAAAATCAGAAATAATTAGCCCTTTTTTAAGCTTATGAATTTAAGAAGCATCCATAATGTCAGCAAGGGTATACACAACACGGTCTTTAAGTTTGAACAAATCTTCCCATCGTGCTGCTTCAAGAACAACACAACCTTGTTTCTGATAAATCTGAGGAGAACTGACGTTTGCAGTGTGCAAATAAAGTGTCGGAAGTGGAGTAGAAGCACAATCTAATACAGGATACGAATAAAGAGAAGAATTCGTCGTAAGCGCGAATGTTGCTTCTTGTGCAAGTGCAGGAAAGTCATCAACAGCAAGATCGCTGCGAAGAATTTCCACATATTCAAGTGCAGTATCTTCAGGATCAAACAAAACAACAACCTGAGAGGAAGAACGAAGATAGGAAACAAGTGCAGGGTCAAAAGAAAGTGCTTCGAGTGAAGAAGGATAACTATAGCCGTGAATATCTCCATAATCTGATTCTATGAAAAATCCTTCATCGGTAAAAGTAATATCGTGGTCATTGTAGGGGTCAATAGTATTAGAAGAAGAACTTTGAGATCCTTGCCAGATTGCGAGAACGCTCGAGATCATGAGAAACACAATGATGAGGCTCATAATATTCTTTCTATTCCAAAATCCCTCTTCTTTCTTTTTGATCATCTTGCTGCAAAGTATAAAGTGATTTATATGTTTTGTTATAGGAAGCGATGTTGATAATCAATGCGGTTCTGGAATAAATTCTAAGAACAGTACAGCCACTATAACTAAAAGAGACATAGGGATTCAAAAGCACTATAAGGCGATTCAAGCAACAGCAAAGCGAAGAGTTGCCCTACAGCAAAAGCAAATACACGCACCAGAAGAACGCAACTGTCAGGGGGACCCATTGCACCAAAGTGCGATGGGGTCATTATAAGTTATTTCATGAATAAAAATTATAAAATAATTGTCATATGCAGGAAGAACAAAAAACATATAAGAGAAGAAGAAGAAACAATGACGATGAAACAAAAAGCAGTCATTGAAGTAAAAAATGTCTGGAAAACATATTACATCGGAAAAACACGAGTCGATGCGCTGCGAGGAATATCGCTCACGATCAACAAAGGAGAATTTGTTGCGATTCAAGGACCATCAGGATCAGGAAAATCAACGTGCATGAATATCATTGGCTGCCTAGACATGCCAACAAAAGGAGAAGTCTATTTAGATGGACACGATATTAGAGAATTTGAGGAATCTGAACTCAGCCTCTTAAGAGGGAAAAAGATTGGGTTTATTTTCCAGCAGTTTAATCTCATTCACACATTAACTGCAGAGAAAAATATTATGTTACCTATGATTTTTCAGGGAACAGAAAGAGATGTCCAGAAAGAACGCGCAGCAGAATTATTAGAGCTTGTCCAGCTCAGCGAGAGAAAAGAGCATCGCCCAGGAGAACTCAGTGGAGGGCAGCAGCAACGAGTGGCGATTGCAAGAGCGCTCGCAAATGATCCAGAAGTATTAATTGCAGATGAACCAACAGGAAATTTGGATTCAAAAACAGGAGCGTTGATTATTGAGTTTCTTAAAGAATTAAACAAAAAAGGAAAGACAATTATCATTGTCACGCACGATGAAAAGGTTGCAGAGCAAACAAAACGAATATTATTAATAAAAGACGGAAAAATTATTAAAGAAACAAAAAAGGAGTAAGCACGATGGACATAATAAAGAAAGGAATCCTAATTACAACAATGATCATTATGAGCATGATCATCATGCAAACCGCTTCCGCAGCAATTCTGGACAGTCCACACATAAACGCAACACTAAGCTACCAAAACCCTGACCCTGTGGATCCAGGAGAGATTGTAGAATTGCGATTCAGCATAAAGAACGATGGCGCAAGTACTGCAAAAACAGTAGAATTTCAGATAGAAGGAGAGTATCCATTGCTCCTTGCAAACGGCGAAGACGAAATCAAATCATTAGGAGACATCCCTG
Source organism: uncultured Methanosarcinales archaeon (assembly GCA_964385055.1). Classification (GTDB taxonomy): domain Archaea; phylum Nanobdellota; class Nanobdellia; order Woesearchaeales; family DSVV01; genus JACRPI01. The sequence goes on from CAYLMH010000001.1 coordinate 107,776, forward strand.
TCTATAATGCTGATGAAATTGACACAGGAGAAACAACCCTCAAATACAAATTGATTGTTGATCCAAACGCTGCAGAAGGAGAATATGAAGTAACGTTACGATACAAAACAGAAGGCGGCGTCAGTAGAGGAAATTGGATAACGCTTGATCCGTTTAGTGTTCAGGTAGGAGGGAAAGCGGCAAGTGTCGTGATTGAAGAAACAAAAACAACACCTGAGCGCGTCGCGCCAGGAGAAAGTGCAGATATTTCTATCATAATTACAAACAATGGGAATACGTACATTGAAGACATGACCATCACATTAAGTTTGCAGAATACAACAGAGATTGCGCCGTTGAAGACAAGTAATGAATTAGTGATAAGAAATATTTTAGGCGGCGAAAGTAAAGAAGCGAATTTTAGTGTCATTGTCGCGCCTGATGCTGCAGTGAAAGTGTACAAAATCCCAGTCACACTCAAATATACTGATCAAAGAAATAATAAGTATGAAAAAAACACCTATATCTCGCTCGTTGTCGATGCAGAACCAGAATATGTATTGAATATTGAAGAAAGTGAAGTCTACGAAGAAGATGTCGCAGGAAATATCGTTGTAAGTCTTTCAAACATCGGCGTTGCAAATCTCAACTATGCAACACTCACCTTAGAAGAAGGAGAATATTATACAATTCTTTCCAGTGACACAGTGTATCTTGGAAATCTCGAAAGCGACGATTATGAAACAGCGCAGTTTAAGATCTACGCGAAAGACTATGTAAAAGATTTACCATTGCAATTCCGCTTGGTCTATAAAGATGCGTTCAACAAAAATTATGATGAGCAAATAACACTCACCACAAAAATGTTTACCTCTTGGGAAGCGAAAAAGTATGGACTGACAGAAAATGGATCTGGATTTACAACAATATTGATACTTCTTGGAGCTGGCGTGCTTGGATGGTATCTCTGGAAGCGGCATAAAAAAGCGCAAACCAGTCCAAAAACAAAATGAGGACAGAAGAAACAACGCTTGCGTTGTATCAAGATTTAATTGTCATTGCCTGGACAAATGTCTGGAAACGAAGATTGCGAAATGGACTTACTGTTTTAGGTATTGTCATTGCAATAACCACTATTTTCTCTTTAATTTCTATCGGCAATGGTCTGGACACCGGAATAAAGAAGGAGTTTGAACAAATTGGAACAAACAGAGTGTATGTCACGTCTTCTGGATCAAGCATCACCAGTCTGCAGGGAGGCTTAACAGAAGAAGATGTCAAAACATTGGAAGGAATGAGCGAATTTCTCTGGGTAACCCCATATCTGCAGGAAAAAGTCACTGTGGAATATGCAAACAAAAAAAAAGTATTAACAGTATGGGCAACAACAACAGAGCAGTTGGAAGAGCGCTGGGACGATATTAATTTTGAGATAGAGTCTGGAAGAGTGTTTGTCAGCGGAGAAAAGTACAGCACCATTATAGGCTATAAAACAGCGCATGAGATTTTTGATAGAGATATTCACTTGAATGAAAATGTCGCAATTAATGGCAAACGCTTCAAGGTCGTGGGAATATTTGAACAGATTGGAAATCCTGAAGATGACAGTGTTGTCGAACTTCCACTTGATACTGCGCAGGAAATGTTTGGAAAAGGAGACCAAGTATCAATTATTGAGTTAGTGGTAAAAGAAGGCGTTGATCTTGATGAAGCAGCAGCAAAAGCAACAAAAACATTAGAACGAAAGCGAGGAAATGATCTATTCGAAATAATAACTCCTGATCAATTATTGCAGCAATTCTCCACAATTCTCAAAATTATTAATGTGATTCTTGGCGCAATAGCAGGAATCTCGCTGATTGTAGGAGGAATAGGCATTATGAATTCCACATACACATCAGTTCTGGAAAGAAAAAAAGATATTGGCATCATGAAAGCAATTGGCGCGAAGAACAAATATATTTTATTCTTATTTTTAGCAGAAGCAGGGTTTCTTGGGTTTGTTGGAGGAGTAATAGGAATTGCGTTAGGATTTATGATCGCGAAGATAACGCAGTTCGGTGCAGCTGCTGCGGGATTCCAAA
>CAYLMH010000002.1:0-8033 GCA_964385055.1 uncultured Methanosarcinales archaeon
CTGCAAGAACGTTTTGTGTTGCCTGCTTTGTGCTCTCGCTCACATCTCCTGTGACGCGGATTGTTGATGCGTCTGTTGTTGGCGTTGCCTGTGTCTCAATAGGGAGAACAATGCCTGAAACGCCTTCCTGCGACCCTGTTGTCGCAAGACAATTGACCCGGCCTTTGCTCGTTCCCTTTGTGAGAATAATTTCATACGACTTTCTGTCTTCTATTTCTTTATCAGCGATTTGGTGTTCCAGCGTTCGCGAGATGTCATACGCTGCGATGACGTGTTTTTTTGTGACGAGTTGTGCGTGTTCTGCAACTGCGATGTCTCCTGCTGCTCTGATCAAGCCACCAAGATCTCTGAGTTTTAGGGTAAGATATCCATTCTTGTTTGCTCGTCTTCTTGCTTCTTCAATGATCTCAAGCACTGCTTCTTTATTGAAATGCGGGATCTTTTTGTCTTTGACAATTTCTTGCGCGACAAACCGCGCGAGCTTCATTCTATTTTCCACGCTGTCTGCCATGCGTTCATTCATGAATACTTCATATCCATAGCCGCGGATTCTGCTTCTCAACGCAGGATGCATGTCATTAATGTTATCCATGTTTCCTGCTGCGACAAGAATAAATCCGCATGAAACAAGATCTGTGCGCACCATCGCGCCTGCGGAAAATTCACTCTGTCCAGTAATCGGATATTTTCCTTCCTGCAATGCAGTCAAGAGTTCTTGTTGCGTGTCTATCTTTAATGTCCCTATCTCATCAATGAAGAGAACGCCCTGATGCGCTTTGTGGATTAATCCTGCGACTACTCGCTCATGCGCAGGTGTTCCTAACCCTCCTGATTGATACGGGTCGTGAAGAATGTCTCCCAAAAGCGCTCCTGCGTGCGCGCCAGTTCCATCGAAAAAAGGAACTTGCTCTCGCTGGCTGTTGTCCACTAATAATTTTGGCGGCGCGTTTTCTGCTGTCTTCTCTGTTGTTTTCATTCCAAAGAAGAGGAACGCAAGGAGAAGCATGGACGTGATGAGTGAGGCAGCGAAAATAATCGCGCCTACTGTGTAGCCATGCAATGTCCCAAAGTAATATAATGTCCACCATGGGAAAATAATGCCCATGATCGCAACAAAGACTAAAAAGAATTTTTTCCCTGTGAAGAATTCCTGTTTTCTCGCGATTGTTTTTTCGACAATCTCTTTTCCTTTTCCCGCAGCGACTGCTTTGATTATTGGATGATGCGTGTCTGCAATGTTTGAATATGCGAGGATATCACTGAGATTTTCTTTTGGCAATAATTCCGCAAGCGCCATTCCCAATAAGGATTTTCCTGTTCCAGGTTCTCCGATTAACAAGACATGTCTCTTCTGTTGGCTTGCTTTTTTTATGACTTCAACTGCTTGTTCCTGACCAATGACTTGGTCAACAACTCGTTTTGGTATTTCTATGTCTGCTGTTGATTCAAAGGAAAATTCATTTTGCATATCATAAATTAATTACTGGATGTTAATAAATGTTGCCTTATTGCAAAATTATTGCAACAAAGCTTTATATAGAAGTTATTCTTACTGCAAATAATTAGCAATAAGATTAGTTGTTTTAAGAATTGAGAATGTTTTAAGAATTGAGGAGGCAAAACACATGAGACAGTTTATTTCAACAGTATTAATTGTTTTTTTGTTGCTCATAAGCAGTGTTGCGGCAGAGTACACTATAGATCTTTCCACAACTCCTGAGCAGATTACTGCGCGGGATAATCCATTTGCGCATTACGATGATTTGGGCGCATTGCCCCAGCTCACTGTCAAAGTGACAGATGGTACTGGTATGGCTGCTGAAGACGTAACGATCACTACAACAGTGACGCATGTGGACAATCTTATTTTACCCTCTGGATTTCCATGGGTTCAAGGAAAGGAATTATTTTCTGTTACTTCTTACGAAGAAGATGGTGTTTTAACTGTTGATGGTTTATTATTTCCTCTTCGCGGAGAGTATACTGTTGATGTCACTGTTCTTGACAGCATTGGCAATCAACAGAAAGAACAATATACTCTCTCTGTTGCTGAACCGTTCAGCCAATCTACACTTAACGGGATTATCTTTGTTGCTGTGCTTACAGTATTCGGGTTCATTGTCGGTCTTGTTTTTGGAAAAGATCTTTTGAACGCAAAGAAAGCACAGGGAAAAGGATTTGGCATGTTTATGTTGCTTGTTGTGCTTGCTGTTCCATTCGCGCTTGCACATAGCGACGCGGAAATTGAAGAAACAGGTATTGTGCATTATGAAGATGAACAGGTTACTTTTTACACAAACCCCGAAGTTCCTGATATTGGAACAAAGACACTTTTTACTGTTGAGGTAAAAGATGAAAATGGCATGCCTGTTGATAACGCAGTGATGCACGTTGAACTCGCAAACGAAGAAGAAGGATTTGTTGTTTTGGAGACTGACATTTTTTCTCAGACTGGCTTGTTTACTTTCCAGTATGGTATTTTTGATGGTGCTCCGCACGTTGCGAGCATCACGATTTTGCCTACTTCAAGTTCTTCAACGCAGTTTGCAGTCATTGAACGCGAATATCCTTTTGCTGGAGAAGCGCATAGTCCACCAATTACGGCGAAGCTTATTGCGACATTTGTTATGCTTTTAGCGATGCTTGTTGGGTTTGGATTTGGTGTTGTTGTTCGAAAAATGAACACAAAAGGATGTGCTGATGGCACATGTGCAGGTGATCACGATGAATAAAGAAAAATACGTCAATATTTTTGGCTACCAAGTCAAATTACGCGCTGTAACAATGGTCGCGATTATCTTTGTTTTGGCATTGCTGTTTTTTTGGCTATTGTTGTTTAGTCCATGGCCAGCAATCCACGATCCAACGCATTGGATTAGACACAGCTTAGGATTCGTGCCTTGTCATTAGGATTCTTTGTTTTGTTTTTTATTTTTTTCTCTTCAGAATGTTTCTCGGTCTCCTAAAAAAAAGCTTTTCAATGATTTCCAAATTCATAACCTTTATAAAAACACGTGAATTTTTATTCACGTATGAAAGATGTCAAGAAGTATTGCCACTTGTTCTTTGGAACACTTGGAACAGCGTTAAAGATAGATATTCTCGCTCTTTTGATGGAAAAACCAAGAAGCGTTACTGAAATTGCTCGAGCAGTTCATGAAGAAAGAAGTACTGTCTCTCATGCGCTCCAACCATTACTCAGCTGCGGTTTCGTGTTTGTTAAGAAGAAAGGCAAAAACAGGGTTTACTCTCTAAATACAGAAACAATTTTACCATTATTGAAGCTTGTTGAAAAACATATGAAAAAATATTGTAAAATCTGCAAATGTGGAGGGTGAGATGTATGGTAGAACGACCAAAGTGGGTAAAAGATAAGATAGTACATGTAGACTTTGAAGTTATTCAATGCAAGTCCTATGACGATTACAAAGACCACAAGAATGATGATGGTTGTTATACTCTTATTAGGGTTGATTTTGAGTATTATGAGATTCAAGTTGCAGTTTGTAATTATAAGCATGAGATTCTCAAGGTCTTTAAAGGGAAACGACCACAAGACATCTATACTGCAATGTTCGATTATGAAAAAGAACATAACTTTCAGTGGTTTACAGAAAAACAACACATCGCATATATTGGCAAAGAATTAAAGAAAGCAGAGATCGCCTTAGCGTTGGGGAATACGGGGTATTACCAGGAATAAATTATTATTTTTTCCATTTACTTCACGCACTTTTTGTTTTTCCTTCTTTGTCTATTAAACCATATTGCGTACTTTAGTTTCATGGTGTATCAGTCATATATTTTTTCATCTTCTTAACAGCGTCTTTTACTTCTTTGAAAACATTATCATGTATCATATCTTTTTTTGCATATTCCATAATTGGTCTTACTGATTCTATTTTTCTTCCAAACTTTTCCATCCACGGATGGCGAGGGAATATCCAAACATGAAAGTTATGTTCTGTATCTTCATTTTGAAAGAGGTACACTTCTTCAATATTTAAGATCTTTTCCATTCCTTTGCGAACATTACGAATAATGTTCATAAACTCTTCCGCTTCTTCATCTGTAAATTCTGAAATAAATTTTATTTTTCGCACAGGAGCAATTATAAAAAAGCCAGAAATAGGGGTTTCCCAGTCTTGCCCTACTGTAAAGAGTTTTGTACTCCAGATGTTTTCGTTTGGGAAGAGTATTTTCTTATTCATGGTGTATCATACTCTCAACGGATAAAAAGGATTCAAAGGATTTGCTCTATTCTTCTCATCAAATATTTCTTTAGAAAAGGAAATTTCTTTTGTTTCTTTAAAGAGAAGAATTGTTGCAGTCAGCATAATATTACCAAGCATGAGATGTGATTTGTATTTCATTGATTGTTCTTTGGTTATCATCACTTCTACTTCTTTCTTCTTTTGCTCATACTCTTTCATGAGATTGTTCAATGATTTGTTTTCACTGTCTTCTGCTTTCCAGTCTTTCTTTTGGATAGCTTGTTCGTAGTTGGTGAGCCAGCTGTCTAATCGTTTCATGAGGTGCTCGACTTCCTGCAATTTGTGATAGATCTCTTTGTTTTGGAATAGTAAGAAGAATAAGCGGATGTTCATTGTTCGCAGACTGTTTCTATTGCCTTCTCGTATCTTTGCGCAATAGCGGAGCTGCGCATTGATTGTCTCTTGTATTCTTTCTTGTTTGTTTTCCTGCTTTTGTTTCTTTTCTGCGAGAACTATTTTCTTTTGCTTGTCCAACTGCTCTTTTCTCTTTCGCTGGCTTTTGCTGCCATCAAAGATTTGTTTAAGTGTTTGTTGATAGTCCATTTTCATTCCTGTTTCTTCTTATTTCTTCTATTTAAAAAAATTCCTAATCAATGCCTGAAATGTTCTTGGTTGCCTTATTATTTGTTGTTGTCTTCCTGTTGGATTTCTTTTTCTGCTGAGATAGCGTGGAATTTCTCTTTCTAACTCTACTGCTCTCGGAAATTTCGCTTCATCTGCCTTGAACGCAGTGCTGTGATGCAGTGATCTTCCGTTCGTGTGCGTGAACTTATGTTTTTTGTGAAGCATTTCATGATACAGTACATATTCCATATATTCTTCTGGCGCAGTTTCGAGATATTTGCTGAGCATAATCGTATCACTCCCATACTCATAATGTCCGAGCTTTGCTTTTGCGTAATTTCCCCACTTGAGGCTCGGCTGTTCTAAGACACCATCAAAGAATTGGTCGTTAATTTTGTTGAATTTTTCTACGAGCATTGGAGATTCCGCAGTTTTAGGGATTGCAACATGGACATTTTTAAGGAATTTGTTGTACAAATCCATATTGTTGGTCATTATTTTCTTATCGCCTTTTCTTTTGAATATCTTTATTAATAAGGATTGAATTAAACCGATTTGCATTTCTTCAGAAACTTGTTCCCATTCTTTGCTCATTCTGATCTCTATCATGGTGCTTCTGAGGCGGATGTTTGCGTTAAAGCCATTAAATTGCGCAGTGTATTTTATCGTTGGGATATAGAAGAATGGTCGTTCTGGATAGATTTCTCTGAACGCTTTTTCGATGAGGTTGCTTTTTTTTTCTTCGTTTTCCATGGATGTCTTAGAATGTATTTTGTTTTAAATAGATTCTGTTTTGCCATTGACAAAATGTATATTCTTCATTTTACCGGTGTTTCAGTTTATAGTAACTCAAAAGTGATAAATAATGGGTAAAATTTATAAGGTATAAATGAAATCATACCCTCTATGAACAGAAGCACTTTTTTGAAGACACTAGGAAAAGCTACTCTTGTATTAGGCAGCGCTTTCTATTTTCCTCACCTCGTTGTTGGCAGTCCAAATGCTCCTCATCTTGAAGAATACTGTTTCACTATTTCTCCTCGTAAATCCGTTGCAATGCGCGCAGTTGATACTACTCCTGAAAAATTTGTCAGAGATACTCCTGGTGTTGAAGCCGCAATTAATGGTTTATATTATAGTTCTGATAATAAAAGTGAAGGAATTGCTTATCTTGCTGATAATTGGCATTTTGCTACTGAAAAGCCTGCGCATACAAGAGGATATTTTATTGTTAATAGAGAAGGAAATAGAATTGATGTAACAGAATCATTAGATGGAAAGCTTACTGATTATTTTTTAGTGTTAGGAACACATCCGCTATTAGTAACAGATGGGAAAGTTCATGCTCAATCACTTGAAGAGAGATATGCTGGAAGAATTGCTTACAGATCAGCAATTGGGACAAAAACAGGCAAAGATATTTGCTTTGCTGTATCAACTGATCAAATTCTTATAAGGGTTTGGGCACAAAGATTAAAAGAAGTAGGATATAGGGGAGCACTAAATTTAGACGGCGGTCCACTTTCACAAATGGCAATTAAAGAAGGAGATGGTGTTGTTTCTGTCAAAGGGAATGGAACTGAAAACACAAAGTTGGTTATTTTTTCTTATACTCGTTAGGAAAATCAAATGAATCTCAATAAGATTTTTTTACGCTTCATATCTCAAAAGTGCAGCAACTTTGCCCATGTCTTTTAACTGAACGCCTTCTCTTGTGTCTGTAGAAATAATCTTGACTGTTGTTCCCAACTTTTCTGCTTCTGTTTCAAAATCTTCGATTTGTTTATCTTCCAGCGCCTCAGAAAGAAGAAGCGTATCTACAGCTCCCATCTTGAGCACTCTGGTGACTTCTGCTTCTCCATAACTCACCATTCCTGGTCTTGTGTTGAGCAATTCGAAAAATGTTCCCATGACTTTCTTTTCATCTGCAAGCTCTTCTGCCGCAAGTAAATCCTGACTTTTATCAACAAGCTCTTGAACTCCGAACTCTTCTGTATAACTCAAATCTTTAATTCCCAGAATTTTCTTTTTTAGATCATTGTTGAGGTAATCATAGTTGAGAAAATCATACTTTGTTGGTCCTGGGCCGCCAACAATAATTCCTTTCAAATTCGTGTGCATGGGAAGAAATTGTTCTTTCGCGTAATCCGCGACTTTTTTGAAATGATCTTTCGCAGCAAGTTCTCTGTTTCTTTCGAAACGCGCTGCAGATTGTCCTCCTGCTTTGAATTTTCCAGGAACTTCTGAATGTGTTTTGACAAGGTGCGTGATCTTCTTTCCACGAAGCAGCGCAAGATTTGCGTCTCTTCTATCTAACACAATAAGACCATACACTTCTTTGATATCGCAAAGCTCCATGAGCGGTTCTAGAATAAACTGTTTATCACAGCGGTAAATACGAACGTTGAGTGGTTCTGGCGGTTCAAAACTCCATACTCGTACGTCACTTTGTCCCTCTCGCTCCGCGACGTTTCCAGAAAACGCAGCAAGCCCATTTTTTGGCGTTTGCTTAAAGAGCTTAAGGTGTTGGACCATTCGCTCTAACGCGTCTTGGACATTTTTTCTTGTTGATGTTGATTTGATGTTTGATGCAGTGCCTTGTTCCTGCGCAAGGTGTTGAATAATTTTGATGATATCATATCCTTCAGGAATGTATACGGTGACTAATTCTGTATGCCTGCCTCTATATGTTTCGAGTTCTTTTACTAATTTTCTGATGTGAAATCTATCTGTTGCGCTAAGGGTCATAGTACTGAAAAGAGGCGAGTTCTTTATAAATTTTTGTTTGGATAGTATGCATTTTCTGCATAACATTTATATTCTTGTGGGAGATAATAAGCGGTGAGGGCGGGACTTGAACCCGCACATGTCTGGTAACATAATGGCTCTCTGATTCCCATTGTTTTCAATGGGTTTCATCAGGCCATCGCCATACCATTAGGCGACCTCACCATTATTTCTATCTTTTTCTTAGAGCTAACTTATTAAAAGAACTTTCGACGAGTTTTCCGAAAATCTTACGGATATTTCGAAGAGTTTTCGGATAAACCGAATTAGTTTCGGAAAAATATGAAAAATAGCTCTTTTTTTCGGATGATCCGAAAATATTTTCGCTAGAAAAATGATTTTTCTCTTCACAAGCTATTTAAACAGAACAAAAGTTGCTCTGCATATGACCGAAAAGTCCATCGAAAT
>CAYLMH010000002.1:8043-41370 GCA_964385055.1 uncultured Methanosarcinales archaeon
GAGACACATCAATTTTAGAAAAATTCTCCGGCCAAAAAAAAAATACCTTCTCATAAAACAGATGTCCAGCTCTACAAACTTTTTGGGCCAAATGGTTCTCACATTACGCGTTATCTTGTTTCGACACCAGAAACACGCGCAATCTGCAATCAACCAGAAATCTTTGGTATGGAATTTACAGAAAAATTGCACACTGCAATTAGAAAAACACTCGAAGTGTTGCCTGAAGCAGATCAGTTTAAACAATGGCCGGACTATGAAACAAACGTTATTTCTATTTTGCGTGGTGGCTTGAATTTTGGGATTCGTGAATCGCTCGCAAAAGCATATGGGTACAATAAACATTCAACGACATATCTTATTTCCCAGCGAACAAAAGATCCTGTCACGAACAAATGGTCCGCTGAAGTGCAGACGTACAAAAAAATTACCATTCCTAAAGTAGTCAATTTCTTTTTAGGGGATGTCATCGGCACAGGAACAAGTCTTCGTGAAGCACTTGCTGCGCTTGACAAGGTTATTGAACAAGTCAATGTCCGAACAGTGAAACGATTTACTGTGATGACATTTGGTTGCTATCGCGCGGAAAAAGTGCTTGAAGAATATGACGCGCAGCTGCGAAAAAAGTTTCCAGATTATCAGGGAACAACGATTATTTATTTCGAAGGCAAATTTAAACTCGTGAACAACGAGATTGCTTCTGGCATTCGACTTACTGATTCAGGGACTGATTTTCTACGCAGAGATTGCATGCTGACGCCAGAATTTGCCCTCAGCCAGTATGAACAGGCGTATTTTCCTCTTGAACGCTGTACTATTTATGACGCGGGGAGCCGTGCGTTTGATATTTTGCTTTACAAAGCAGAATTGCAGGAATACTGGGCAAAAATGCTCAGCGAAGCAAACAATGGATATACATTGTTTGACGCGCTTCAAGATCGATATCCGGATTTATATGCGTCTCAGGAAGAGTTCATGATTGAGAAAAAGCAGTTGTGGCATGGAATTTCTGACAACTTTTTGCAGCAAATGTGGCTTGCTCATGAACAGCGTTGGAATCCTGCGTTTATTGAGTACGCGAAATCTCCTGAAGCGTTGAAAAAAATTTGTATTTTACGTCTTGAGATGATTCAGAATCATGAGTGCTGAGAGAAAGGTTAATATATCTCTGGATTTATTTGGTTTATTATGAACATAAAGAAGTGGTTTCAAACACGACAACTCTGGCTTCGTGCTGGAATTATTGGCGCGTCTCTTTGTATTGTCCTTTTCTTGTTTTATCTCTTTGCGTATTTTCCGGTGTATCGTTTCTTTTTTGAACAAGAAGAATCAAACGCGGTACTTATTCTTCCTACAATAACAGGGCATATATTTCCAATTCTTTCTCATTTTATTGTTGAAGGTTCTTCTTTGACCAGCCAATTTTGTCCATATACTGAGCAGCATTGTGTATACTGGATGGCTGAAGAAATTGCTGTTGAGGAGAATAGAGAATGCGTTCCATGGATCTCAGAAGGAGTTTCTGGATGCTGTGCTCAATTAGAAATGAGTCCAGTCGCTGCGTGCGCTGATCGTGTGGAGATGGGTGTCTCTCTTGCCATGAGTGCGCTCTTAGTCTTTGTTTATTTTGTTCTTGGCGCAGGAATTGGCTTTGTTGTTCAGAAGAGAAGGAAGAAATAATAATTCTTATTTTTTATGGTATTTCTCTAATATCCCTTCTTCGTCTTTGTGAAAAACGCAGAAAATTGACGGAAGATTGTCCAGCAATATCCTTCTGTTTCTAATCTTCGTGAAGATGTTTTGATATAACTGGTTGTAATGTATTTCATTCTTCCTTTCTTTTTTAGTTTTAGGATGAGGTCCGTGTCTTCTGCAAGATGTCTCGATTCATCATAGCCTGTGAAAACATTTGCTTTGCAGAACAGCATTCCTGATGCTGCAAGAAAAAAATGCCTGAAGAAATTGCCGACACTCCACAGTATTTTTGCTTTCCACAAATTTTCCAGTGACCTTGTTTTTGTGACACCACCACTATATCCTTCTTTTATTGCTTTGTGTATCTCCGCAAGAAGATTTGGTGCAATAGTACTATCCGCATCTAAGAAAACAAGAACATCTCCTTTTGCTTTATTTGCTCCATAATTTCGTGCAGTGGAGACATTTTTCTTTTTTATTTCAAATATCTTTTTTGTATATTTCTTTGCAATGGTTGGTGTTTTATCTGTGCAACTATCGCAGACAACAATAACTTCATAATCTGAAAATGATTGTTGTTTGATACTCTGCAAGCATGCTGCAACATAGTTTTCTTCATTGTGTGCAGGAATGATGATGGAGAGCATATCTTCATGGTATTCTTTCTCTTTTTAATGATTTGCGGTGAACTGTAAGATAATTATATAAATGGAGTATTGTTCCATTTTCTTATGACAAACACCCTTCTCAATGATCTCCGCTGGAGATACGCGACAAAACAATTTGATGCAACGAAAAAAGTTTCTGAACAGGATCTTCAGGAACTCCTTGAAGCGCTTCGCCTCTCTGCTTCTTCTTTTGGCTTACAGCCATGGAAGTTTCTTGTGGTGACTGACGCAACACTACGAAAAGAATTACAACAGCACGCATGGAATCAATCGCAAGTTGTTGACGCTTCTCATCTTCTTGTTCTTTGCGCGCGAACAGATGTGAATGAGGCATACGTCAAGAAATATGTGGAAACGCTTGCATCAACTCGAAAGATTCCTTCTGAATCCTTGAAAGGATATCAAGATATGATGCTTGGCTTTGTTGCACACAAAGATCGCGCTGCACTCATCGAGTGGGCAAAATTGCAAGTTTACATTGCGCTTGGTAATTTATTGACTGTTTGCAGTCATAAACGAATTGACACCTGTCCTATGGAAGGTTTTGACGCAACTGCTTTTGATAAAATACTGGGACTTGAAAAAATGCATCTAACTACTGCTGTTCTTTGTCCTATTGGTTATCGTTCTGCAAATGATACATACGCTGCTGCAGGGAAAGTACGATTTGGAATAGATGATGTTGTTTTGCGGAAATAGTTGTCTTTTTATTTCTTTTTTTCTCATTTTTTCTTTCATTCTTTCCTTTTTTGAATTTTGTTATCTTTTTTTATGAGTTAAATAATCCATAATACCCCATGCAATGCTTCGCGTTGCATGGGTCCCCCTGACATTTTGCGTTTTGCTGGGCGAATATGAAAAGGTTGTGCGTGTTTTCGTGTTTGTTGTTGTTCAGTTAGCTTTTAATCGCCTTATTGCTTTATTGACAGGGGGACCCATTCCGGTAAATGCAGGAATGGGGTTATTATTATCTTGTTTAGACTTCTTTTTTATTAAAATGAGTTACGTCTTTCTTTCTGTGTGCACACTTTCGAAAGGTTTATATCCTTCTTTTCTCTGAATGAAGGTATGAAAAATAGTTTTTTTGTTGTTTCAGTTTTTTCTTTCATCATCTTCGCACTTCTTGCTTTTTCTGCCTTCGCAGAAGCTGAAGAAGTTTTCTCAGATAGTGTTCTTGAAGATGATACTTTTGAACTTGATGATGAAACGTATACTGTGCATGAATACGCGGATTACACTGGCGTTCGCATTAGTTCAAACAAATATGGAAGCATTCTCATTGATGAAGAAGGCGGCACTGCGACAAAAGGACCATACACTTTTACGCTTGATTCCATTACACAGGACGGAAGCGATGTCACTTTTGAAATTACTGTGGAAAAAGAACAATCATCTGTCAGCGTGAGCAGAGAAGCGAGCGCATCAACTGGAAATGTGGGAGACGAAGTTGAAATTACCGTCACGATTTCCAATGAAGGAGATGATTCTATCTCTGTTACTTATTCTGAGGATCTTCCTTCAACTGTTGATATTCAAGGAACACCAGAAATTACTAAAGGAACTTCTACCTCTTCACAGAAATCAACAGCTGCTGATGTTTATTGGAATGGTGTTCTCTATGAAGATGAATCCGCGACTATTGTTTATACCATTGTCATTGATGCTTATCCTTCTTCTGGCTCTGACATCACCTTTGACGATGTTACTTTCACTTATGAAGATGACACAGGTGAATATGAAGACACGGTTGATTCTTTGACTATAAGTCTCACAGATCCTCTTGCGATCTCTTTTACTCTCGCATCTGATGAAGACGCAATTTCTCTTGGAACTGAAATGGAATACACAGTCACGCTTTCTAATAATCTTGACCGCGCAATTACTGTTGATTCTTTTGTTTTGACGCTTCCTTCTACTGTCAGCGCCTCTTATATTGATACGCAACTCGATGAACAAGAAGATGGAACCTATAATTGGACAGGGTCTTTAAGCAGTTATGGAGATCAATCTTTTTCAGTCTTCATTATTCCTGAAAGCGGTGGAACACATACATTGGACGCATCAGCGGATTATAGTTATACTTATTCTGGTTCAGACGCGCAATCGTATTCCACTTCTGAAAGCACTTCTTTTAGTATTGATGTTGCTGACGTTATCCCTATAATTACGCTGAGCAGCGAAACATTTGATGGAGGAGAACCCATTATTGTTTATTATTATGTGAATAATTCCGATACTGAAATCAGTTATTCAAATGTTGATATTACTCTTACGTCAGATCCTTCTGATTTGTTCTCTGTTATTCATTATGTTGCTTCTCTTCCTAAAAATACAAAAACACTTATCAAAAAACAAAATTTTACTGCGCCGTATTCTGATACTGCATTAGAATATGAAGTGACCATGGAAGGCGATCTTGGCGGGGGAAGCACATTTGAAGAATCAGAAACTATTTCGATTAACGCCGCGACGTTTACTGCGCCATACGGTCTTTCTTATACTGTTGATGGGTATGATGAAGAAAACACCAACATGACGCTTGTTTTATCGCTTCTGACGACCATGGCAGATAAACCAACAAGACTTGCAGTTGTTCATACTGCTGATCCAGATTACAAAAAGACAGTCTCTTTGACCACAGACGCAATTGACGAGCTTTTCGCGACGCAAGAACCGTATAGTACGTCTTGGAGCATTCCTGTTGCTGCGTTTACTGATGAAGAAGTAACGCTTGACATTCAGTTGCAGTATACTGTTAATGATATTGATTACATCAAATCTCTTTCTGAAACAATTCCTGTATATCAAGAACTAGAAGTGGAAGAAGAGATCAATGAAACAGTTTCCAATGAAACTCTTTCTAACACCACTGAAGAAATTTCTGAAGAAATAAATACGACAGAAGTAAATGCAACAGAAGAAACAACAGTGGTTATAACAGGAGAAGAAGAACATAGTTCACGAAAATGGGTTGGATTCCTTCTTATTTTAGGCGGGCTTGGTGTTGCGGGAGTAAGTTTGCGCTACTTTATTATGAAACAGCAGAAAGCATCAGCGATCAAAAAATCTATCCAAAGTATGACGAAGAACAGTACGACGCAGGAGAAAGTTGCCAGTATTTTTGAAAAAGCCAAGGAAATTATCATTCATGATGTTCCAAGTCCTGAAGAAGGGTATGAAAAATTGGAGAGTTTTATCCGCCACAGTTTTAGTCAAGGAAAGAACAATGAAGAAATTAAGAAAATTCTTGCGGCAAAAGGCTGGATGGAAGAGATTGTGGAGAGTTATTTGAGAAGGTTTAAGTAAATGATTCTTATGGTTATTGGTGTGATGAAGTAAGATCTTCCATAAAACTTAAAAAGGGTTATGGAAGAATAGAGAAAATGAGTAAAGATAAGCGATTATATAGTGCTCGTAGAGCTCCGCCAGTTATTAATGCATGGGACGCATTCGAACCAGAAGCTGATACTCCTTGTCTTTTTGCACATGGATTTACGCTGATTGATGAATATCCAGAAGCGCCACATTATCCTCATCTCATTTTAGCTCCAGCTCTGGGAACAAGTGAGAGTCCTCATTTTGGTGTTGGTCTTTATCTTACTCCTCATGCATCTCGTCACGTCTTACGTCATCCTTCTGAAGATCGAGATGTTGGACAGCTCGTTGACACTCTTGCAGAGCATCTTGCTTCTGCTCGGTTTACCAGTGACATTCTTGAAGTAAAGACTGAGACTCCTCTTCGTATTTATGTTGTCGATCCTACATGGAGACCTGTTGCAGAACGATTTGTCGCAGAATATGGTAGACCAATTAATGGAGATCTTTCTTCCAAGTGAATTAAACAATAGAAATTTATTTTGTCTTCTGAGAAGTTATCTATCTACAAAAATATGATACTTTTCATTGCCTTCTAATTCAGAAACAATTCTCTTCACGACTGTTTTTTCTGGATCTGGCATGAGTTTGACTCGCGTTTTAATGTCCGCGAAATTCTCAAACGGTTTTTCTTCTCGCGCTTCAATAATTTCCCACATGTGCTTCTTTCCAAGTCCTGGCAAAAGCTCAAGCTGATGCATTCTTGTGGAAAGGGGCTGCGCTTTATTGAAAAATTCAATGAACTTTGTTTGATTGGTATGGACAATTTCCTTGATGACAAACTCGAGTTCTTGTTTTGCTGTTCCTGTGAGCTTGTGCATTGGAAGTCTTCCGACAATATGCTGGATCTCATCTCGTTTGTCTGGTCCAATATATAATTCTTGCATGAGTTTTAATGTGGTTCCTTTTTTTGGAACAAGTTCTAATAAGGTAAAGTGATCTTTTCCTACTGCTTGCACTATCGCTGTCTTCTTATGTGTTGGTCGTGGATCTAACGGATAGCCGTTTGGCAGGAAATCTAAGACTAATACTTTTTCTTCTCTAATACTTGCTTCTCTTTGCATTTGTTCCATAGTTTCACGTTTAGTTAGGATGTAGTCTATTCAGTCCCCCAACTCCTTAAATCTCTATTTATATTGTGGTAGAACTATATAAAACTTTTGAAACAAGAAGACTTTGTTTTAGTTTTGCTTTTTAACAAAAAACAACAACAAAGGCAGCAAACACGGTCATTTTTCTTCGAAAAATGCCCTATTCGCAAAGGTAAAATCCACACTTCGTATGGATTTTCCCTCTGCACTCAGTTTGCGCCATGTTGTTTTTTGTTGGAGAATATTGTAAACCACAATGTTCATTTGAAAACATTTCTTCTCATAAATTTGGACTATCTTTCTTCAGAAAAAAAGGATTACCGGCTCCCTGCTGGGTTGTTTGGGGGGGGTGGGGTCAATGAGAATTGAGAACTTTCATTGATCCAACAGAGAGCCTGTATCACCATGACGAAGTTGCTGAGTTACACAACCTCTTAGCTATATTTATGTACAAAGATGTATATAAATGTTACGAAAATGTATACTGGTTTGGGGACTTTGAAGTTCTCGAGTATGCTGTTCTTCACTCTAGAGTGGTTTTTCTTAGGTCTTTTTAGAAGTTCTGTTCTTACACAATCTGTTTCAGAGAAACAGGAATTTCTTTTTTTAGTCGTTCTGCGTAATGCACTGCGATTTCTTCTGCTGTCTTTTGCTGCAGTTCTGTTCCTTTCTCCCAGCCTTTCTTCTTTGCGTACAAAAGAATCTCATCAGAAAGTGTTTTTTGTTCAGCAAGCATTTTTGCGAATGGTCTTAAGATGCGTCTATTTTTCCCTTTCATGTCTTTTTTTGCGAATTTGAGCACTGCTTTACAATAAGTCTGCATATATTTGTTTTCGATTCCTTCATACGCTGAATGCACCTGCAATGTTTTGTGGATAAAACGTTCTGGTGGGACAAATAGTTTCTCGTCTTCCACTCTGAATGGTTTTTTTATTCCTACGTCGCTTGGAACAATCTCTAAATTCTCATCAGAAACTCTTTTTACTGTTGCTTTTATCAACGCAGCAGCTGCGATAAAATGCGCAGGATAATTCATATCCATACCCCGCTGTTCCAATGTTCCTAACTTATTTATTTTTACAGGATTCCAGGCAGTGTCTAAAAATGATCCGTAATGAGAGAGTGTTTTAATGTTCATGCCTACTTCTAAGATATTTTTTTTCCAATCATGATATTTTTCTTCAATCATATCAATGACTTCAAAAATAGAATGCTTATAGCCAGGTAATTTTCCGAACTCTTCATAATGATGATACAGTGATTGCGCACATTTGAGCGCGGGGCTTCCTCTATACATTAACATTCTGGAATCTTTCGCAAGGTGCTTTCCCTGATAAAATGGAGAAGATTGCATAAATGTCGTGAGCGCAGGATCCATGGCAATCATTGTGTTGTAACCGTTGACCAACGCATGCTCGTGCTTGAGATCAAGGAATTGAAGGAGCGAAATGTTTTTGACCAAAGGAAGGTTAAACGGAAGTTCATAATGACAATGGAACCCTACACATCTTCCCGCGATTAAAAATCTTTTTTCTCCAAAAATCTCGCTTTTTATTTTATATTTTTTATCTGTTCGCATGAGCGGTGTCATTTTTCCAGGATATGTCGCGAGTGGGAGTAACGAAAGATGATGCTTTTCCACTGTTTCCTGAACCTTTTCCATATTTTGCAGAAGAAGAAGCGCTGTTTTTGTGACAAAGGAATGCGGAGGGGCTTTAATCTCTATCATATCTTGCGCGCACTCTTGCACGATGTGCTCTCTCATGCTCTGTTTTTTGTGAAGCTCTTTTAACACAAGATCTGCATCATTGGCGATTTTTCCTTTATTATTTATCAGAAAAAGTTCTGTTTCCAATCCTATTCTTAGGGGTGATTTCATGTTTCTGTCTTCTTATTTCTTTTCTCTTATTTAAGGACTTCTGTTTTTTTCTCTCTTTATTTTAATACCCGTAGAATGTAAATCGGTCTTCTTCACACATCAACGCGTAGAGTCCGTTTGGCGCGCGTTGTCTGAATGTGAAAAAAGAATGTATGTCTTGTTCTGAAAATAAACACTGTTTGTACGGATGGGTATGCAGTGAGACGAGTGTTTTTGCAGGACACCCTGTTGAAACAACTCTATGCACAGATTGACTATACATATGCGGAATTTCCATCTCTGAGAGAACGTATGTTTTTTCTGTGGTTGTCTCATTATTCATTGCTCGCGTTTCGGTTATATTCCCAAAAAAGCACGTGGCAAACTCATAGCGTTGATGCGCAACGTAATACGCGAGAAGTTCATGATACACTTCTTTCTCGAAAATGACTTTTGTTTGGTTTCCGATCGCGAGGGTGAAGTTTTCGTTCACTTCTGCGCTGACGATTTGTCCTTCGAAGATCTGCAACATATAGGGACCAACGCCCAGATAGGTTAAGGATAAATAGACCAGAAACAGACCAATGATGAAAAGAAACACTCTCTTGAGGACGCGAGAGTGTTTGGATTCTTCTGTGCTATCGTTTTCTACGTCATTCTGGATCGCTGCATGAATGTGGTCTTCTTCGTCCTGTTTGTTTTTCTGCATGTAAAATCAAAAAGAAAGATGGTTTATATGTTTTTGTTCTCGCAATCTTTATATATCATGGGCGTATGATAGTATTCATGCTTATCGATATCCTTATCCTCATTGTTCTCGTCATCTGTTCTGCGTTTTTTTCCTGCGCAGAAACATCGTTCATGGCTGTCAGCAGACTCAAAGTGGAGACGCTGGCAAAACAAAATGTCAAAGGTGCGCAAAAACTTCTCAAGCTGAAACAAAAACCACGAGAATTTATTATTGCCATTCTTATCGGAAATAATATTGTCAATACAGGCGCGTCAGCGCTCGCGACAGTTCTTGCGACAGACGCGTATGGATCAAGCGGGATTGGGATCGCGACAGGAGCAATGACTTTTATTTTGCTGACGTTTGGAGAAATTATTCCAAAGAATTTCGCAACAAGCCACGCAGAAACCATTGCGCTCTTCCTTGCGCGTCCTGGAATCATCGCAATCAAAGTCCTTTATCCATTTGTTGTCATGTTTGAATGGCTTACGAAGCTTTTCCTCAAAATGTTTGGCGGTCACAAAATGGCACCACTCTATTCTGAATCTGAACTGCGGACGCTTGTTGAACTCGGTGTCAGAGAAAACCGACTTGGCGACACAGAAAAAGAGTTTATTGAAGGAGTTCTTGAATTTAAGCAGAGCACAGTCAAAGATATCATGACGCCAAAACGGCGCATGTTTTTTCTTGATGAAAATCTTACTGTTGAAACTGCTGTTCACGAAATTAACAAGCGCGAGCACACAAGAACGCCTATCTATTCTGGCTCAAAAGAAAATATTGTTGGCATTGTGTATCTTAAGGATTTGCTTCAGGCGCTTGCAGAGCACAAGCAAGAGGCAAAAGTACGCGAGATCGCGAAAAAACCCCTTTTTGTTGAGGAGAATTATCCTATCAAACGCTTGTTTAAGGAATTGAAAGGACGACACGTGCATATCGCGATTGTGCTCAACAAAAAACGGGAACTGAAAGGACTTGTCACTATGGAAGACATTATTGAAGAGATTGTTGGCGACATCTTTGATGAAAAAGATATTTCCCCTACTTTAATCAAGCGTATCAAAAAGAATATGGTTATTGTGCATGGAGATACAGAAATTGAAGACATTAACGCATTCTTTAATATTCGACTTCCCTATGATGAAAAGATGAACACGCTCAACCAGTTCCTTGAAACACTAAAGAAGAAAGAATGGCAGGAAGGAATGAAAGTTCGCTTTAATGAATTAACTTTTATTATTCGAGAAGTTGAGGAGAAAAAACCTGTTAAAGTCTTTATTGAGAAAAAGTAATTTATCCCATGGAAAAAGAAGAAAAAAAATCAAAGAAAATCCGTTGCTTTGTTGCAGTTGAACTTTCTTCTGCAATACAGAAAAAAATAGCGCCACTGCTTTCCGAATTACAGATACAGGGAGTAAAGCCTGTTGCTCTTGAAAATATTCATGTGACACTGAAATTTCTTGGCTATGTTTCGCACGATACCCTTTCGAAGATACAAGAAGCGCTTTCTCGTGTTTCGTTGCCTATTTTTTCTTTTTCTGTTCGTGGAATTGGCTGCTTTCCTACAGAAAAGAGACCTCGTGTTGTGTGGGTTGGCTGCGAAAGCGTTGAACTCCAGCAATTGGGCGATGAGGTCAACACGCTTCTTGCGCCTTTGTTTCCAAAAGAAGCGTTTACCGCGCATCTGACGCTTGCTCGCGTTAAAGATATGAAACATGTTGAGACTCGCGAAAAGATACAACAGTTTATCGCAAAACATAAGAATGATTTGTTTGGAACCATACTTTGTCGGAATATTGTGTTGAAAGAAAGCAAGCTTCGAAAAAGCGGTCCAATCTACACTACTCTTGAAACATTTTCCCTGCGTGCGTGATGTTATGCGAAAGAAAACAAAAAAAATAACAAAAATTGTCAAGACAAGAAAAAAGATTGCGAAAATAAAAAAGAAAAATCCTGTCAAACATCGAACAAAGAACGTTCTTGCGATCGGCGCTGAAGCAGTTCTTACTCTGCATAAAAACAAAGGAGTTCTTCACGTTCTCAAACAAAGAACACAGAAAAAATACAGAATTCCTGAGATTGATTCTCGATTGCGAAGTTCGCGAACGCGGCGCGAAGTGAAAGTATTGGAGAAATTGAAAGCTCTAGGTTTTACTCCCAAAGTTCTTTTCTCCGATGATTTGGAAATTATCAAAATTGAATATTTGCCTGGGAAGAAACTTGCGGATTGTCTTGAGCAAACTGATTGTGTCGCGATTGGAAAAGAAATCGGTAAGAAGATAAAACTAATTCATGACGCAGGCATTATTCATGGCGATCTGACAACCTCAAACTTGCTTCTTGTTTCTGGCAGTGTGTACTTCATTGATTTTGGACTCAGTTTCTTTTCTCACAAAATTGAAGACAAAGCAGTTGATCTTCATGTTCTTGAAGAAGCATTGGAAAGTAAACATCATACAGTGAGCAGAAAAGTATTCGCTTCGGTGAAAGACGTGTACGGTGATAAAGAAGTTCTTGAGCGATTATTGGAAGTGGAATTAAGAGGAAGGAATAAAAAATCCTAGTCACAGCAAGCATCAGGGTATTTATTCGTTGAAGGATTTTTTAAGCCTTGAACTGGGTTCGATAATTGCAGTAAGTTGCATATACTAGACCCAGTTCAAGCAATAAGAAGGGGTCGTAAATGATTTGTTTATAGTAATTATGGATAAACACTCACAATTGCAAAATAATCATATCGTTCAAGAGAGAGTGTTCCTTCTTCTTCACAAGCAGGCATTTCCATTGCATTATTCGCGAGAACTTTCCTTACTTGCTCCGCTAATTCACTGCTTGTAGAACAAATGTTTTGAAAATTTTTTTGATAGTATTCATGAACTTTCTTGGCAAATCCATAACATAATTCGTTGTCTTTAAAGAAGAAAACAGCACTATGAGATCCAGAGAGAAGATCAATATTATGATAAACATACGGAATATACACTCTGCACTTATAAGAATTTGCGTTATAGTCCACAGCACTGTTAATGAGATTCTTAATATTCAAAAAACCATTATCATGAGTAATAATGACATCAAAATCTTTATGTAATATTTTTTCCAAGTAAAAATCAAACTGCTCGGAATTGATATGATCCGTATAATAAGTTGCGTTTAGTGTTAATTCATTCTCAGGAAAAACACCGAGCAAAACCAGTTTTGGACTATAAAAGTAATCCCAGAAGGTGAGTGCGGGGACAACAGTTGTAATTTCTTTTCCTTCAAGGCGGAGTGCAGGAAAAAGCGTTTGCACACTTTGTGGATTTGGCTTTTCTTCAATGAGAATTGAATTTACTTCTGTTGAAAGATATTCCATTCCTGCATTGGTAATAATAAGTTTTGCGGACTTCAGGGAAATTCCCTCATACACTTGAAACAAAAACGGAACAAGAATAATGAGGGCAATAATGACTGTAACTATTTTTGCTGCCTTTTTCGCATTAAAATAAAAACAATAACCGCTTACTATTGCAAATGTAAGAAAAGGAACGAGATAATAAAGAAGCGTTGTTTGGGAGCCTGAAGCTTGATTCCAAAGAAGAGTTATTGGAAAAATTGCAAATAATGCCGCTAAAGAGTAAACATCTTTTCGTTTTATAAACGCGTATAGAATGCAAATCGCAAGGAATATACAGAGGGTATAATATATATCAACAATGTGAAATAATCCTGATAAAACAGTGTATGACGAAGCAGTTACGGTTTGATTGGGGTTATAAAAATGCGCAATAAAATAATAATAAGGAAATTTTGGCCATATCAGAAAAAGCACTACCCCTACGCTTAAGAAAAAGAGAATCATATGTAATAATTTCTTCATAAGCATTTGATATTGTGTTCGATATGTTGTATACAAATAGTGAAGTAGGATTGCAACAGCAGGAGGTATGCTTGTTATTTTTGTCAACATTGCTAAGACGAGAATGATAAGGGCAAGTGCTTCTTTGTAACGATGAGAAGTATAGTAGAGTACATATGTCGCTGCAATAAGGAAAAATGTGCTTAAAAGCATATCAAGCCAGACAGTAAAAAAAGGATAGTATAAGACAACAGAAAAAATAAGTAACATTAGCCACTGTGGTTTCTTTGTAGTTTCTTTAAAAATAATTATTTGGAGGATCCAAAAAAGAAAAATACTCAAGAAAATACCTACAAAGAAAGCGACAAAATACATAGCGTCTCCTGCACTTTGTTGTATAAAGTAAAGAGAAGCGAGAATCACTGGTCCCTGCGAACAGTGATAATCATTTTCATAAAGCGTTCCTGAACCAAAGCGCTCAAGGCAAGGGTACCAACGATCTTGGAAATACTGTGTATTGATAAGATAAGGATATTTTACTGTTGTGAGAAAAAACAACACCAGAAACAACACTATCATAAATATTCCAGCACGTTTTGTGAATGGTTGATCCATTGGTGAGAAAGAGGTAAAGGTTTCTTTATATATATCTTCTGAAAATCTAGAAAAAAATTCTAAGAAAATTTTATTCAGCTGGCGCTTCTGCAGCTTGCTGTGGTGCTTCAGAACGAACTGGTGCACGTCGTGGCGCTCTATTCTGAGAACCTTGCATAATCTGTTCCACATTAATTGATGGATGCGGCAATGCAGTGACTTTCGCGGTTGGTTTCATGATGTGCATCATGCGGATTTCGCTTGCTCTGATTGGATACACATGCCGAACTGCTTCTCGGACACCTGCTTGTAATTTTCCAGTGACTGCGTCTTTGAAAACAGTATCATAATCGTTCTGTGAAACATACGTTGCAATAAATGCAATTGCGTATCTGCGCAACGCAGTTAATGTTGATCTGTTTGTTTCATACGCTGTAAGTAAGAATGGTTTCATCGCAAGCTTTACGCCGTCTTTTGTTTCGCAAATAAAGGATGCGTCAACACGTTCTCGTCCTCTTCGAACAAGGCGTTTGATGGACGCAGGAGCAATATCATACGCAACTGCTTTTGTCTGGCCTTTGCCTTCTGCAACATTGTCTACTGCGAATGTGACAGTGATATGCTGTTTTTTCATATCTCCTGTAAGACTCATGAGGCTTAATCCGATTGTTTTGCCCATTGTTTGTTTTGCATCTTCAACAAGTGTTTCTCCAATAACTGCTCTTCCAAATACTTCAGGTGCAACTATCTGAAACCATGCTTTCTTTTTCTTAGAGATTGGTGCTTTCTTCTTGACAATTGGTTTTTTTGACTCTTTTTCGTCAGCCATAGCTTTGTGAATTAACTGCTTGTTTATAAATGTTTTTAATTTGTTTGCACTCATCGAAATAGGAAACAGAAAGGTATTTATACAGGAAATACAAGAAAATAGTCAAAGAGGTTTACTTATGAAATACTATTCGATACTGATCGCTTGTTTATTATTTTTTATTGCGTCGTGCACAGCAACACTCGAACAAGGAGAAATTGTTCTTAATTTCTGTGACGCAGATACTACTGATTACATTGACTGTACTGCAATCAGTTTAACGACAGATACTGTTGTTATGCAGTTTGAGACTACTTCTTCAGATGTCACTTCTCTTGACAGTATTATTCTTGAATTGCCTGATGAAGAAGTTTATTGCAGCAGCGAAGCAGATGACATCACTTCTGACGACGATGGCGTTTATGACGTGCTTATTGCATGTGACGCACTTGGAGATTACGAAGACCAGAATACACAGCTTGCTTTTACTGTGACCATGACCCTTTCAGATGGTTCAACAGTGACAGAAACTGGATCTGCTGAAGACTGGGTTTGATTTCATTTCTTTCTAATTTTAGTATTTGTTCGTCTACTTCGTGCAAACATTTAAAACAAAATAGCATTACATTCTTTTTATGATACAATTCACTGCCCGCGGACACAAGAATGTGCTTTCCCTCCATAGAAATACAGTGGAATTTACCCACGACAAAGAATTAACGCTTCGCGGGGATTGCATTCTCGCTGTTTCTGCTGATTATTCTATCGAAAAAATTCGCGACAGCCATTTGCAGGGCAAACTGAAGATTACCATGGAAATTGATGGCATTTCTGATGAAATCATTGCGGAATATAATCCTTTATTTCAAGATCCCCATGAAATGGTGATTCGCCGCACTGATTTTGTGGATCATCGGACATTCGCAATCAAGGCTGATAAAGTGGCGAAGGATATTGATCGCAGAATTGTGGACAAGATGAAAAATCCTGAGGCTGTGCTGGAGATTTGTATTACTTCTTTGTCACAGAAAAGGGATTAAGTTTTATAAATTGAATATTGTTCTCTTCCTTTATGTTTGACAGATTCACAGCAGGCATTATTGGAGATCCAGACCAACGTGCGCTTCAGCGACGCCTTTTTCTGGAAGATCAATGTAGTCTTCAGACTGATCTTGAAGACCTTATTCGCACTGTGGAAGAAGAACCTTTTTCAGTTATTGCTGGAGAACTCGCTGCGTATGTTGATAGTGTTGTTGATGATTATTCTCCTGCTCCTGACGCTTTTGATCAACTTTTCAAGGATACGCTTGTTCGTTCCATATATGACGCCATACAATTTTACAAGCCAGTTCCTTCCAGAAAAATAGGTGGTCCTTATTTTCGGCATCCTATGCTTCTTTTTCACATTCTTCTCAGCGCAGGATGCACTGATCTTCAAACATTCCTTGCTGCTTTTGACCATGATATCCCTGAAGAGCTTCTGAAAATTGCGCGAAGAAATGGAAATGAACAGACAGAAGAAAATCTTATTACTACTCTTCTTTCTGATGTACAAAGCGTGCGTTATACAGCACTTCGCGACTTAGGGTATACGCAGCAGAAAGCGAGAAATATACGCGATGCCACTTCTTCGCAAACAACGTCTCTCACAAAACGAGATGGACAGTTTTATTACGAATATGTTGGTGGAATTTTTGCTCCCGCACATCCGCGTCTTTCACAACCCAATCAACTTCGCTGCATGCGCGTCAAATACGCAGACGCAACAGCAAATCCAATGGATCTTTGTTCCCCTGAAGCTGCGCTGCTTCGCAATGATGAAATCACTGATGAGGTCATTATTGCTGCATTTGAAAGTAAAGATAAATCACAACTGCAGCATCTTATTCATAACACAGCATATCTCGGCAGACCAGAACATCATCCAGACACGGCAAAAGAAGAACTCAAAGGTTCTCACTGGATGAAAACATTATACAAGGCAACCACTGTTCGGCAGGCAGAACGTTTATGGTCGCTTCACCGCAAGAATGTTCGTGATCCAGTGATCACGGCGATTCCTCTCTCTGAAGTTATTGCAGATACTGCGCAGGAAGTTATCAATCACTTATGCACGTATCATTGCGGCGGTCTTCCAGGACAACTTACCCCTGCGCTTGCATATCAAGTCTATAAAGAACATCTTGATTATAAAAAACGAGGAGGATATGAAGGAGTCACTCCTGTTGGCACGCATCCGTTTGATGGTCTCTTGAGTCGTTTTTTTGACACGAGTGTTCGCGGAGATTCTTCATACATAAAATCCCTTGACGATGATCGCGTCATGATGCTTCGTGCCGCATTCGCATTTAGAGAACTAGGACAGCGTTTTCACAGCGATCCCACATTTTACCTTAAAGGACTCTCTGAAACGGGTTTACGCGCTGCGCAGCCTGCATTAGTTTAGCGCTTTCTTTTTCTAAACAAATGCGGATTTTTTTCCATAAACTTTTTTATCCAGCGTTCGAAGAATGGAACTTGATTTTTTCTTTTCAAGTAAAAATACCCACTCAGCGAGATAATCACTGCACCAACACTATCAACAATTAAATCCCACATCGTATCCACTAATCCAGAGCTTTGCATATTCCATCCTAATGAACCATCTAAGATGAATTCCACTATTTCCCATAGTGCTCCAATCGCGACCGCAACACAAAAGGAGAAAAACATTGCAAGTCTTGGTGAAGTTTTAATTTTATGCTCTGTATACATAATGTACAACGCGAGAAAACCGGCAAATCCCAAGAGCAGTCCTGAAAGACTGTGGAGGAATATATCCCACCACCAAAATTTTGCGTAGAACTGGTGTACTTCTCCAAAGAATAACGAAAGTGAGATGAACAAAACAACAAGCGCTTCAAATTCGATAGGGATATTTAGTTTGTAATTTCTTGCAATCAACGCAGGAATAAATGTTAAAATAAGAATTCCCACCGCAATAAAGAGGATTTCCAAATTTCTATTCCACGCAGCAGTAACTGCTTCGATGACTATTATAAGGCGAAGAAAATAGGACAGCGCGAAGAGGAATTTTTCTGTGTAATCTGTTTGCTTCTTTTTCTTTGGCATGATTGTTTTATTTGTTCTGAGGTATATTAATGTTTTCGTTAGCTTTTTATAGAGATTCTGAATTCACTCAGCTATGAAGACAGTTGAGCAAGCGTTAAGACAATATCATGCTGTTGATGTTCCAACAAAAGCATTGATTGCAGCAGAAGCGAGACGCTATGTGCCAGGACATGAAGAAATATTTGTTGCTGCATTAGGTCTTCTTCAAACAGCAATGGAGATAGGTGATACTATTTTTTGCGGCCAGTATGATCCGAGTAGTTTTGAGATAGTGACCATACTTGAAGAAATGCAACGTCTTGGTGCGCCACAATTCAGTCGTTTTCTTGATGCAACAAAAAGAGCTGGTGGACGATACGATCATTACAGTAGAGAAAAACTTGAACCTGACTTTACTCGAGAAGATCTTCGTTCAGGATATGCTTTGCTTGTTTCCTCAGGATCACATCTTGTTGATGCAGAAGTTTCTGGAGGAGCACTTCATCTTCCGACACTTGAAGCACGCTTATTTGATCCGACTGTTGATGCAACACTCCCAGAATCCAGAGGATTTTATCTTACTGCAATAAACTGCTCTGAACAAAGCATGCTTCTTGCTCGCATTCGCGTAGATCCTGCATTAAAATCACATTATACTGTTGTTGATATGGATAATGGAAATCTTGTCGCAATTCCGTTTACAGAAATGTATGGAATAGAACTTGGCCTGATGCATGGTTTTGTTGATGATGCAATCCAAAAGTTTCAAGAGCTTGAAGTTCGTTTGGATCACACACCTGCTCATGGTCTTCGTTCTTTCACTGAATTTCTTCGTGCACAAAATAGAGCAAACAGTACACTCGATTCAGAATTGGTTTATTCACCAACAGATCGCGCTCGTGTTCGCGCGTATAAAGTTGAGGAACCTGCTCCATTCTTCTTCGGGCTTTCTTTTGAATCCACCTATGATGATCCTTTTACTATGAAGATGGCAATGGCTGGAACGCTGAGCATTGAAACAGAGGAATGTCGTGCTCTTGCTCCGTTTGTTGCAAAATTCCTTGATACTGCAGCGCTTGAACAAAGTATTCCTTATACTCCCGCGATTCGCGCAGAAGTTCCCTTTGTTCCTGTGCTTATGCATGATTGTGTTTATAGATCGGGGCACGATCTCATTGGAGGACAAGCACTTGCCGCAACCTATCGTTCAGAAGATAATAAAGTGAATGATGAAGAAGGAGTTGTTATTGTTGCATGGCGTAATGTGATTGCTGCAAAAGCAGAAGCAATTCTTAGTCCTATTGCGAGAACCATTCTTCCAGCAGAAAAAGTTGCCGCATACGGTGATAACTTTGATCGTTATTTGGCAATGGCTTTTTCTGTGGGTATTTTGTCTCATGAGCAACGCCATTTTATTGGGAAACAAATGGATCAGTTAGCACTTAAAGACGCGCTTGGAGAAATTTTTAGTGATGTTGATGAAGGGTTAGCTGAAATTGGACGTGTCTACTCATTCAGAGAACTTTCAGCTGGTGGCTTTGAAACATTGGATGCTCGCGCTCTTGAAGAATTTTTGTATGACACGTATTTTGCAGATGTCTTTAGACACATGCGTTTTGGTCCAACGAGTCCGTATCGCAGATCTGCGGAATGGCGTTTGAATTATCTTGTTCAAAACGGCGGAGTTGAAGTTGGAGAAGATGTTCGTATTAGGGATTATAGTAAATTCAAAGATGCTGTTGCAGATTTGTACGCGTTCCATCTTGAAATCATGCAAACAGGCAATCGCGTAAAAGCAAATGAATACATAGAAAAATACGCTCTTAGGGATGGTTCTTCTCTTATGGCACAAAAGACAACATTAATTGACAGAGTTAATGAGAAAGGTATTCCACGAGATATTGTATTGCAGTATCAGGTCTAATGTTTAGTAAGTTATATAAACCTTCTTCTCTGTCTTTGTGTCATGGCATACGAATTATTCTATACAATAACAAGCGTCATCATCGTTTCTCTTGTTTCACTTCTCGGAGTTTTTTCTCTCTTACTTCGTAAAAAAACAGAACGAACATTCTTACTTATTTTAGTTGGACTTTCCGCAGGAACATTATTTGGAGACGCCATTCTTCATCTCTTGCCTGAAGCTGTTCAAGGAAAGGGGTTTACTCCTTCAGTCTCTTTATTTGTTCTTCTTGGCATTATTGTCTTCTTCATTCTTGAGCGCTTTGTGCATTGGAATCACTGCCATGGGTTACCTGCAACAGAGAAACACGTTGGACATGGTCATCACATCGGTGTTTTGAATCTCGCAGGAGACGCGCTCCACAATTTTATTGATGGATTAATTATCGCAGCAAGTTATTTTGTGAGCATTCCTGTAGGGATCGCGACAACTGTCGCTGTTATTTTCCACGAGATTCCGCAGGAAATCGCGGATTTTGGGATCTTATTGTACTCTGGTTTTTCGAGAGCGAAAGCGTTGTTCTATAATTTTCTTTCCGCAACCACCGCGATTCTTGGCGCGATTGTTGGTTTAGTCCTTGGCGCAAGGTCTGATGCGTTTGTTCCTTTTATTCTTCCGTTTTCCGCAGGCGCGTTTATTTACATCGCAGGTTCTAATTTGATTCCTGAACTGCAGAAAGAAGGTTCTCTGAAAGAATCAGTCTGGCATTTGTCTGCGATGATTCTTGGGATCTTGGTTATGGTTGGGTTGTTGTTTCTGGAATAAAATATAGTGTTTGCTTTTCTTATTCAAGACAAATCCCAATATTCTGTCCATACCAAAGCTCAACACTGTTGACCATTTGAGACATTGGACGTTGCTCTCGCACCATATTTGCGTCACCAAACGCTTTAGAAATATCTTCATACATTTCATCTGCTAAAGTATAGCTTTTATCATGCCACAATTCAATAAACTCATCATACTCTTCGTATCCATCGTAGTATGCTTGCCATGCTTCAATGTACTCATTTGGAAGTTCTTCTATGTTCATTTTCTTGCGTTCTTTTAAATTTTCAATGATATTCTGGAGTGTTTCTCGTACTTTTACTAGCATTGCATGCGAGTCATTGAATTCATATGCTGCAACATAGTTCCAAAGTGTTACTTCTCTTCCATTTAGTTCCTCGGAAAGGTCGTATTCTTCTGCAACAAGGGCGATGTATGCTTCATATGTTTCCATTTCTTTTAAACAAGAATCAATGACGTAGCTTTCTTCTCCTAACGCATCCTGTTCCAATCCTTCTGTTACTAATGCTTTGATTTCTTCTCTCTCTTCTTTCATTGTTTCTTGAGTCGTGTTTGTTATGACATACCAGTTTAAGAGAATTCTTGGATTGAATTGAAGATTATAATTATTGAATTTTTTATTAATCTCTTCTTGGATATTCGTCGTATCATCCGCTTCTTCTGCTTCACTCTCCGTACTATCCTGCAGTATCTCGATTCCTGTCGCTTCCTCTGCGCTTTCAAAGTCAGAAGTCACTTTTTCTGTCGTCTGACCACAACTACTTATTAGGAGAAGACAAAGAAGTAGTACTATTTTGTATTTCATTGTTTAGAGTATATGTTTGAAGTATTTATACTTTGTTAAAGATGCTTATTAAGTGGGTGACTACATTTTTGCGTTTTTGTAGGCACCTCTATTCCTCTGCATATTTCTATTAGGAAATTTGTTAGAGTCTATATTAATAATTATAAAGTTCAGGTCTTGCTATCCAATGGCCTGTTGCAGGAGCAGGAAGACATTGTTCTAAGAATGCTTCCATGGATTCTTTTCTATCATATTCCATACCCCAGTTTTCGTAATTGAAATTAAGGATTGTGCTTGACCAAACATTGTGTGGTAAATTCTTGATTTCTCTTAGTTCTCCATTAAAATTGATCATTGTTGGAGGAGGACATTCTCCTCGTGCTTCATATTCTTGTGCATAATACATTTCTGCAAGTTCTTCCTCTTCTCGAGTTGCTTCTCTAAGGAGATTCTTTATTAGGGCGATACGCTCTTCTTTTGTAGGTGTACATTCATTGGATTCATTCCAACTCTGTTCATCCTCTTGACGTTCTTTGTATTTCTGTTTTATCTCATCTATAGCATGCTCAAGAATTTTCTTATTCTTTCCGCTATAGATAGCAACTTCCGCTTCTATATCATATTCCATTTCACTGATAATGCGATATTCTTTTGCAGCAAGAACTTTGTCTCGCTTTGTTACTTTATAATCTTCAACATAATCAACATATTTTGGAATTGGATCCCATAAAAACAGAAGTGGGTTTGTCACAGATTGCCAACCTCGAACATCTTCTCGGCGTTCAACAATCCCTTCTCCTAGTTGAGGCGTATCCATAGACCAACGAACCTCTGTTTTTGCCAACTCATTTTCAAAATATTTTTTTATAATAAGATCTACTCTTTTTTCTTCTTCTTTATCAAGTGGCATTCCTTCATACACAATCACACGCATATGTTGTTCATTATATCCTGTAAAGTTCTTAACTTTTCCATGTGTTGCTTCTTTCAATTCGACCAAATATGCTTTTGCAACATCCTTATCAACAAGAGTTTGCAATCCTATATCTCTATCTAACCCACAAGTATGCCTGACAAAGAGCCCTTTCTTTTTCTGCGCACCTTTTGGGAGATAAATAAATCGGACTTCGCTGTCTCTTTTGCTCTTTCTCTCTTCTGTTGCTGCAGATAATACCCAAGATCCCCAACTTCCATGGCCCGCGATAACCATATCACTTATTGCTGCGTCACGTAACACTGTTTCCAGGTCTTGTTTTGTTGCAAGATCATAGACTTCTGCTCTTTTTCCAAACGCCTGTTCAACTCTATGTACATAAATGTCTTTAGCGCCTGGAAAATATTGCGCATAATCAAACCATTGTACTGGTTGCGCGATAAGAATAGCAAGTTTGTCTGTTTCTGGCTTTGGAAGGGACTGTGCATATACCGTTGCAGCTGTCCAGAGCGCAGCGTATGGAATTGCAACTGCCGCGATTCCTTTGAATAATTTCTTTAAAATTGGCTTCATGTTCCTGAGAAATAGAGGAGTGTTTTTAAAGGTTACTCCATTTACTCCCTGTAAGTGGCAATACTTCGAAGTAGTTGACGCGACAAATTATTGCTTTCAATATTCGCGTCAACTATTCTAGTAAGTGCGACAATTAGCAAGAATTAATCGCGCTTACTAAAAGAGGTGACTACATTTTTGCATTTTTGTAGGCACCTATGTCTTTCTTTAATGCGCTATATTCTTTGAGAATCAGATCAATTGTTGGGCGGATATTTCCTCTCTTTTCATAATCTTGCAACGCTGCGTAATATCTTGCTCTGTTATTCAATCCAATATTTACCGGAGGGAGTTTGTGTTTGAGCAGGATGTTGTTCAACAATAACCTTCCCACTCTGCCATTTCCATCTTGAAAAGGGTGAATGTTTTCAAATTGATTGTGGACCACTGCGGCAAGGAGTAATGGTGGATATTTTTTTCTATTCTCATTATACCAGATGACGAGTTCCCGAAGCAGTCCCTCCACACTATTCGAAGGGGCGCCTGTGTGAATGATTGTTCCAATCTTATCTCGAATCACGACTTCAATTCCTTTTGCCCGGAATTTGCCTGCAAATTCCTTTGAATTCTGGAAGACGATGCCATGCAACTTCTTTATCATAGAGAGGGAAAGTTGCTCTTTTGCTGTTCGAATATGCCGCACTGCTTCTGCGACACCATAGGTTTCTGAAATGTCTTGCTTCTGTGCTTCTTTTGGCCACTTGTTCTCTTCTAAAATCTCTTTGACTTCTTTTTGCGTTACTTCTGACCCTTCAATTGCGTTTGTGTTATATGTGAAGAGTTCAGTGAACTTTTCCCACTCTTGTTCTGAAAGATGCCTGATCCTGATATGACCTTTTGCTTCCAAATTCTTGAGAAGATGGAGTTCTCTTTGGCTGAGTATCTGCTTTAAAGGATCGCTGATACTCTTGTACGCTTCTGCCTGCTGGAGAATGAGGATTTCCGCCCGTTTTTTGAGGGTTTCAATGTTTTTCTCAGATAAATCAGCGCCAAGGTATCTTCTGATCTTTCTGATCTTATCTCCTTCTCGAAATGAGTGCGCAAGGTAATATTTCTTTCTTTTTCCCTGCTTTCTTATTTCGAGGTTCATATATATATAATGGGTGACTACATTTATATAGTTTTCTGTTGAAAGGTGGGTACGGGTGACTACAGTATCTTGTTTTTGTGGTCACCTGATCATACTTCTATAACTATCTTATTTTTTGTCTCTGGCCTAATCTTGATTTTTTCTCCTTTCCTTAGTTTAAGAAAATCCGCAAGTTGTTTATTTATTCTAACCATTAAAGAATCTCCTGATTGTCCAATAGTTGTTTCCGCTTCAAGTCCCCAAAGTCCTTTTGCCTTTGTTGCAGCATCAATCTTCTCTGACGTTTCTTCATCAAAGAATTTTTCTCCGCATATTGAACAAACATCTGCTTCAAATTTTCCAATGAGTTCTCCATAAAGCTTGAAATCAATTTTCTTTTTCTCTAAAAGTCCTTTTTCGCAAATATAACACTTTTCCATTTTTGTTCACCGCACTTTTACTGTTTTAATAATGTATTTCTCACCACGAATTTTATACGCAACTTCAATGTCCGCATAGATTGCAAGTAATCCATCTGTCTGTTTTATCTTTGCACCTTGCTGAATCGCTCGTTTTATTTGCTCCACATTTATTGCTTTTTGTGCCATCCTTATTTTTGCGTGTTCTGTTAAGATGACAATCATATTTCATCATATATATGAATACTCATATATAAATATTTTGGAGAAAAAGTGCGGGGGGAGGGATTCCACCGAGAGCTTTGCTCGAGCGTGGCACCAAAAATCCATAGATTTTTGTGTGCGTTCGAATCCCGTACCAATAGAAAAAATAGTGCGGGGGGAGGGATTCGAACCCACGAACCCACTAAGAGACAGGATGTCTTAGAGTAAAATAAAGACGAAATCGCATCACTGCGTTGCCTCACTTAAGTCCTGCGCATTTGACCAGGCTTTGCTACCCCCGCAAGAATAGCTAGAGGAAAAGAATAGGGTTTATTTATATGTATTGCTGTTGGAAAGAGATCTTTATTCTTTCACGTCATCAGCAAGAAGCATAATTCGTTTGTTTTCGCTTGTTTTCATGTCTGATTCTAACATAAAGAATAATGAACCCACCTTCATCTCATGCAGTTGTTTAATGATGAAACTTATGAACTTCATAACCGTATTAGGATCATGATACGCAAAGAGATTACTAATTGAATCAAAAACAAGCAGTTTTCTTCCTGGAATTCTTTTTACTGTTTCTATAATTAATATAGACAGAGAAAGGAGCGCGTTTGGACTTGGGCAGTGAATGCAGTTTAGATGTAGGCTATCACTATGCGGCTTTCCGCATCCTACAAAAAAAAGATGACCTTTTATAATGCCTTGCTCTGTTATTAATGGAGTAAGTTTGTCACAGGAATTGGTGATGGTAACATAAATTATATTTCTTCCTTTTTCCATCTTTCTTAAAATATCCAATCGTTGTTTCATATGTGTTTTCGGCGAAAGGAGAACGAGGTGCGCCTTTCCATTTTTTGACGGGCTCATTTCTTCTTCCCCCTCAATTGGTGGTGCAATGTTGTCTGGATAGACACTTGAAGATAATATAATAATTCTTCAATCGCTTGCGCAAGTATTCCAAGCTCATCAGAACGCTTTTTTTTGTTTATCTTTATCTTATAATTTCCCGTAGAAATTTCCTGTATTGCTATTGTCAACTCGTTTAATGGCACAATTATTTGAAAGTAGAGGACAATAAGTACAATAATGAGCGCGATTATTCCAATAATAGAAGTGTTGATGAGATACGCTGTATAACTCTGTTCAAATGTATTCAGCGCAAGCGTCGCATAGTCTATCTCTCTAAATACCTGCTCATTAAATACATGCATATCTTCTATAATAATATCTTCCAAAGCAGCTACTTCTATAAACTCATTCCTCATGATCTCTCCTGCTGTTTTTTCTGTTTCCCCGCTTGTCATGAGTTTTGTTATTATTTCCTGATTGAGCGTATCAATCTGTTCCATAGATTCTTCAACAGCCGCAAATGTCGCTTTCCCTTCTTCTGAATCATATTGCTCCACGAGTCTTTGAAGCTCTTCCATGTCCGCGTTCCGTTTGATTGTATGTTCTTGAAGCTCTTCAATCACAAGAATCATTTTTTCTTTATCTCCATCTCTCGCGTATAATATCGCTTCATCTATTAGATGCGCTATTTCTGTTGTTAAGGATTGAATATTTACACTCTTTTCCAGGAATGTTCTATGTGGGATGATTATTCCTTCCATCAACTCGTCTTTTTCCTCGCTCATCTGAATGTAATGATAAATTTGTGTTATCATTAAGAGCGCTATTGGAACTAAAACTAAGAGAATAAGTTTATACTTCAATAAAAAACGCATAAAGCACCCCTTGTTTTCTTTTTTGGTCGTTTATCTATAAATATCTTCCTTTTTAGACTCTTCTTCTTTCCTTAGATTTTATTTAACTACTCTCTCTTAGTGCTATAACATTATATATTATGCTTCTTTCTTTTTGGTATAGCTTTGTGTCTATCAGGTTATTGTTATGGCTCCCAAAAAAATTCCCAAAAAGAAAACGCGTTTCGGAACTGAACGTTACACTATTTCAAAAATTTTCGCAATAATTGTCTTTCTTGTCGCAATTGTTGTGATGATAGGGTGGATTTATGACATCTCTCTTCTTAAAAGTATTCTGCCTGTCTGGGTTTCCATGAAATTTTCTACTGCAATCTCTTTTCTCTTTTCCGCTGTTATTCTTTACTTCTTCGCAAACGCTCAGGAGAAGAAGCGACGTGTTTCCTCATCTCTTCTGCTTCTTTCTGCTGCAGTTATTTTGTTTTTTATGGGAACGCTTTTTGTTTCCACACTCTTTGGCGTTTCTTCAGGAGTAGAAACTCTTTTTATTCAAGAAGAGAGCGGTTCACTACATACTACTCAACCAGGACTTCCCTCTGTTCCCACAATGTTTAATTTTATTATTATCTCACTTCTTGCTCTTGTTATCCTTCTGAAACCACATTCATGGAAATTCTTGCTTTCTTTTGGAAGCAAAACAATATTTATTATTGCAGCGACCGCATTATTAGGGTACATTCTTAACATCCCGCTTCTTTATTATTTAATTCCTGACGTTAATACCCCAATGGCAATTCATACCTCGATCTTGTTTATTCTTTTGAGCATGTGGTTTTATTTAACTGGCGTGCATGAATCATTCCTTGAAAATAGCCTGTTTAGCTGATTGGTTGTTCTTCGTTCTGCTGGATTCGCTTACAGAAAACTACTTAAAGGAGATTACCTTGTAAAACCCTATGAAGAGCAAAATCAAGAAAAAAACTTCTGCTACACAAAAAGCTTCTTCTCCACTTGACTTTTCAACAATCAAAAAACAAATCGAAAAACAGCTTAAATCTGGTCGAATTACCCAAAAACAAGTTCCTTATCTTCAACAGCGAGAACCTCTTAAACAGCACCTTGCATCTGAAAAATCCAGAAAAAAAGTAGTTCCGCATAATGGAGATTGGGTTCAAACAGGCATTGAAGGATTTGATGAGCTTCTCCAAAAAGGTATTCCAAACGGCGCATCTATTCTTGTCTGCGGTGGTCCAGGATCTGGGAAAACAATTTTCTGTCTTCAAACTCTCGCGCACGCTGTCGCGCAGGGAGAAAAATGTTTGTATATGACATTTGAAGAAGCGCCGGAAAGACTCGTCGAGCACATGGCTGATTTTGGCTGGGACGCAGAGAAAATGATCAAAGATGGAAACCTCCTGATCAAAAAGTATAATCCTTACGATATTACTCGTCAAGTAGAAGCAATGATGGAAAAAGCAAAAGGGGAACTGCTCATTGACGTTA
Organism: uncultured Methanosarcinales archaeon; assembly: GCA_964385055.1. Lineage (GTDB taxonomy): Archaea > Nanobdellota > Nanobdellia > Woesearchaeales > DSVV01 > JACRPI01. The sequence goes on from CAYLMH010000002.1 coordinate 35,774, forward strand.
AACCGCTTCTTTTTCCTGAAGGATTTACTCCTGACAGAATTGTCGTGGATTCATTATCCGCGATCGCCGCTGGTTTTGTTGGAAAAGAAGATGTCTATAGAGTATACATTGAACAGCTGTTCGCGTTATTGGAAACTGTTTCCGCGACATCCTTCCTTATTTCTGAAACAACAGAACTTCCTCGAAAATTGAGTTTTAGTGGTATTGAGGAGTTCATGGCAGATGGCGTTATTCTTATTTATAATATCAAACATGGCAATGTCCGTGAATCAGCGATAGAATGCTTGAAACTTCGCGGCGCTGGATTTCAAAAAAAGATTGTCGCGATGCAGATTATTGAAGGCAAAGGTATTGAAGTCTATCCTGAACAGGAAGTATTTAGTGATGTTGAGTGAGATAAGTGCTGCAAATATTAAGAAGCAGTTTCATTCAAAAAACTCCGTTAATGGTTTGTGTTCTGTCTTGCCTTTTGATTCTTTATCTTCTTTTTTTGCTTCTTCTTTCTTCTGTTCTCCAAATTCTTCTTCTAAACTTGCAAGTGTTTCTGCTATTTCTTTTGCAGATGCAGTCTTTGCTTTCTTAAGAGTAGGTTCTTTCTTTTCCTTGTTCCTCCTTACTCTCTTTTGTTCTTTTCTCTTGATATTTTGCTTTACTTCTTTCTTCATTATCTTTTTCTTCACATCTTTTACTGATTTTGCTTGATTGATCGCTTTCTTTTCTATTTCTGGAAGAATCTGTGTCTTTTTCGTTACTTCTTTCACTTCTACTGGAATAGGGGCTCTTTCTTTTTCTTCCTCTACAACAGCCACTGCCTCTAATCGCTCTCTCTTTTTCCTCTGCAATTCTTTTTGCAACACAGGAAGCATTGCTTTAATCTCTTCGATTCTCAATGTGTACATCTCCATCTTCATCGCGTACATGCTTTTTGTGATCTTCTTGTCCTGATAATACTCTTTCTGCGCTCTCTTCATGAGCCCAGAAAGCACTTCTTCTTCAATCATAAGATGGTTTATTCTTCTTCTTAAGAGAATGAATTGCGCGCGTTTGTAACTGAGCGCAAAAAGAAGCGCCATAACGAGCAGAGTGACAGTGATCGCAACAATATTGTTTTTTATCCATTCCCACAGTCTGTTTGTCTGCGCAAAAATTCTTGTTTGCAAGCGTGTTTGGTCGACAGTAATTTTATCGAGTGCAGGCGTTATTTCTCCAAGAATGTCTTTCGCGTTTTGGTAGCGCTCATTCGCAAACTCTTCTCTCGCGAGGTTGTACAATTCCCATGCCACGCTCGCGTCAAAGCCGCTGATTTCTTCATATTCGCGGATTTCTTGAGATTTCAGAACAAGGACATCTCGCACATACAACGCATCTTCTTTTGCTTGCATAATAAGTTGGCTATTTTCCAATAGCTTATTGTAGTTAATATTGTAATCATTCGCTTCATCCTGCATCTCGATCAAAAGATCCTCCACGTACAATGTTGGTAGTTCTTCTTCTCGCATTTCTTCCACAATTTCTGCGCTCCTGTTGAGGAGAAGTTCAATTTCTGTTTCCGAAACGTATTGCTCTCTCTTTACTTCAATGACTTCTGCTGTTGTGCCAATCACTGCGCCTGTTGCGTTGTTTCCGCTTCCAGATATCATGTATATGATGACGCCAAACAGGAGCATAATGAAAAAGACAAGAACAAGGGTGAGATAGCTTTCTGTTGGAGATCGCTCTACTTTCACGACAATCTCTTTCTGGCTTCTTTGCCTTATTTTATTTTTCCTTTTGTTTTTCTCTTTATTTTTTCTCATGTGATTCTCACAAACAATCATTTAACTTCTTGCATGAAGCAAGAGCTCTTTGCACTTCCACTTCCATTCTTCAAAGCGAAAATAGGATTTGTAACTGAGCTGTCTATACGCAGCTTTCCATGACCATCGCTTTTCAGTATATTCTTTTCCTACCCGCTGCTGAAATTCGGTTTTTTTCTTTTTTAAGATCCACGATACCTTGATTATTGATGTTGTGATTGCATGTCTCGCACTCTGCATTATGTCATGAATATGCCATGCGTGTCTGTTTCCTTTGTTATACTGCTTTTTCTCTGCAGCAACCATCGTCAGTAACTCTTCCGCGACTGCAAGATCTTCTTGTACTTCTTTTTGCCTCTGGATTTCTTTGTTTTTCGCTATCAAGTGCATGCCCATCATTTTTAACAACAAGAGATCATACATTTCTTTTGCGCTAAATAAAGTCCATTTTATTCCCTCTTTCGCTACAAGATATACATAACTTGAAACATCAGCAATAATTCCTCCAATATTCTGCATCGGTGGTTTTTTCATCTGTTGGTTATCAAGCAACCAAATCTCTGTTATGATTTCTTTTCTCAATTGGTCTTTTAACATGACTTCCTGCTGTAATGCCGCTTCTATAACCGCGCTCTCTTTTTCATTTTGCGCAAGACGATTTTTATAGAACGCACTCTTCTGGAGATATTCGCTTTTGGCCATCGTCATTTTGTTGTAATACGCGTTTTGTATCTCTTTTATCTTCTCGAGCACCTGCGCGTTATCTCTTTTGAGGAAAAGAAGCATTTCTTCTTCTGTCAGCAATCGCTGCTTTTTCTTTTGCAATTCGTATCGTTTCTTTCGTATGGTGTCGAGTAGGAGTTCATACTGATACATGCGCTTGTGATAGGTCAGCGTGCTTATTTTTTTGAGCGTGAAACATTCCCGCTGCGCTTCTTCTTTGAGTATTTCTGTTTGCTCTTCTCTTCTATCGAGTTGCGCAAGCTGCTTGCCGACGGTCAATAAGAAAATTCTTCGCTGCGTGAAATAACTAACGCCAAGCGTGATAAGCAATCCAATTCCAAGCTCTTTCCAGTATTGTTCTAAGAACGCAGTAAGATTAAATTGCTGCTCCACAGCAACTGCTTGGTAGAGTTGCGCTTCTTTCGCGCGAAGATACGCGGATTCAAAATTCTCTTCCGCAAACGCCATTTCCGCGAGCGTGATTAATCCATTCCACTCTTCTACATCATAACTCTGCTCTTTGAGTGTTTCGTAGCGTTCTCGTACTTCTTTGAGGATTTCATCTGTTTCCAGAACCATTGTCGCAAATGATTCGATTTCCTGCGAGATCTTTACGACTTCTGCGAATTGTTCTGCAGCGTATGCTTCCTGAAGCGTTGTAAGAAGCGCTTCTATTTTTGTTGTCCCAATTCCTCTTTCCTTAAACAAATCAAGATATGTTTTTGCCTGCTCTTTCTTCTCTGTTGCCTCAATTACTGTTGTTTCAAGGATAATCAGCGTGACATGTCGCGTTTCGATAAGCTTTACTTTTTCTGTTCGTTCTCGTGTTTCATATTCTTTTGTCTTTTTGTTATATACATAATCAATGACTGTTCCCTCTAACATACCTGTCGCTGTTATTGTCAGATTATGCTCTTCTCTTTCCTTGTATGTGGGAGCGGCGACAGTGACCATGAATTGCTTTGTTTCTCCAAAAGAGAGAGTGGTTATTTGCTCTGGCTCCCAATGGAGATATTTTGCGAGGTAGCCATCAATACTTATGCGCACATCATGTAATTGAGAACGATTGTAGATGTTTGTCATGTTTAATGGGAATGTCATATTCTCTCCACGGATAACATACACTGTCTCATAGGTTTCAAGAAATTGTTTTTTTACCGCTGGCGTGAGTTTTAGCGCACCAGTCACTTCACTTGGCGCTGTTGATGGAATTACCGCGGCACCTGCAGCAGCTTCTTCAGTAATCGCGGGAACTGCAACTGGTCCTGGAGCAAGCACGGTGACATTCGTGACATTGACTGTTCTTTCATCGCCGCTGATTAAATTTAATGATTCTAAGCTGACATTGGAACTATTATACCCAGACGCATTCACTTTGACTGTTTGCAATCCGTCACTCGCGTTAGATGGGATAGTAATGGAAAGCGAGCGTTCAACTGGATCAGTTCCCACATCTAGGTCACCAACACTGTTATTCAGTTCTCCCCCTGTAATCTCCCAATCTGTCGGCAGCGTAAAATAAAGAGACGCATTGGTCGCGTTTCCTGTTCCAATATTTTCTATTTGTCCTGAAATAGTAAACGAATCTCCTTTTGTTTTACTTGTCGGGACATCTGTGAATGTTGCTGCAAGGAATGGTTGTCCTTCTGTCACCGCAAGTGTCGCGGAAATATTTTGTGATGTAGGGTTTGCGTTTGGCGATGCGTTTATTTCTATCTGGAACTGTGTCGCTCCTGTCGTCGAAGGAGCAGTGACATTGACTTCAACGATTCTTACTTCATTCGCAAGGAGCAGAAGCGGGAATGTGGTGTTAAATGTGGTTGCAGAGAATGTTGATATTGTTGTGAAATTCAATGGAACATCTCCTGTATTATTTAGCGTTATATTTGTGAAAGAAATTACTTTGTTTGGTGTTGTTCCTACCGCGACGCTCGCTGGACTTCTTGTCCACGTCGCTTCATTTTGGACAGTAAGATTTACCACGACGCTTTGTCCCTGATTGTTCAGAATATCTGTTGCAAATACTCTCACGTTGTACGTCCCATTTGCTGTCGGGGTAAATCCTGCTTCATACAATCCATTCGAACTGTTAAATGTCATACTCACATTGCTGAAATCAGAAACAGTTGTCAATTTTTGCTGGAGGATAACCGTGTTTACCGCAGTGAAGTTATCAGAAACATTTGCAAAGAAAGCGATTCGTACTCCAGGATCTAATCCGTCTGTTGTTGAGGGATTATTCGTTAGCGCGTTGAGGACAGGAGCAGAAGTATCCACAGTAAATATTCTTGTTGTACTTGTGTTTTGGTTTCCATCGCCATCTGCGCATGTCATATTCCAGTTGTGGTTTCCTTCCGCAAACCCTGTGCTTGCTAATGTTGTCGCAGTGTTGTTCACTGCAGTTGCGTTGGTGTTGTTGAGTACACTATCCACTGAAAGGTTACATGCAAGTGTCGTGAAGCTATTGTCTGTTGGTGTAAATTGGAATGAGACACTCGTGCTTGTTGTATTGAAGCGATCCGCAGGAGAATTAATTGTAACGCTCGGATTAATTGTATCTCCCACACTAAAATTAATTGTTTCTGTTGTGTTGAGATTGCCACTTGTATCATTTGCGATGACACGAATCTGATAGACTCCTTTTCGCGAGGTGTTCGCGAAGGTGAGATTGAAAATGCTTGCAAGAGAACCACCAGTGATATTCGTGAGTTTGTATTGGTCAAAACTATTTGTGTTTGGTACAGAAACATTTACCAGAACTGTATCTACGCGAGCATTATCTGTGACATTGACGGTGAAGTTTAGGGTTTCGCTTGCTTTGAGTACTGTTTGGTTAACTTGAAGTTGGGTGACTGTTGGTTTAGTGACATCCCCAACACTGAATGTGATTGTTTCTGTCGCGTTGATGTTATTGACGGTGTCATTCGCGATAATTCTGACGGGTAGTTTCCAATTCTGCTTGTGTTCGCAAACGTGAGGTTGAACAGGCTTGTAAATGATCCTCCTGTTATATTAGTCATTTTATACTGATCAAATCCAGAAACACCAGGAACTGTGATGTTTACTAGGACAACGTCA
>CAYLMH010000002.1:41380-41708 GCA_964385055.1 uncultured Methanosarcinales archaeon
TTGATAATCTCATTCACTTCTAATGTAGAGTCATTGACCGCAAGACTGGTGACATTCGGCGCAATCGCGTCTCCTGCACCGAACGTGATTGTTTCTGTCGCGTTGATATTATTGTGCGTACTTGTATCATTCGCAATTACTCTAATGGTGTACACTCCATTCAATGTTGTTTGAGTAAACGTGAGATTGTACACGCTGCCCACGTTTGTCAATGCTGCTTGCAACACTGTTCCGTTTGGAAGAGTGATATTTGCCAACGCACGGTCAATAACCAGATTGTCCGTAATGTTTACGGTGAAATTAATATTTTCATTGAGAAGCAACTCTG
>CAYLMH010000002.1:41718-72038 GCA_964385055.1 uncultured Methanosarcinales archaeon
TCTTCGTTGTTTCCATTCAGCACTTGTGTCGCTCTCTCCAATGGAGACGCGTTAATGCTTGAATTGATCGCAGTTCCATTCCAGAGCGCGACACTCAGATCTTCTAAAAGATCCATCGCGACAATCATGGACTCATTTGTCGTCGGATGCTCTGTGAAGCGAAGAGATTGTATGTCATCAGACGCGAAGTTTGTCGTGTATTGCGGAGTCAAAAGTGTTGTTGTGCTCCAGCTTTCATTCGCTTTTGTAAAGGTGACATAACTCATATTGAGTCCATTGACATCAACAAATCCAAAAAGCGCAGTGTTGCCTCCAGTGTTCCAGACACAATCAACGTTGACCACGTTCGCAGCTTCTGGTTCTGTCGCCGCGTCTTCTGTTGGCGATCCCGCAAGCACGCTGCTTCCATTCCATACTCTGACATTGACATCCGCTCCGCCATCTTGCATGATAACTCCTATGTAATCAGATGTTGGATCCGCGCAAAGGCGAAGGCCATTAACTGCATTACCGACATCTTCGCTTTCCTGTGCGCTCCATGTTCCTGTTGACGCGGTAAAATTTCTTCTGTTCCACGCAGTGCCTGTTCTGTACGCCGCAAGTCCGTCTCCACTCTTGGATTCCCACGCAAAATCAAAATGCGGGACTGTCGCGGATCCTGTTGCTGTTGAAAGATTTACTGCTGTTGAAACATTGAAGTCTGTTCCATTCCAGAGCACTGCGTTAAGGTCTCCTCCGCCTGTATGGAACAACGCCATAATGTGATCTGTTCCTGGCTTTGGCACGAGTTTGACCCAACGAATAGCGCTGTTTGTCATTGTTGTACTATAATTTCTTTCTGCGCTGAAGTTACTTCCATTCCACACCCGAAATCCTATAATGTTGTTTCCCGCAAGCCCGCTGTTTTCATAGGCAATTAGCGCGTCTCCAGAAATGTCTTCATACGCGACATCAAACGCGCGCTGCGCAGTGTTCGCGATATCAGGACTGATTTGTGTCGCTGCTGCCCAATTATCTGTCGCGTTAAAGACTTGCGCGTCAATGGTTGAACCGCTGTCTTCTGTGACCATGATGAGTTCATCACGTTCATGGCTTGCTTTTACCACAACCCATGTCATGGTGCTTCCGATACTGTTTGTGTTGGTTAATTCTCCTGTGAAATTTCGCTGTGTTTCATTCCACAAACGGTATCGTGGAGTTAGTACTCCTGATTCTGCATAACTCAGCATTCCCTGCGCTCCTGTGCTGTTGATCTGTTCCGCAGAAACAAGAGGGATAAGAATGATTGTCAGTAAGATGGTAAGGAAGATGACGCGTTTCATTGTCGCATCACCTCTTTCTCTTCGTTTTGCTCTTCTCGAATCTCTTTTTTCTTTTCTGTTGCTGTTTCTTTCTTTTTCTGGAGTGGGACTAACAATTCGTCAATTGTTTTTTCAATTTCTTTGTCAATCGCAGTTTTTCTTTCTGTAATCTCTTCAGGTGTTGTTCCTTTTCTATACGTTCCATGAAGAATCCACAAATGCGCGCCAGGGGTTTCTATTCGTTGAATTTTATTTTTGAGAAGGAGTTCAAGGCAATGCTGTTGAATGGTATTCCAAGAATATCCGAGATGAAGAGCAAGCTGTCTAGAAGAAAGCGGATAAAGTGCTGTTTCTATCTGATTCAGAATTTGCTCCTGAATCAACTGTCCTTTGCGAGTAATCCCCACACCTCTTTTTGGTGTTGTTGGCGCAACAATGAAAGAGAGGTCTCGCGTTAAAGCCCCACTGTTTGTTTTTTCTGTATCTTCTTTTATTTAAATCTATGCATCTTCCTTTGAAGATTGCGATGAAGGTTCATAGTTTTTGTAAGAATTCTTAAGTAGTGAACTGGAGAGGTAGCATTCTTGTTGTTTTGTCCGCCTAAGAAAGATGCTTTTTTTGCTCTTTTGTCTGTCTAATTTACCGACTATAAAAAAGAACTTTTAGAAAATAATGACAAGATTTATATATTCTGTCCGCCTAAGAAAAAGAATGAAATACATAAGAAAAAAGGAATTCGAATTTATTAATTGATAGCAAGCTCCTTATGGTGATCTTCTCAGGAAGAAGACATTGAAAAAATGGCAATTCCTTTTTTTTTATCTATGCGCATTGTTCTAGAATTTAATCTATTCTCCTTTTACTTCATCCACAAAGGTCATGAATTGTTTTACTTTTTCTGTCGTTTCCTCTGTTTGCATGACAAAGAAAATAGTCGGAACATCGAGCGCAATAATCATGCGCAAAAAATCTTCCAGAACGCCACTGTCATTAGAAGCGATAAGCGCCCCCATTGATTCAATGACTAATGTTTTTTCCCCTTTTATCGTTTGTACAGCTTCTCTGATCACAGGACTGAGTGCCACTAATGAATTCGCAGGAGGGATATGCACACAAGGCGGATGTTTCTCCTGTTCTTCATGCGGCTTTCCGCTTCCAATAAAAAAGAAATTTTTATACTCTTTTTTTGGATCCATTTGCTCGAGTATTTTGTTACAGGATCTGCTCAATGTTACATAAATAACTTTATTCTTCTTTGGAATCTTCCTGTTTACTCTTGCAATTTTTTCTGCGTAATCTTTAGGGGTAAGAATATACGCTATTATTTTTTCTTTGTCTTTTCCCATCTTCTTTGTTTTTCACTTATTTTATATTATTCATTTTTACTCCATTTATCGTCCTTCTTGTTCACATTTTAATAATTCCATCGCATAGCTGCGTTAATATAGGAATCATATTCCTTGTTTTTTCTTCTTCCACTGCCACGAGAATTCCATGTATGTTTAAATCACGGATCTTGCTGATTAGATTATGAAGAAATTCGTATGTCATCTGCTGGTTGTTATACGCAAGCAGGGTTGTAATAGAATCGAAGTATAGAAAATCAACACCTCCACCATTCAAACTATGAAACAACACAAACGAAAGCTTGGTCAGCGCTTTTGGACTTTCCAAGTGAAGGCAATGTTCATGATCTTCACAAATACCCACTGTCTTGCCAATACAGTCTATAAAGCGCATCCTCCCAATGTCAATATCTGCCTCTTTTAAACTTTGCATAAGGTGTTTGCTTGGTTTATTCAAGGTAATATACACTCCTTTCATTTTTAACTCATTGGTCAGATAGAGAAGCGCGTTTCTTTTGCTGTTTACATAATTGTCCGCAGTTGTACACATGAGAAATACTCCTTTTTTCAGCTTTTTCGCGATATTTCTTTTAATTTCCGCTTCTTTTGTGCTCTCTTCTTTAGAAGTATTCTTTTTGGCGACCATATCCTTCCTTGAGAGAATATCCTATATTTACCTATTGTTTACATTCTAAACAGTTTGTTGACTTTTAGTTTCGAAACAGAATGTTCTTTTATCTTTCTTTCACTCGTAAAGATATTTGACAATAGAAGTTAGAAGCCCTGAATTGAATCCATAGTCGTCAATCATTTTTTTGACTAAATCATCTATACTGTTTTTTAAAATCCCATGAGATGAAAAGGTATGAAGATCCTGATTTTGAATGAATTTATGGAGCTCTTCACGAAGGTTATCTGACTGAAAGAATTTATCCCTATCCACTAAATCCCCGAATCCGTAGATGATAAGATGCGTTATCGCTCCTTTTGGAATTCTGGCAAGCGCAATGACATGCGGGTTTTTGAGAAGCCTCTGCTCCACTTCTTTTTCTCCAAGTTCTTCCCCTTCTTTTGTTATCTTGGCGAAGGCGAACGCAAACACTTTGATCCCCAACTCTTCATAGTTGACTTGAAGGCTATACCGCTTGATCACTGTTTTTTCTAGTTTTTTTCGTATTTTGCCGACGGCAACGCTGGAAATGTGTAGCTGCTCTGCTATTTCAGAATCAGACATCCTTGAATTGAAAATAAGCAATTTCAGCGTTTTTCGCTCGTTGTTTGTCAGTTTGATCATGTGCGGTGGTTATTTTTACAATATTTCTGTGCATTTCCCTTTTCTTCGTGCTCTATTTATTTATACTTACTGTTACTACTACTCAATGTGTTCAAAATATTAAAAAATAGAAGTTCGCCATATGTGGTTAGGCTCAGAAGTGTATTTTCTATTCATAAACATGTTTGAGAAGTGATTTTTTTAACAATAGGTTTACCAATTTAAAAGCAAAGGTATTTATAGAGCTTTACTCCAGTAAAGGAGAATAAACAATAATAGAAAATACTAATGCAGTAATTTTTTTCTCTTACTCGAAATATACTATATTAAGGTTTGAACTATGAATAACTCAAAAACCCTTTCGAAACAGAAGATTTTTTTTGAACTTGCGCAGAACAGAAAAACAACATATGAGTTTCATAATAAAAAAATAGCAAACAGGAGTCTGAAAAAGATTCTTGAAGCAGGAAGATGGGCGCCAAGCTGTTCGAACACACAACCTTGGCATTTTATTGTGGTTAAAAATCCAAAGAGAATCGAGGAATTAATGAAAACCGCATCGTATGGCGCATTTCATTCAGATCCTTCATTGATAATTGCCTTGGTATTGGACACAAAGTGCTGGGAGAGTGCAGATCACCGTTGTGTGAAGGATGCAAAATTAGGAATTTATGAAGCGTATATCTGTATTGGTCAGCCTGCATTGAATATGGTTTTTGAAGCAGAAGAACTTGGAATTGCAACTGCGCTCTTAACTCCAAAACAAACAGATGCAGCGGCGATACTGAAAATAAGGGCAGGGGATGTTGTTCCGCTTCTTGTTGCGTTTGGTTATGAGAAAAAAGGTTCATTTCAAAAGCCGCACAAACGCAAGAAACTCAGTGAAATAACCTCTGCAGAGTATTTTGGAGGAAAATTATCCTTATGAACAAAGAAGAAATCCATAAACATATTCTTGATATTGGCAAGAAAATGAAGAAAAAGCAAATTTATCTTTTGTTATTAAAAAGTGATGATTACACGTACTTAAATGATCTTCTTTTATACACTCTCATTACAGAGCAAAAGATGAGATGTTTGTACGTCTCTTTGAATAGCAAAGCTCATACTCTTTATAAACGACTGGAGAAAGCAAACATTGATTCTAAAAAAATTTATTTTATTGATGGTTGTGGGGATCCCTTTAAACATATTTTTGCAAAAAATTCAACCTGTATTTCTGGTCCTCATTCTTTGACGGAGTTATCTCTTGCAATCACTGCTGCCACAGACACTGGTCATTTTGACTTTCTCTTCTTTGACTCTTTTAGCACGATATTAATGTATCATGAACTAAAAATCGTACAAAAATTTGGGCAATATATGATTAATAAGATTAGTGATAACAATCTGGGCGCAGTTCTTCTTTCTTTAAAAGAAGATAAAAACACAGAAAAACTTATTCCTATTCTTAGTCAGTTTTGCGATGGCGCTATCGATCTCACCAAGTAACAATATTCTTTGGAACCCCTAACTCTTCTTTGAAATCTTTTTGACAAAAAACTAAATAATAAATGCATGAATTGTGAAGAAGGAACTTTGTGGAGTGATTGTTTGTGCAATTGGGGCTGTTTGTTCTGCTTTTGCTTTTGTGTAACTTCCTTCTCCTTGTCACAATATTTATAAATAATCCAACTTCATCTTTCTTTCATGACAAACGAGATCGGGCCATATTCTTTTCAAACTGTTGAAAATGACATGCTCACATTCTGGAAACAAAATTCTACTTATCCACAGGCAAAAGCAAAGAATAAAGGTGGAAAGAAATGGTATTTCCTCGATGGACCACCCTATACCTCTGGCAAAATTCACATCGGCACTGCATGGAACAAATCCCTCAAAGACATGATCCTGCGCTACAAACGCATGAGTGGGTTTGATGTTTGGGATAGAGCAGGTTATGACATGCACGGATTGCCCACAGAAAACAAAGTGCAGGCATCTCTGAACATCAACGCGAAAGAAGGGATTGAAGCATACGGCGTGGACAAATTCGTTCAGAAATGCGAAGAATGGTCTCTCACGCACATGAAGCTGATGAACGAGCAGTTTAAACAGCTCGGTGTTTGGATGGATTTTGACAATCCGTACATGCCGATTACGCAGGAATTTATCGAGGGCGAATGGTGGCTTATCAAAAAAGCGCATGAGAAAAATCGTTTGTATGAAGGCGCGCGTCCCATGACGTGGTGCGCAAGTTGTGAAACCGCTGTCGCGAAACACGAACTTGAATATGAAAAATCAAAAGATATTTCCATTTATGTCAAATTTCCTGTCGAAGGAGAAGAAAAAACATATCTTGTTATCTGGACCACAACACCGTGGACGATTCCTTTTAATCTTGCAATCATGGCGCATCCTGATTTCTCGTATGTCAAAGCACACGTTGAAGATGAAACCTGGATTGTCGCGAAAGATCTGAGTCAACCATTTATTGAAGGAATTTGCAAAAAAGCGTTTACCATTACTGAGGAATTCCCTGGCAAAAAACTCGAGGGCATGCGTTACATCCATCCTTTGCATAAAGACATTCCGCATTTCGCGCAAATTAAACTCGAAGCAAAAAATACGCACACGGTTGTGCTCAGCAATGAATTTGTTGAACTCAGCAGCGGAACAGGATTAGTACACTGCGCGCCAGGGTGCGGTCCACAAGATTATGAAGTGGGTGTGCGCAACAAACTTCCTGCGTTCAACACTGTTGATGAAGCAGGAACCTTCCCTAAATCCATGAACACATTTGCTGGACTCAAAGCAAAAACAGATGATCTTGAATTTATCAAAGCACTTGCAGCTGTTGATGCGCTCGCGGCGAAACAAAAAATCGAACACGAATATCCGCATTGCTGGCGCTGTCACAAACCGATCATTTTCAAAGCAACAACGCAATGGTTCTTCAAAGTTGAAGATTTGAAAGAACAGATGATCGTAGACAACAATAAGATTAACTGGGTTCCTGACGCAGCGTTTAACGCCTTCGATAGCTGGCTGCATAATTTGCGTGATAATTCCATTAGTAAACAGCGCTATTGGGGAACTCCGCTTCCGATCTGGCGCTGCAATAAATGTGATAATTACATTGTGCTTGGCACTGTCAAAGAAATTGAAGAAAAGTCTGGAATGAAAGTAGAAAATCTTCACAAGCCATGGATTGACAAAATTACAATTCCTTGCAGTTGTGGTGGCAAAAAGCATCGTGTGCCTGACATTCTTGATGTTTGGGTTGACGCGGGCTGCGCAAGCTGGAACTGTCTTGACTATCCAAATAAGACAGAACATTTTGAAGATCTTTTCCCTGCAGATTTTATTCTTGAAGGAAAAGACCAAATCAGAGGATGGTTTAATCTTTTGATGGTCGCGTCGACATTGACTATGAACAAACCAAGCTTCAAAGCAGTGTACATGCATGGGTTTGTGCAGGATTCCCAAGGGCGAAAAATGTCCAAAAGTTTGGGCAATTATATTTTGCCAGAAGAAGTGATTAGCAAATATGGCGCTGATACCTTGCGCTATTACATGATCGGTGGCGCGAATCCTGCTGTTGATATTAATTATAATTTTGAGGACATGAATCTGAAGTATAGAAATCTTGGTGTTCTTTGGAACGTGCATAAGTATATCATAGATCACGCCGCGAACAATGATCTCAAACCAAAGCTGCTTTCGAAAAAAGCGCTTGATCTTGAAGAACGATATATTTTATCCCTTGCAAACAGCACGGTGAAACACGTGACGCATCTTCTTGATACATATGCACTCAACGAAGTTCCGCTCGCTGTCGAACATTTGTTTTTGGAATTGTCGCGAACCTATATTCAATCAGTTCGGGACAAAGCAGCAGGAGGAACTCCTGAAGAGAAACAGATGGTACTTGATGTTCTTTATGATGTCTTTATGAAGATCTTAAAGCTCTTTGCTCCAGTCGCTCCATTTATCACAGAACAAATGTATCTGAACTTTAAATTTGCATTTTCTTTGCCAGAGGCAAGCGTGCATCTTTTTGCATGGCCAACAGCAGAAGAACATTTCATTGACAAGCATTTAGAGCAGAACATGGCAATCGCACAAGACACTATTCAATCTATTCTCAACGCTCGCGAGAAAATAAAATTAGGGGTTCGCTGGCCTGTGCAGGGAGCGACGCTTGTTACTACTGATAAAAATGTTGTCTCGGCAATTGATGCGCTCAAAGATATGATTCTCTTGCAGACGAACGTGAAAACGTTGCATGTAGAACAGGCATTTAATGAAGCTTCTATTACTCTCGAGCCAAACAACCGCGCAATTGGTCAGCAGTTTAAGCAACTTAGTCCGCACGTTGTTTCTTATATCCAAAAAGCAGATCCAAAACTTTTCATGTTCGCTTTGGACAAAGAAGGGAAAGTCTGCGTGACTCTTGATGGGCAACAAGTTTGTTTGACTAAAGATCACATTGTGGTGAAAATGCACGCTCCTGAGCACTTGATTTCAGGGGATTACAAATATGGTCAGCTCTATATTGATTCCACGCGAACTCCTGAACTTGATCACGAAGGATACGCTCGGGAAATTATGCGTCGTATTCAGGATTTGCGAAAGACCATGGGTCTTGTTCGCAAAGATCGTGTGCAGGTTCATTTGATTGTGGATGTGGATCTGGAAAAAGGTCTTTCTGTCTGGGAAAATGAGATCAAAGCAAAATGCGGCATTACTGATCTAGTCTTTTCTCAAGAAGATTTACCGCTTGAACATAAAGCAGTGGAAGAAATTAAAGGAAAGAAGATTGTGGTGTATGCAGGAAGCGTTTCTACATAATTGTCACTGTTAAGGGATAAAGTTTATAAACTCTCCTTCTTTGTACTTCTTTTATGAACTCTCTTGAAAAAGTAGTGCGCACAACACTTGCTGCAGCTCCTTTGGTTGGCTGTACTGCTGGGCTCTCCTCTCTTACTGATGACGAGCGCACTACTGTCGCTCTTGCTCTTGATTATGGGCAGATTGAAGAATCTTTTGTCATTGAATTAAGTACTGCCGCAGATCCAACAACGATTTTTGACGCAGACGGGAATACGGGCCTTTCTGCTTTTCAAACAGCTGTTTCTGCTTCTTCTTCTCTCCTTGCGACATATTTTGCAGAAGATCGCATTGTTGCGTTTGATCCTGCGGAGATTGAGTCCATAGATCATGCTGACGGATTTCAGCGCGATCCTGTCATCGGTGAAAGTCTTATTGGATTGGATATGACTTTGCTTGCGAGTGGTTATATTAATCCCTCTGTTCCTTATCATGAAGCAGGACATGATCTCTATGGAAAGCATACACAGCGAGTACAGGCTATAGTAGATTCTCTTTCTTCTGGAAATACTATTCCTCCTGAAGAGCTTCTCTACTCTGCTTCTTTCGCAGAAGAGGTTGTTGCAGCAAAAGATTTTCCATATCTTCTTACTTTCTTTTATCGCACTGCAGATACATGCTTTGGAAATCCTGAAGATTATATTGTACGAGTTCTTCTTAATCAAGAAGGAACTATTCAAGATGGAACAAGGACTCCTCAGGAAGCATATGATGACTTGACCCTTCTTCTTTTTGAATCAGAAGAAGAATGGGCGGATGAGCTTACTGCTTCTCAATATCCCGGACTCTCGTATCTTCCTTCATTTCGCATTACAGAAGATGAATTTTATAGTGCATTGGTTCGATCAACATTGTACGAATCACGGAACGAAATATACACTACCGCAATTGATCTTTTTGTCGATTCTTACCCAGACGAAGAGATAACAACGATGGAAGAAGCGGGAAAATAGATTCAGTCATAGCACGAAATATCTGCCGGAATCTTTTTAAACATTTTTTGTTCTCTTTCAGTTATGCCAGAGTTAAGTGATATTTTTACAGACCCTGAAGAATTACGTGTTGCAACTGTAGTTCTTAAGTACGTTCCTCGATCCATTGGCTCTTATCCTTTTACTGGCGCGACACAGATAGATATTACGGAGAAGGCATATCGCGCGCTTTATCCGGACGGACCAGAGCCATTTCCATTGGCAATTTCACATACCCCCCGTGACTTAGTTGAGTGGTATCACCCTGAAGAACGCATTCCTTTTTTTCAGTTTTGTCTAACTAACCAACTTTTCCCACGACTTGCGCGTGCTGATTATATAAGAAATGCGGGATATTTTGGCGCAAATGTAGGATGGGCGCATCATCTTTGGGAAAGGAAAGCTCCATAATTTTTTTATAATCCTAATCTTTTTATAGGACAGAAATTATTACATCCTCATGGACACGTTTTATCATCTTTGCGAAGGATTTCGTATGCTGCAACGCAGGATTTCTATTGCAAGGAACGGAACAAAAAAATATACAGGAAATTCTGAAAAAATATGCAACCAGATTGTCAAAGATTGTTGGAACGGAACATTTTTCCAAGTGAGCACAGGACACTTTTCTTTGTTTTATATGCGCGACTTCGGGATGTGCGTTGAAGCGCTTCTCAAGCTTGGCTACAAAAAAGAAGTGGAGAAGACATTGCAATTCGCGCTCTGCGTGTATAGTAGAGAAAACAGAGTGACGACGACCATTACAAAGAATGGAAACGCGTTTGACGTCTTTTCCTACGCGCCAGATAGTCTTGCGTTCTTGCTGTATAGTCTTCGCGTTTCCAAGAACAAAGAGCTTGTTGCAATTTATCGTCCTTTTTTAGAACTGCAGATTTCGCATTTTTACAACACTGTTTTTGACGAGAAAACTGGGCTTGTGCAGAAAGGAAGAAATTTCTCTTCCATTAAAGACCACGCGAAGCGAGAAATAACGTGCTATGATTCCTGCTGTGTCGCTGTTGTCGCGCGAGAGGCCACTGCGCTTGGTTTAAAGAATCCATTCGCAGAAAATGGTTTTTCTTCTCAAAAAATACAGGAAAAAATAAAGAAGGTCTTTTGGACTGGCGATTATTTTGTAGAGTCATGTGATTCAGCTATAGCAAGTGGTGACGCGAATACATTCCCTTATTGGTTTGGTATTTTTACTGACAAAAAAATGATTCAGAAATCAATCGCAGTGATTCAGAAGGCAAAACTGGATCAGCCATTTCCTCTCAAATATACTTCTTTTGTGCCATCAAATTTCTTCTTTCCATTGAAACTTGTCGCGCCTAATTATGAAGGAAACAGTATTTGGATGCATCTTGGTTTATGCTATTTAGATGTTGTCGCTTCTGTTGATAAAAAGCTGGCGAAAAAATACCTTGCTTTATATGCGGAGCAGGTTGAAGAGCAGCAGAATTTTCTTGAACTTTTTTCTTCAAACGGTTGTGTCTACAAAACGCTTTTTTATCACGCAGATGAAGGAATGGTTTGGGCAGGGAAATTGCTCGCAGTAAAACAAACTTTATAAAAACAGATTCTTAAAAATATCATATGACTCAAGATGTACGTTGGCGACTTCTTCCTTTCCGGACTGATGACCCTTATACTTGTATGGCTATTGACAAAACTATTGCAGAATCTGTCGCAGCAGGAGGACCTCCTACTCTACGGTTTTATCGTTGGAGTGGCAATGGCGCAGTGAGTTATGGAGTTTCTCAAGCTGTTAGTGATTTTGACACTACTTATTGCGATGAGAACAAGATTGGTTACGTTCGCAGATTCACCGGTGGACGAGTCATGTATCATGGACCACAGGATTTGACATACGCAATGGCTGCTCCACTTTCTCTTTATCCTTCTCGGCTTCCTCTCACCAGTGATACTTCTCGTTGGATTATGCAATTTCTTGAAAAAGTAGGGCTTCAAAATGTTCAATATACGGGAAACTCTTCTATACTCACCAATGCCAAGAAAGTATCGGGAAGTTCTCCTCACTACGAACAAAGAAAAGCTGTTTTCCAACATGGTTCTGTATTTGTTGGTACTCCTTACTCTGCTCTCGCGGAGATCTTTCGCCTTCCTGAAGAATTAGTTCGAGAACGAATTACTACTGTTTCCGAACATTCTGCTTTATCTCTTGATATTCTTCTTGCGGAGTTTCAGTATGTATTTTTATCACAACTTCCTCATGATGTTGGTGTACTTACTTCTGCTGAGGAACAGCGAGTTGAAGAACTGAAACGAGAATATGCTTCAAAAGCATGGATGGAAGCTGGAACTCTTCCTATGGGGATTTGTACTGTTAATTGGGGAATATATCCTGAGCTTGAAGGACAACTGCCTGCTGATTTGCGTGCACGGCTCGTTAATAAGCCAAGTGAACAGTAATCTTTTTAAAAGCATTGCAAAGACAAAGTGTATGAAGAAAAAAGAAACAATTCTTTTACAATCCGCTGGTAAACTTCATATTGTCGCAACCTTTGATGATGTCATTACTTCAGTTTCTTTTTCAGGAGATTTTGCTTTCTCTCCATCAGAAGCGCAGGGTCATCTTGAACAGTTATTACGCTATCAACCTCTGGATAAAGAACTCCTTACATATATGATTGATTCTTTTATCAAGCAGAATGATGTTTCTCTTCAAGGGATTACTGTTTCTGAGCTGGTTGAAGGTCTCTTCGCATGCAGTAAAGTAAACTATTAATAGTTCTCTCTCATCCTCCTTCTCATGCGTCAAAAAATATGCAAAAGCGTTGATGGGATTGATCTGTACTATATCATCAATCACATAAACAGCGCTCCATTTCTTGTGTTTATTCATGGCGCAGGAAGCAACCATACGGTCTACAAACCATTTTTTTCTGCGTTTGAAAAAAGAAATTTTATTGCGCTTGATATTCGCAATCATGGAAAAAGCGGACGAACATCTCTTGAAGCGGTCACTATCAGAAATATCGCAAAAGATATTACTTCTATTCTTGCTGCGGAGCATATTCATGATGTCATTCTGATTGGAAATAGTCTTGGCGCATCTGTTGCGTTGGAATTTTACAAAAATAATCGTAAGAAAGTGCATAAAATGGTTTTGTTCACCC
The DNA here is from genome assembly GCA_964385055.1 of uncultured Methanosarcinales archaeon. GTDB lineage: Archaea > Nanobdellota > Nanobdellia > Woesearchaeales > DSVV01 > JACRPI01. The sequence continues at coordinate 54,622 of CAYLMH010000002.1, forward strand.
TCTTCTCGAGAAGATATATTCGCTATTCTCCATTTCTCAATGCCTTGGCTATTGGTGCATCTATTCTTGTTCGACCTTTTTCTGGCTGGCGTCGCTTGAAATTTCAGGATTATCACAAATATCAAAAGAGGCCAATCTGGTTTTATCCTTATTTAGACATTCGTGGCACTCCGTTTGGCACTGTGATGAAACTTGTTCGTGAGCTTTTTGCAACTCCTGTGTATTTGAACACTGTTACTGTCCCCACGCAGATTTTCTTGTCTGCTGCGGATTGGAGCACAAAAAATGATTTAATCAAAAGCGACTGCAAAACAAACGCATTCCTGACTGTTATGGAAATGGACGCAAATCATGTGGTGCTCACTCGTGAACACGAAGACGTTTTGAAGAAGGTTTCTACTTTTTTATCTGATTAACTATTGTTTCTTTTGTGTTTCTTTCTGTTCTAGATTATTCTCTTTTTTCTCGTCCGCTTTGCACGGATCGAATTATCTTCGCAAGCACTGTTCTTGGAAGAAGCCATCCTAAGCGCGCGATAATTTTGTTCTTTATTCCAGGAATTGCGATGACAGGTTTTCCTTTCTGGATGACTTGAAAGCCGTACGCAGCGACATCTTCTGCTGTTTGCATTCGCTCTTCATTCTCTGCTTTTTCTGTGAATCCTGCCGCGTCTTGAAATCCTGTTTTTGTCATGCCCGGGCAAAGCGCGATGACTTTTACTCCTGTTCCTTCAAGATCATTCGCAAGCGCTTCTGACAACGAGAGAACATACGCTTTTGTCGCATAATACACACTCATCAATGGACCTGGTAGAAACGCAGCGACTGAGGAAACATTCATAATTGTTCCTGCTTTTCTCTGAATCATATCCTGACCAAAGAGTTTTGCGAGCGCAGTCAATGCAGTAATATTGACTTGAATCATCTCTGCTTCTTTTTCCCAGCTTGTTTTGTAGAATGAGCCATATTCGCCAAATCCTGCGTTGTTAATCAGAATGTCTACTTGCAAGTTTTCTTTTTTTATTTCATTGTAGATCTCTTCTGGCGCTTTTGGGTTGCTTAGATCCTTTATGATTATTTTTACTTGTGCGCTTGATTGCTCTTCACATTTCTTCTTGATGATATTGAGTTCTTTTTCTCTTCGCGCGACAAGAATAAGATTGTATTTGTTTTTTGCGAAAATTTCCGCGAACGCCGCGCCAATGCCACTTGACGCACCTGTAATGAGGGCTGTTTTTGTTTGCATGTGGTTGAGATTATTATATGGTTTATATGTTTTCTTTACGTTTTTCATTTTAAAATACTGAAGTTTTCCACTGGTGTGAGCGAAGCAACACCAGTGGTACGAAAATTACGATCGTGGAAAACTTTAGTAGTCCTAGCGACCGACCCGAGCGAAGCGAGCATGCCATCCGGTCTCTGACCGGTGGTGGTCGGTCGCTGTTGACAACAAATAATAAATGGATGAATTGTGAAGTAGGTCTTGCTGATGCGTGTTCAGGTTACTATGCGTTGGATGTATTTCTTGTCGCATTTAACAGAAACTTAGTTAAATGTACACAATTCTCTTTGGGGAATGGACTATAAAATAGTATTTGGGATTCTTGCGGGAATTGTTGGAGGCATTGGTTATATTCCGTACATTCGTAGTATGCTTTCAGGAACAACAAAACCGCACGCGTTCTCCTGGCTCATCTGGTCTGTTATTGCGGCAATCACGTTTGCTGCGCAAATTACTGGAGGGGCAGGTCCAGGGGCATGGTTGAGTGGTTTCTATACATTTACTTGTCTTTTTGTTTTCCTTTTTGCCTTAAGAAAGGGAGAAAGAAATATTGTATTTTTGGATTGGCTGAGCTTGTTTGGCGCTGCTCTCTCTCTTTTATTTTGGTATCTGACCAATAGTCCACTCCTTACTGTATTTATTATTACGTTGATTGATTGTATTGGCTACGTCCCGACGCTTCGAAAATCTTATATTGCGCCACAGGAAGAGAATCCAAGTCTTTACTTCTTAAGTGGTCTCTCTTATCTCATTGCATTGTTTGCTATGAACACGTATTCTCTTATTACCATCTTAAACCCTTCTGTTCTTGTTATCGCGAATCTTGCTTTTACTTTTTTTCTTGTTTGGAGACGGAAGGTTGTTGCTTAATGCGTTTTACTCAAAACCTTTAATCTCTTAATAATAACCTTTTTATAGCGTAGCGCTTGTGATTTTTCTATGACTATTTCTGTTCTCGCAAAAGAGGTTCCACAACCAAAAAAATTGACGTTTGCGCGTATTCAAAGTCCAAGCAGTATCAACACCCACAAACAATGTCCACGCAAATATTATTATTCCTACATTGAAAAAATTCCAGGGAAACCAAGCATTCATTTGACTCGTGGAAAAGTGGTGCATTCTGTTCTTGAACATTTTTTTAAAATTGATATTTCGAAATTACCTGAAGAAAATTTCATGTTTGTTTTGAAGGTTTTTATCAACGACATGCTCGAGCAATATTGGAACAAATCTGCAACTGAACTGAACTCGCTTGGGTTGACGCGACCGCAGCTTGATTTTTATCACATCGAAACAAAAGACATGGTCAACAACTGGTACGCGAATTTTTTGCGAAAGCTTGCTGTAGAAATGAAAGACCATCCAGTTCTCCATTCCTTCAAGCGGTTAACTCCTCGAGCAGAAGTGGAATATAAGTCTCCAACGTATGGGGTGCGCGGATTTATTGACGCAATCCACGAAAAAGATGGGCGCGTTGTGCTCATGGATTACAAGACTTCTAAATCCGCAAAAGTCTCTCCTGAGTATAGGTTACAGCTTGCGCTCTATGCTTTGATGTATCATGAAACACACGCGCGCTTGCCAGATAAAGTTGGCATTGATTTCTTGAAATTTGGCGAACAACATCTTGATGTTGATGAAGAATTAGTTAATCTCGCGAAATTTGAGTCTGAGTTGATTCACATTAACACTGCAACGACACGAAAAGAAGATTATCCTATGAAACCCGGCCCTCTCTGTAAATATAGCTCAGGGCAGTGCGATTATTACACTCAGTGTTTTGGAAATGCAAGAAGTCAGTATGGGTAATTTCTTCTTTTCTTTGTCTTTTTGTTCTTTTTAATATACTAATCCCTATACTAGTATCCTTAACAATGCATAAAACAATAACTATAAAAGCAAGATACATATTTTTTCAGAATCATGCCCAATCCAACTGAACCTACTACAAAAGCAGTTGCATCTGAACGAGAATTCAAATATTATCCAGATGATTTTGGTAAGTTGCCTGCCCACGTTGAACATTTTAATCTTTTCTTTGATGTTTTCGATGATCATTCTGTTGTTTCCAGCGATATGACTATGACCGTGGTCGCTGATTCCTTGCACACATTTGTTCTTGACGCAAAAAATCTTGAAGTTCTTGAGGTTGCTCTTTACGATACAGTAAAAGGAAAAGGCGCTCATCAGAAATCTGTTGGCAAAAAAGCTCTTTATTATCATTATGATAAAGAAGTAGATAAACTTCATGTGACGCTTCCTGAACCGCTCAAGAAAAGAACTGCTTTTACTCTTTTTACTAAAACAATTACTACGCCAACGAAAAATGTTCTTGAAGGATTATATTACGACGAAACTCCTGAAGGTTGTCCTCCCACGCAAATCACGCAATGTCAACAGTGGGGATTTCAGCGTCTTGTTCCGTGCTTCGATGATATGACTGCGAAATGCACATACACCACAACTATTGTCGCTGATTCGCGCTACACAAATGTTATTTCTAACGGCGATGTCGCTCCTGAATATCATTCCAAAGAAGGAGTTGTTCAGCGAAAAGATGTTGGGCATGGAAGAAGCATGCTTTGCTATTATAATCATACGACGCCAATGGCACCATACTTATTTTTTTTAGGTGTTGGAACCTACTCGACATTCAAAAAAGAATTCGAATATCCTCATGGCAAAACGTTCATGATCGAGCTTCTTACTCCTCTCAATGCGGATGGAGAAGCTGCGCAGCACGCGCTTGAGATTCTCAGTCATGGTATTATGTGGATTTATCTCCATACCGGCGCACACAAATATGACGCAGAAGATGTCAAGAAAAAAATATGGGAACTTGTCAAAAAACGCGATTTGTTGAAGAATACGAAAGGCAAAGAGAAAGAACTTGCAGCTGTTCGCAGCGAATTAAAAGAACTGGTCAAGCTGTTGAAACTAGGTTATGTCTATACTGGAGAAGTGTATCGAGAAATTGGCATGCAGAACTCGAATTTTGGTGGTATGGAGAACGTGGGCAACACGACCATTGTGACCAACAGAATCATGCCTTTCAAACAAATCAGCGATGATAGCTTTGAATACATGCTCGACGTGAAATGTCATGAATTTTATCACAATTTGAATGGCAGCGAAGTGACTGGTGTTGATCCTTTTGTTCTTTGGCTCAATGAAGCAGTCACTGTGCATATTGAAACAGAATATAATGCTTCTATTATGGGCGATGCGTATAATAGAATTACCCGTGTCATGAGTTTACACGCGCCGATGTTTGGAACATTCGCAGAGGATTCCAGTCCAGCGGCAATGCCGATCATTCCTCAGGGCTTCAATACTCCTGATGAACTTATTACTGGCATGACGTATGTCAAAGCGCCTGAGTTTGTCAAGATGATCGAGATGCTCATGGGCAAAGAAAAATTTGTTCAGGCGCTTGCGTTGTACCATAAACGATTCAAGCATGGCAACGCGAACACGAACGATTGGCTTGCTGCGATGGAAGAAGTTTCTGGCATGCAGTTTCAAGAGATGGCGCGCGGTTGGTTATATAGAACAGGATTCCCTCGTCTTTTTGTTACAAGTTCATATGCATCAGGGAAGCTGACGCTTACTGTTGAGCAGAAAGGATTTGACGAAAAAGGACCTTGGCAATTTCCTTTTGTTTTTTGTCCTGTAGACGCACAGGGAAAAGATATGCTTTCCACGCAAATTTATTGGGTGAAAAAAGCGAAAGAAACAATTTCTGTTTCTCTTGCTGAAAAGCCAGCGTATGTTTCTGTTAATAGAAATCACACGCTTTATGGAACTGTTTCTTTTGAACAATCTGATGAGCAGCGAAGCTTTCAGGCATTGACTGATCGTGATGTGGTGAACAGATACATGGCGTTTTCTGAAATCCTTGATTATGAGAAGGTCAAACTGGTGAAAGATATCAGTGCTCCTGTTTCAGAACAGTTTTTGTCTCTTTATGGTAAAATTCTTATTGACTCTTCTTTGACCCCTGAAGTGAAAGCGCAGTTTCTTGCGATTACGGAATCTGTTCGTGATGAGTCTGTGAATCACAAGTATAAAGAGATTTACGCAGCGAAGGAAAAGTTGCGGAAGGCAGTCGCTGTTCGCTACAAAAAAGAACTCGTTCGCTTGTATGAAAAATTGACTGCTGAGAAGTTTGTGGGGACATATATTGAACAGCAACTTGCAGGCATGAAAAACAGAGATCTAAAATTACTTTGTCTTGGCGTACTTGCATCCTTTGACAACGAAGAAGTTTGGAAGATGATGAAGGATCTTTTGAAGACCGCTTCCAATGCCACTGATAAAAACGCCGCGATGAGTTTGTATATTAATTCTCACGCTCCTGACAAACATAAAGTCTTGATGGATTTTAAGAAAGAAGCAGAGCAGCATCTGGTGAGCTGGGAAAATTTCCTTCGCATTGTGGGAAGCAACAATAGTACAGATTCTGTTACGCTTATCAAAGAAATTGAAAAAGATAAAAAATTCCGTATTGAACAATCCAATGATCAGCGTGGATTGTATTTATCTTTCGCGGCGAATCGGAAGAAGTCGCTCTTTGATGATTTGGATTATTTTGTTTCCATTATTATTTGCATTTCCAAATTAAATGAGTATACAGGGTTTCATTTCCTTTCTGCGTTTACGGATCTCGAGAAAATGGATTTATCTAATCAGGTTCGTTTGGTTGACGCGCTTTATGCTGTTCGTAAGGAATTGAACAAGAAAGATCATCCAAGTGTGTATAATAATATTGATCGAATTCTGAAAGGATGTCCGAAGGCAGTGAAGGCGTGGAAGGAGAAGAAGTAGAGTTTTTAGAACATTTATTCTGTTATTGTTTCTTCACATTCCTTAAATTCGCAATTATTCATCGGATCTCTGCCGACAAAAGAACCATCAGGGCATTCATACACATCTGCTGTGCAGACGATTTGCTCTAATTCTTCTTTGGTAAACTCTGTTTGAGAACATGATGTTATTAACAGTAAACTCAACAGCGCAATTATGATAAACATTTGTTTCATCTTCTTCTTTTAGTTCTTCTCTTTTTTATAGTTTCTCCTTTGCAGGACTTTTCTGGTGTGCGATTTTTGCTTTAATCAATAGTTTTTTAAACATGACTTCGCTTTGTATTGTCCTTGAGGTGTTTATTATTAAAAAAAGTCTATTTGCTTTACTCTTATTCATTGTTTTATTTCTTGCAAGTTGCAGTGATGGGACTGATGGAGAGAACAGTACTGCTCAAAATGAAGAAACAAACGAGAAATGTGGCGATGGAACGTGCGACACTGCTGAACAAACAGATGCAACGCTTTGTCCAACAGACTGTGGTGCTGAAGGTTCACAACAAGTAGGAAACGCAGAGAAAATAAACTCAGTTCTTGAAGACACTTCTTCTTATCCTTCTCTTCCTGAAGAATTCACTTTCCTCGCTGATGAAGGTTTGCGCATGATTGAAGCATCAAACCCTGGCGCTCGCATGAATGATGATGGAACAATCTCTTTGCTCTATGAAGATCGTAGTGGCGAGAGACTCTCTCAATATGTCGCAACGTCAGAAGATGGCTTACTCTTTTCTGATAGAGGAGAGAGTGTCTCTAATTCTGAGGGTGGACAGTTTCGCGCAAAGCAATTGCCTGATGGAACCTGGCGTGGTTATGGATACGACACGACAAAAGGGATTGAAGGCGGATGCCTGACAAGTCAAAGTTCTGAAGATGATGTTACGTACACTGATGATGAAGGATGCAGATACACACTTCAAGAAGAAGATGAAGGCTGGATGGGAGTTTATGACTTCTTTGCGGATTCTCAGGATAACATTGTACTTCTCTACCTTGGTGATAAGGAGAACTTAAACAATGTTCGTCGCGCGTATTCTACTGATGGAGGGTGGACATTCACTTTTACCAATGATAATGTTCTTGGAGATGAAGACTTAGGAGGAGGAGCTAGAAGTTACGTTGATGAAAAAGTAATTGTTCTTTCTGATCAGCGTGTTTTCTTAGTTGCAATGCAGCAAGGGACTATTTATGGATTTATCAGTGAAGATGATGGTGTTACATTCCAGCGCTACAAAGAGCTTCTTTTAGAGCCAAGTGATTTTGTCAGCGAAGAATATGGGGTGGCAAGTTCCCTTCATGATCCGCAAATTATTGCGTTAGAAGATGGAAGCCTGCGCATTTATGTAAATGTGTTGTTTAATAATGGTACTGACATAAAAGAAGATGATGTGCCAGCAATTGTCAGCGCGACTACGGAGTCAGATTAATATGATAATCAAAAACAGCATAGGTATATGGAGTACATTTCTTTTTCTGATCATTATCTTGCTCACCTCTTCTTGTTCACAGGAAGAAGAAAATGGAGGTGCTCAAGAAAATTTTACTGATGAAGATAATTCTCCAGGCACCGTATTACTTTTCTTTACTATTACGGATATTGAAAAGCTTCCTCACGCAGCACCTAGTACAACCGGTCTTCCAAACAACAGCGTAATAACCGTTCTCCCAAACAATACCATAAGGAGTGCAATTTCAACAGATGGTTACCATTTTATGATACACTCAGAACACTGGATTACGCATGAGGACATGATGGATCCTGCAGTGTGGTTAGGAGACGATAGTTTATGGATGCTTACAAGCAGTACAGTTAATGGAAGACTTCGTTTTACATTTGCTCGCCCATGTCCAAACTTTATTCACGATTCATTTACTGTTTTAGAGTCATTTAGTACGCCACAAGAAGGTGAAAATGGAAGAATAGTTAGTGTCTCAGGAGGTATTCCAGATATTGTCTCTGTTCCAGGAGGGTATAGGCTCTTTTATGCAGGTGAAGGAGGGATACAAAGTATGTTCTCAAGTGATGGAAGAAATTATACTAAGGAAGAAGGGCTTCGCCTCGCTCTCACCGATGACATGCCTGTAAGTGTTATTGCAGATCCTGCAGTTGCTCGTCGTGCAGATGGTTCCTATGTTATGTATTTCAAAGCAATTCCTACTATTTTTGGCACTTCATCTTCACCTTATGATCATAACATATACAGAGCAACAAGTGAAGATAGTATTACTTTTGTTGCAGAAGATATGGAAAAACCGCTCCTTGAACATGTAAGTATTCCAGCAATTTATACGGATACACTAGGTCGTGTATGGGTTTATTATCTGAATTTCGCAGAAGGATGGCCAGAAGAATTTGAGACTGTTTGGGCCACGTATGAAGAGAAGGATTACACGCTTAGAGAACCTCAAGAAGTTACATTTACGCCTGCTCTTTTGGAATCCGAATTTATTAATGATCCTGATCCACTCTTGCTTCCTGAAGATTTTGATTTTTCAAAATGTACAAGAGAATAAAGGCGATCTGTTAAGGGCTTCTTGGAGCATCTTCTGTATTTTCATTTGATTCGTCTGGAAAATGCACCTCTTTTCTTCAATCCTGCAACAAATTCATCAAATGATTTTTCAAAATTCTCAATGAACAACAAACAATATAAAGTCTAGCAGTATTCTAATCTATAATGAAAATTGGTGTTATTGGTGGTTCTGGATTAGGCGATCCTAATCTCTGGGACAACGCAAAAAAGGTCAAAGTTTTTACTCCTTTCGGCGCTCCTTCTGATCTCCTTACTGTCGGTACATTTAAGGGAGTAGATATTGTCGCGCTTCCTCGTCATGGCGCGAATCATACGATTCGACCAACAGAAGTGAATTATCGAGCGAATATTTGGGCAATGAAGGAACTTGGGGTAACTCATATCATTGCCGCAACTGCGTGTGGCAGCTTGCGCGAACATATTAAACCAGGAGATCTTGTCTTCATTGATCAATTCATTGATCGCACAACCAAACGCGAACAATCATTTTATACTGGACAAACTATTTGTCACATTCCTATGGCTGATCCATTTTGCGAAAAATTGCGAACGCTCTTTGCCGCGGCTGCAATCGAGAACAGCATTGCATATCATTCTAAAGGGACTATGGTGACGATTGAAGGTCCTCGATTTTCTTCACGCGCAGAATCTGAATTATTTCGAAGCTGGCATTGCGATGTGATTAACATGACTACTGTGCCAGAAGTTGTTTTGGCTCGTGAAGCAGGCATTTGTTACGCTGCAATCGCTATGTCCACTGATTATGACTGTTGGAAAACTGATGAGGCGCATGTGACTTTAGATATGATTTTGAAAACAATGCATGAGAATGCGGAAAAAGTAAAGATGATTTTGAAGGCCGTTATTCCACAATTACGCGATTGGGATTGCGGATGTAAAGAAGCGATTAAGACAGCGACATTTTGAGTTACACAACAACACAGAAAATACAAAGGTGAAACAATGGACATTAAATCAAAAATTCGAACAATTCCTGATTTTCCGAAACAGGGAATCATGTTTCGCGATGTGACGACATTATTGAAAGATCCTGCAGGATTTCGTTATATTATTGATCATCTTGTGCAGCGCTACGCGAACAAAGGGATTGACAAAGTTGTAGGTATTGAAAGCAGAGGTTTTATTCTTGCCGGCGCGCTTGCGCATCAATTGAATGTTGGTTTTGTTCCTGTGCGAAAACCAAACAAACTTCCTGCTGAAAAAGATTCTATTGAATATGAATTAGAATACGGCAAAGACAAATTAGAAATTCATACTGATGCAATTAAACATGGCGATGTTATTCTTATTGTTGATGATTTAATCGCAACAGGCGGCACTGCTCGCGCGACAGTGGAACTTGTCGAGAAACAAGGCGGCGCTGTTTTAGAATGCGCGTTTATTGTAGATTTGCCAGAACTTGGCGGTGCGCGAAAAGTCGGAAAACCATGTTATTCGCTGGTTGCGTTTGACGGACATTAAATATCTTGTTTTAGCTTCCTTCTTTCCATTCTGTTCTTCTCAAATTTTCTCTTTTTTTACATCCCATTTACTACTAATTCAACAATACCCCAGAGTACCACGTCTTTTCTTGATGTGGTACTCTTGGTCCCCAACGCGTTCATGCGTTTGGCGCGTGTTTTCTCTTTGTTTGGCGATTTTACTCTTAAGACATTATCAAGAATACAGAGGTAAAAATTGTAAAAAACATAAGAAATAAGAAAAAAAAGAATAAAAAGATTATGCTATCTGTTCTTCACTCTCTTCTTCAGTTCCTTTGTTTTCTTCTTCAACTTCCTCTTTTGGTTCTTCCATTATTGGTTGTTCCATCATAGGGGGCTGTTCTTCAGAGCCTTTATTTCCGCCAAAGAATCCCGTGAACTTTTTGAACACTCCTTTAAAGAATCCTTGTTTTGGTTCGTCTTGCTTTTCTTCAGATGCTTCACTGCTTTGGTCTTCTTCTGCTTTGCTGTCTTCTTTTTCTTCTGCGCTTTCTTGAGCTTCTTTCAACTCTTCTGCAAGCGCTTGTTCTTCTTCACTTGCTTCTGGAAGTTCTAAACCACTCTCTTCAATATATTTTTCTAAATCTGCTATTCGTTGTTTCAACATTGCAATGTCCGCTTCACAAGAGGGCATTCCTTCACTTTTTTCTGCAGACATTTCACTGCCTTTATTCCCATTTTGCGCATTTTCTTCCATCTTTGCTTTGACTTCAGCTTCTTCTTCATCGCTCATTTCTTCATCAGGAATCTCAAGACCATTCTCTTCAATATATTCTTCTAATTGTTCAATACGGTCCGTTACAACATCTATTTGCTCATCGCAGGAAGGTCTTTCTCCATCTTCCATTTCACTGATTTCTCTTAACTCAGGAGCAGGAACTTCTAACTCACTCTCCACGAGATATTGCTCTAACTGCACATGTCGCATCTCAAGCTCAAGTAACCCTTCACATTCTTCTCCTTCTTCTTGTCCGAAAACAATATTAACAGACAGACAAAAAATCAAAACCAACAAAAATAGACTTATTATTTTATTCATACTTCCACCTCGGAAATTTTTGTGAATTTTAGTGAATTCCGCTTCTTTATATAGGTTGCGAAGACTTTAATTGAACTTTTCCCTCGAGCTTAAGTCTTTTACACTCATGAGTAGTTCTTTTTCGTTACTACGATTGTGTTTACATAAATCTTTAAATACTCGTCTCCAAACAGTAACACTTATTGTATTGGAGGTGCTGGTAGTGGCAAAGAAAAAATCAAAACAATCAAAAAAGGTATTTGTAAAGGGTGTTCCCCGAAATGTTATAGTTGGAGGCATCGTTGTTATTCTCGTCGTTGTCTTATATTATTTATTCGCGTCCCAGAATGGTTCGTTTGTGGGATTGGGTGGAGATAATGGTGAAACGTATCTCCCAAGTCAAGAATCTCTGTTGGAAACCATGCCTGAAGTGGTTGGGCAATCCTATTTTGGCTTCATGAAAGCAGGATACGTTGTCAATGTTCTTGTTGGCAGCAATACACAGCGTATTGAATTTAAAACACTCAATGATGATGGCACTGTTGACATTGTGTTGAACAGAGCATACAATCTTGAAGAAGGAGAAACTGTGTTCGCGGATTATGATTATGATGGTATCGCAGACATCGCAGTCACTCTTGAAGGTGTTGATATGTATGAAGACAGATTCTCTGTCACGATTACGTACTTCACGACAGCTCCTGACGAAATTGTTCAGGAATAATTCGATACTTTTTTATTTTCTTTCTTTTTCTTCTCTTTTCACTTGTTTAGGTGTTCATGATGGTTTTTGAAAATTTAGTTATTGCATTTTCTTCTCCTGTTCTTTTTCCGCTTGTTGTTGTGGTGACGCTGCTCTTTATTGGCGCTTTGCATATTTTCTTTTCCATACGTTATGGTTCTGACGCGCAAAAAGATACTCCTTCCTTTTTGTATGGACTTTTGGGACTTCTTGTTGCTTCTTCGTTTCTTTTTGGCACTTCTTCTCTCTTGACTGCAGTCTTTTTGGGTGGATTTCTCGGAGAAGCGTTTGGGTTGTTTCTTGTTTCTGTGCACAAACACAAACTACATAAATAAGAAAGAAACAAAAATTCTTATGAAGGACAAAAAACAGTCTTCGCTGATTGTTATTCTTTGCATTATTTGTTTTTTGATTATTCTTGTTATTGGTATGCTTATCTTTCTGAGTAAACCAGGATATACTGAAAATGGGCGGCCTTCAAGAGTTCAGGAGACAATTTTTGGAGAATCAGATGAAACAGCAAATGCCGAAGATACTAGATCTTCAGAAGCTTCTTCCGGACTTACTTATCCCCTTTACTTCTCTGTTATGATTCACATGGAAGAAGATTGGACTGATGACACAAACATCGCCTTATTTCAAAAGCATGTTGATCAACTTGAATGGGCAATGGACATTTTTGAGGAGTATGATGCAAAACTTACTATCGAAACTGAAGTTCCTTTCGCAACTGCTGTTCTTGACAATGATGCGACTATTTTAAATGACGCACTTGATCGTGGACATGGCGTTGGAACACACTGCGGTAAAGATATGGACACTTCTAGCGTTTCTGCATTGACTGAAAGCTATACTGAAAGAAAAGCCCTTGTTGATTCCATCGTTGGCGCAGAAAATAACAGAGGGTGCTCTGGTGGTTGGGGTACTGCAGATTACGTCATTGCCGCAACAAATGCAGGCTTTGGATATCTTGATGGCGTTGTCTATCTCGCATATCTTTCAATGCCTCGCGCTGAACGACCAGATCAAGTAAGTAATCAAGATATTATTCACATTTATTACCATGATCCTGTTATTCCAGAATTTGGAGATCACATTTATCCCCGCTTTTTAGAAGACGCGACTGATTTTGAAGAAGATCCTGGCGGAGACATTGTTTTGTTAAATGGTGAGCTTGGGGAAATTTCTAGTTTGTATGAAGGGAGAAGCACTTGTGCTCCGGATTGCGAATTAACAGAAGATGATTTCGAGTATGTTTATGATAAAATAGAAACTGCATACGAGATACGAGATGATTCTCGCGTCGCTCATTTGTATGTTCACGCTCCTTTGAATACATTTGTTGAAAGTAATGAGGCTTTGTTGCGAAGCTGGCTTTCTGAAATGCAAGAGCTTCAGACTGAAGGAAATATTCAATGGGCAACTCAAGGAGAAGTCTATAACGCAAAATTGAGCGAAGAAAGGTGATTTCTTTGAATGACACAGCAAAAATGCTCATCATTGGTGGAATTATTCTTGTAGCAGTTGGATTATTTTGGCAATTCGGAAGTAAGTATTTACCTCTTGGAAAATTACCTGGTGATATTTCCATTGAGAAAGAGAATTTCAAGTTTTACTTTCCAATTACCACCTCGATTGTTATCAGTTTGATTTTGAGTGTGTTTTATGTGGTGTACAAGTTAATTTTTCGCTGAGAATTATTATATTATTATTGCTCTATTTCCTTCTGACCAATTCCACAACTGCCTCACTATGATTTGTCTGCGGAAATAAATCAAACAACGCCGCGCTCTTTATTTCATACTTCTTGAATTTCTTGACATCTTTTCCTACCTGTTGCGTGTTGCAGGAAATGTAGGTGATTGCTTCTGGCTGCAGCTCGATTAGTTGTTGAATTGTCTTCATGTCCATCCCACTTCTTGGTGGATCAGTAATGACATACAATGGTTTGTTGAACTTTATTCTTCGCAGATGCGTCGCGTCTAAACATAGTGCAGTTGCATTCTTTATGTTGTTCTCTGTTATGTTTATTTTCGCTGCATCAATACAACCCTGAAATCCTTCAATGACTGTTACTGATTTGAAAAGGTCTGCATTGACTATTCCAAATGTTCCGACGCCTGCATATAGGTCCAGGAGATACGCGTCTTTTGTGTTGTGTTTTTTTAACAAGTTGTTGACGTACATGTGCATTTTTTCTGTCATTGCAGTGTTGTTCTGGAAAAATCCTTGGATAGAATAATTGAATGTCTTGTTCATTATTTGTTGTTTGAGCATGTCTTTGCCTTTGATCATAATGTAATCACTGGAAATACTCCCCTCTTCATCAGGAATAACATAGGTGATGAGAATGTTTTTTGCTGTTGTTTGTTTCGCGAATTGTTTTATCTTTTCTGTCGCTTCTGCAATTCTTTGCGACTCGCTGTTGAGGGTAAATGAAATAGAAGATTCTTCTCTGCTATTTTGCGGCGCTCTGATCACTGCATATCGCAATGTTCCGCTTTTCTTCTTGCTGTCAAATGCATCTATTGGTGTTTTGAAGAAATTTCTAAGCTCCTTTAGAAGTTGGTTTATTGCTTCATTTGCAATGACACATTGTTCAACATCTACTCGCTTTGCTGGTTCTTTTTGGCGAAATCCTATGCCATTTTCGAAAAACAAAAAATCCATTCTATTTCTGTAGAAATATTCTTTGTCTGCGTAGACTTCTATCTCGTTATATTCTATTGCGTGCTTGAGCGCATTCTTTTTATTCTCTAGCTGGCGGCCGTAGTCGATATGCTGACACGCGCATCCATTGCAGACATTGAAATACGGACAGAGTGGTGTTGCCATTTCTTGTATTATTGTTATTTACTTTATGAATGTTGTTCTCATTTTGGTTGGGAATTTTTATAAACGGAGTTTTTTTCCTCTTGTCTTATGGCTGCCATGCGTGTTCAATATAAAAATTTAGGAGAAGTATGGAGAGAAGATAAAGAATTTCTCGCAATGTGTGGGTTTGAGCTTCCTGTGGCACGCGATTTACCTCATCCTATGCCTGAAGATTATGAAGTTATTTTTTCTTCTGCAGATGCTGCTGCAATCTCGAATCCAATTCTTCTCACCCAAGACTCTGTAGATGATCTTGTTAGAACGTTACTCCCTCAAATAGAAGCAGTGTATTGCGCTTCTCTTCCTTCTGATCTTTCTGTTATAGTTCTTCCTTTTCATAGCTATGCTGCAAGGTATCGCGCAAGCGCTGTTTCTCTTGCAGAACAAATCGGAGGTACATATGATCCGTCAGAGGAATTTCTTCCACCAGTCACTTCTTTCCCTCATCTTAAAAGAATTTTTGTCTCAGAACATATTCCTTACTATGATGAACACGGCAATGCTCTTCCTCCAGTGCAGTGGTCCCAACCGATGCTTGAACACATGCTTTTAACTGCACTTGCAAACACCTTATTTCATTACACTCGAAACGAATGGGGCTCAGCATTCACTCGATCTCGAGCAGCGCTTTCTGAAGCAGAGTTCGATACTATTTATGCTGTTAAAAATGCACTTACATTACATACTTTAGAAGTTCTTATTCGTAACACAATGCCTTCATGGGGACTTTATCATGTTGCAGATAAACTCAACACTATTTATGAGCATCCAGATGGTCACACTGCATACGCGGCTATTTCCGCGATGATCAAGGTCCTCCCCTTTGCGCAAGTTGCGATGATAGATGGCGTCACTATTCAGGATTATTGTAGAGAAGACAACACTGTTCATTGCCCTCTAACATTTTACCCTCAACATCCTTTCCATAAACAAAAATATGAACGATTTAGAATGGCAAGTTCTTGAATTCCAGTCAATTTTATAAATCATTTTTCATTTCTTTCCTTTATGAGCTCAGAACGATCTTTTCCATTAATGACTCTTGATGAAGTCATCGTGAAAAGAATATGGGACAAATATAGATTGCAAACCCTTCAAGATGGTTTCTTTGGCTCATTATGGAAACATGGCATTGGTGGGATTGATGAAGCACTCTACGCGTTGTGCCATCCGCCGCTTTATCGTGGAGAAAAGATTGCTTATCTTGAACGACAAATAGAACTTGATGATGAAGCAATTGAAAATAAACAAGGGCTTTCTCCATCTGATCGCACTCGACACATTACTGAAACTCCCGTTAATCCCGCAACATTCTTTACTCTTCGCGAAGAACGTAAACAACTTCGTCTTGAACGATTGAAGCGAATGGAAGCAGAAGGGGAAAAACTTCGTCCTGCGGAATATGTTGCTTTAAGTTGGAAATTAGCAAACGAATTTGTTGATTCTGTCGCAGCGTCTCTTGGCGCATTTGGTCTTGCTCTTCGAAATAACTGGATGCTTATTACCGCAGGAGCCTCTTTTACTTCTGCACTTTATACTGGTTACCAATGGGTAGGATTTGCTGAAGTTTACAACGGTGTTGCGCAGGAGTATAGAGAGTCTCATCAAGTTGGTCCTTACGCGCTTCCTGTCAAACGGGAAATTCCTGAAACTCTGACGTACGTTGTTCTTAACCTGACACATACTGACCAAATAACGATTGGTTCTGGCGATGATCAAGTTACCATCCCGGAGAAGCATTCTGATCCGCGGGCTGCATACTTTCAAATTAATCACATGGATGATGTTCTTAAAGGAAATCTTGGAGACATTGTCCTTCGTTCGTTTGAAGGATTTTCAGATAGGGAATATTATCAGCTTGCAGCGTACAGAGACAATGCGCATGATAATTTTATGGCTGCATCTATTTCTTTGATTGGGGAATATAATACCTCAATCTCTTATCCTACTCAGCTTGCATTAGCTGTTTCTGGAAATGCTGCTGCGCAGAACGCTGTGGGTATTTTAGAATCGCACATGGACAAACATATTGTTGAAAAAGAAAATCTTGCGTATGATGAAATGTCCTTCTGGAAATGGTTCACTATTGGGTTATGTGGCGTTGGTGGCATTATGGTGTACAGCTCCTTTAGGAACAGTCAGCACAGAAGTTCACGATCACGGTATTATGATTATTGAAGTTTTACAATTTATTAGAATTAGGGGGAAAGATTTATATTTCTCAAAGGAAAAGAAGACGGTGAGGCGGGGACTTGAACCCCGACTCGTCCTGGTAGACGAAACAGCTCCCTGAAGCCTGCTCATCACAGGCTTCATCAGGCTGCCGCAATGACCATTATGCGACCTCACCACTATTTCTATCAATTTCTTAGAATGAACACATTAAATAATTCTTCGACGAGTTTTCCGAAAATCTTACGAATGTTTCGAAAGATTTTCGCTTTTGGCGAATACGTTTCGGTAAAATTCTAAAATTGTCTGTTTTTTTCGGCGTATCCGAAAGAAAATTTGAGAAAATAGAAAAAAGATCAAAAAAATAAAGAAAAAACTAATTCAAGCATTCCTGCTTGAGTATTTCTGCCATATCTGTTCTTTCCCAGGTAA
>CAYLMH010000003.1:0-10949 GCA_964385055.1 uncultured Methanosarcinales archaeon
CGACATCGCAAGAGCGAACCTACTATTATGTTAAAATCGCAAAAAAACATTTTCCTATTGCGTTGGATATTCTACAAGACATGTTTACCAATTCATTATTTGACAAAAAAATAATTGAGAAAGAACGAAAAGTCGTGCTTGATGAGATAAATATGATCAATGATAATCCTAGACATTATCAGTGGATTCTCTTTAACAGAGCACTGTTTGGAAAACATGCAGCAGCGTTGCCTGTATACGGCAATGTTCCTGTGCTCAAAAAAATAACACGAGAGCAAATTATGAAATATTTCGCAAAATGGTATATTCCCTCGCAAATAACAGTAATTATTGTAGGAGACATTCCTGACGCGACTGCTGCAGTGGAAGCAATATGTGGGAATTGGAACAAAAGAGAAATAGAAGTTCCTGTAATCGCAAAGCCCTCTCCAAATGTATCCACAAAAGCAAAAGAAGCAAAGAAATTAGGACAATCCTATCTCGTTCTTGGTTATAAGGCACCGCTCCGTGCAGAAAAAGAAAATGCAACGATCGATGTCATCAGTGGCATTTTGGGGCGAGGGCAGTCTGGCTGGCTCTTTGATGAAATTCGCGCGAAGCGAGGGTTGTGCTATAGTGTTGGCATAGAGTATGACGCGAATAAAACAGTCAGCAGCATTGGCATTCATTGTGGAACAAACAAGAAGAATCTCAAAAAAGTGCAGGAGCTTATTCTGGAACAGCTGGAAAGATTAAAACAAGTGAGTCAAGAAGAAGTCGAAGAGGCAAAAACATTCATTGATGGTTCGCTTGCGTTGCGCAGGGAAAATACTGCTGCGGTCGCAGAAGAGCTCGCGTATTGGCATCATACTGCGTCGCTGGAGAAATATGAAAAATACCTAGATGAAGTAAAGAAAGTCACAGCAGCAGATGTCAGGCAATTTGCAAAAACATGGTTTACGGATCAATATACTGTTGCAATTTTAGAGCAGAAGAAATGATGCTCATGAATCGCCTTGGAGTCCTTGAGAATCCCTAATCTATTTTGAAGTATTCGTGTAACAAACAAAAAAGACAAACTAAAGAAAAAGACATAAACTAACCAACAATCTCAAAATCAACACAAATCCTAAACGCGCGCGGCTTGTGTTGCCCACACTTGAAAATACACAATATCTTGCATTTCTTACCAGCAGCAGCGCATGCTTTCTCAATCTTCACCACAGCCTCCTGAAAATGATCTTCATGCAAAAAGTCATAACAGTGAATAACAGTCCCCTTGTGAGAAACAGCAAGCGCAACATCCAGAAATTCTTCAGAAGACTTCGGCAAGGGCATTAAAATTCGATCAAATTTTTTGCCAAGAGTAGGAACAACAGTGCGAACATCGCCATGAAACAAAGAAACATTCTTGAGTTTATTCGCGGCAACATTCCTCAATCCATACTGATGCCCAACAGGGTTTAATTCAACGCCATAAATTTCTTTTGCAGCAGTATTTTTCGCAAGAACGCATGGATACGGAGCACACCCCGAAAACATAACAAGAATAACTTCACCTGGCTTGACGAGTTGCAAAATTCGCTTTCGCTCTGTGCTTAACCGAGGAGAAAAATAAACATGTTCAACATCAAGCCAAAGAGAAACGCCATTTTCGCGATGCATGGTTTCTCGTGTATCAACCCCTGCGAGAAATTTCATGTGCTGCGTACGAAATTCCCCCTCATGCCCACCTTCTTTTTTCAAAACCGTTTTCACAGAAGGAACAAGCTGCAATAATGCATTGCCAATATGTTTTCCTCGTGTAACAAATTCCTTATCTAATTCGACAATAGCAATAGTGCCTATATGATCAAAAGCAGTTTTCAGCTTTTCCAATTCTTTTTTTGTAAAATGTTCCGCAACATGTTTGCGAAGATCAGTTTCTTTCAACACGCGCGAAGGAAGTTGCGCAGCAACAACAGGATATTTTTTCTTGAATTTGGTTTTAGAGACAAGAGGGAAGTAGACAAAACCATTTTTGGAAATAACTTTGTATTTTGGAGAAAAGTTCTCTGTCTCCGTAAGATAGATCTTGACCTTCTCAGCATCAGAAATTGGAACTTTAACCGCAAACATTAGAAAAAATCACCCAATCCTTTTTGTTTTTTTGAGGTATGCAGCAATTCAAGCTTTTCAAGCGTCGAAGTAACGCGCTCTCGAGAGAACCCCCTATTGTCGCACAACAGATGAATAATTTTCTGGCTATCAAAAGAAGTGCAGCGAACATCATACTCTTTTGCGACAGGCATATCCTGAAAAACAGCATAAATTTCTTTCCACGAAAACGAATAATGCTTCTGCCATTCAACTGCAGCAAAAAGCGCAGCAAAATCTTTTTTATGTTCATGCAAGAGTTTTAATGCTTTTTTTGGTCCAATGCCTGGAACGCCTTGCCTATTGTAGTCTGTTCCAATGAGAACAGCAAGAACAATGAGTTGTTCGCGATCAATTTGAAGTGCATTCAGCACATCAGCTGTTTGAATAAGTTGCGGCTTGACTGTTTCATAAGAATGCGTTCCTGCTTTTTTTCGCTTGCCTGCGATAGAAAGATTACGAACCAACCGCGGAATGCCGTAAAGCAGCGTGTCATAATCCTGACTGCTTCCATAATCTGCGTCCCCTTGTTTAACGAGATATGCAACTTGTGCTTCTCCCTCGCTTGCAGCTTGCACAATAGGCAAGCCAAGTGCAGTAATGAGCTCTTTTGCGTCTGCAAGCATTTCTGGAGTGAGGCGAGCAGTTCTACTGGCGAACTTTTTCATTGCTTCAACATCTTCTGCTTCTTTTGCAGTTTCATACGCTTCTGCAGCTTCTTCTTTTATCTGTCGCCGTCGTTCTTGCTCTTGTCTTTTGAGTGCAGGAGGCTTCCCGTCAAAAACAAAGATAAGCTGAATGTTATGTTGCATAAGATGAGTGGTCCTGCTAAACAATCCCATAAGGTGAGAAGTCACATTCCCTCTGCTATCTGTCAACAAACTACCATCAGGAGACCGAATAGAAGAAAGAAATTGATATAAAATGTTGTAGGTATCAATAGCAATTTTCTTGCCAGCAAGATCTTTGAGTTCTATTTCTTTTCCTTCAACAAGATCACGGAGTTGTAAGCCCATGAAGAGGAAAAAAGAAGGTAGTAAATATAAAAGTATCGTCAAGCATCAGTACTTTTCTTCCACATAACCTCAAATTGATCTTTCAATAAGGAAGCAAACGCAGGGCTTTCAATCCAGAAAGAAAGATAGTCTTCTTCACGTTCGATTTCTGGCTGTCCAATAGTAATTCTGCAAACCTTTCCATCAAACGTGCTAAAACGAATGCTTTTCTGTTCTTCTTTCGGGTAATAGCGAATTTTCACTCCAATCTTTTTCCATTGAGCAATCGCCTTCTTATTCTGCGTTGTTTGCTGCACTAAAAAGCGAAATTCTACCCCACGCTTGACTGCGTCTGCAACGGATTTTCCACTATGGTAATCAAAATAAAGGTCCCCAACAAAAGAATAGCCAAAATGCTGCGCATTATCTGATGCTTCAGAAAGCATCTGGACAATTTTCTTTTTACCCTTTAATACAAGCGCGACATCCTGAAGATCAGATTGTTTCGCGGTAATCTGGTGTTTAAGGTCTTGAAGTTGTTTGCCTAACAGAGCAAGTGTTTGTTGTTTTTTCTCAAGTTGTTCTTGAAAAGGGATAATTCCTATCAGTTTATACTGTTTTGGACGAAAATCTAAAACACTCACATGCCCTTTGTCAATGAGAGAAAGCAAGGAAGCATACACTTTATTTGAAGGAACAGAGGTGTGCTGTTGAATCTGTTGAGCTGTTGTACTGCCTAACTGCACAAGCGCAAGATAGACTCTTGTCTCGTAATCAGTAAATCCGAATTCTTTGAGGAGCTGGTGTTCTTGCATGATATTCACAATATAAGGACTTTTAGGACTAGAAAGAGTCCTTTATTTATAAAAATGGTGTTTGGTTACCCTTATTGTGGAATACCAATCAGCAGAAAAAGGAACAGAAGGAAGAAGATTGCTTGAAGAAAGACTTGCAGAACTTGAAGCAGAAACACCACGATATATATTCGAAACAAGAGATTCATATCAAAAAGTAATAAAAAATCAAAGCAGAACCGAAATAAGAGCAGAACTGTTTCATGGCCATATATTCATTTTTCCTATTCCAGGAGTTATAGAAACAATAGAATACAGGGGATTGAGAATGAGCTATCCTGGACTTTCTATAAATAATAAATCATCAGAAGAAACATGGGACGGATTAGGAACATTATGCTTGGCAGATAGTTTTGGAACATTTCATGCAGATCTGATATATGGATTATTTATTGATGGAGTAAATTACAGGTTTAAATTATATGATAGAGAAACAAGACAAGTACCCGATGAAGAGTTTGACGAAAAAGTAAAAAGACTATTTGATAGACTTCGCACATTTGAGCAAAAAACAAAACAAAAATCACGATTTCTTAAACCAGTGTATGATATGGCAATGGCATATGGAGTCTAGAAAATGAGTACACTCTCTTTCAACGACAGCTGCGATTTCTGCAAAGAAGCAGAAAGTGGTTATCTCACAAAGATAGCAGATGCAAGAATACTCCCAAGAAAAAGAACCATCTACGAAACAGAAAATTTCAGAGTCTTTCCAACACTTGGTCCATTAGTAGAAGGACATCTCCTTATTGCATCAAAACAGCACTATGTAGGAATAGCTGGTTTAGCAGAAAATCTTTATGATGAGCTTGAAGAAGTACAAGAATTAGTAAGAAGAAAAGTAACAGAGAAGTACCAAGCACCAGTATTCTTTGAACATGGAGATGTCACAGAAGCAAGAGGAAGTGGAAGTTGTATCAGCCACACTCATCTTCATGTTGTACCTGTTGGAGTCGATATCATCGAAGGTTTAGAAATGAAATTTAACAAAAGAGAAATAAAAAAGTATGCTGAGTTAAAAGAAAACCAAGATGCACAAATACCATATATGTTTGTACAAACAAGAGAAGGAAGAAGATATGTGTTTGATATCCCTGGTGTACTCCCTTCACAATACGCGAGGCAAGTGGTGGCAATAAAAATAGGAAAGCCAGAACGATGGAATTGGAAAACAAGGACAACTACTGATCTGAGAAAGGGTTTAAGAGAAACCATGCAGACGTTTTATGCCTTAAACGAAGATCCATTTGAAAGATGGCTAGGAAAAGACAACTGGATGCGACAATACTTTGATTTTCCTAACTGTATTCATGATGCAATGACAGGAGAGCGTCATGATAAGATACAATGGCTAAATATCCATGCCGAAAGTGTAGAAGAAGCGATAAAAATGCGTGGAGAAATAACAGCAAAAGAGCTTGGACGAATGTTTGCAGGAGATTTTTGCGGAGATGGCGATGATATGATTGGAAACAAACCAATTGGATCAATGCTTGCCAATAAGATAGCAAAATGGAGTGCAATGCATGGAAGGATAGTAATTGAATATTCTAAAGGAAAAAAGCCACAAGAGTGTAAGTGGGAAGAGAAAAGATACAGAATAAAGGAATAGAAAAAATGAGAAGAATAGAGATAGGTGTTAAAGCGATTATTGAACGAGATGATGCTATTCTTCTGATTAGAAGATCAGAAATTGGAGCCATAAGTGTGTATCAAAACCTTACCAGTGCATGGGATATTCCAGGAGGAAGAATTAACTTTACTGAAAACTTAGAAGAAGGACTCGAACGGGAAGTAGCAGAAGAAACAAGATTAAGAATAAAAGAAATAAGAGGAGTTTTAGAAGTAAAAAAGGTGTTTAGAAATGAAAGAGAATGCATTGTCAGAGTAACATATGTTTGCTCCGTATATGATGGTTCGGTTATTTTAAGCAGAGAGCATACAGAAGCAGAGTGGTTTCAAAAGCAAGCACTTACTAAATTAGAGTATAAGGACAATGTATTAAGAGACACTATAGAGAAGTATTGTAAAACGAGATTAAAATGAACCAACAAATCGGCGTCAAAGCAATCATCGAGAAAGACAATAAAATTCTCCTGCTCAAACGCTCAGAGAAATACGAACACTTAACTGATTGCTGGGACATTCCAGGAGGCAGAATTAATTTTGGTGAAGAACCTGAAGAAGGATTAAGAAGAGAAATCAAAGAAGAAACAGGGCTCCAACTCAAAGAAATAAAAAAAATTCTTGACGCAGCAACAGTCTTCAAAAATGAAGAAAGACATATTGTGAGAATCACCTATCTCTGCACAGTCGAAGATGGAAACACAAATCTAAGCAATGAACACACCCATCTCGAATGGATTCGAAAAGAGGATATCAAAAAATTAGAATATAAAGATAAATTATTGAAGAAAACAATTGACAGTAACTTCTAACACGCACCATCTACTAAGTACTCGCTCAGCAAAGTCCTTGTTTGTCTACGCAATCTATTTTATTTAAATAAAAAAAAGAATAAGGATTCAAAAGTAATGCTAAGCGAATAATGGTAATGAAAAAAAAGAAATAAAAAACTATTCAGCAACCTGAACAGTCAACAATAATTTCTCATACTCATCAGTAGCCTCAGAATTTGTCATATAATCAATGTAAACATCAAAGATGTAGGTTCCTGGGAGTGTTGGACCGCCTGCATCAGTAATAATATCCCCCACTTCAATAATGAGAGGCAATACTAATTCATCTCCTCGCGCAAGAGTATAAGTAGTGTACAAATTCTTGCTCATCCATGCTTGAATAAGTTCATCATTTGTTTCCAGAATACTGCCGCTGTAGTCTTTTGCTTCTCTAAATTTAATAGTCACCACAAATTCATGATCCCCAATAATGTTCTGAATGCCAAGACCTGCAACATACACATCTCCAATAGCGAGATTTTTCACAAGAGGAGTAGACAGTGCTGCTCGAGTGTTGCTTTGCATTCGTGTATCAAGCAATGCTTTTTCAGAATCAGATAAGGTGTAATCCTGGACTTCTACTTCTTCTTCAGCAGAGTCCTCAACAGCACTTTCTTCTGCAACAGCTTCCTCTGAAGGTACTTCTTCTTCAGTCTCAGAAGCGCAAAGCGATGCGTCAGAAACCTCTGATCCATCCGCACAGACATACACCTTTCCAGAACCACAGCCAATCAAAAATAAAGCTACGACAAAAATACAAAATAAATATATTTGTTTCATATTCATACTACCCATCCTCCATTTGTACTAATTTCATATTAGGATAATCCTTGTCAATGCTTAATAATAACTTTTTCGGAAATTCGCCAGGTGCAAGCAGCAGTGCAGGGAGTTTTTTCATTTGCCCCGCAACAAATGCAGTCGCAATTTCTCCTTCAGAACATTTCTTCTTGTTCTTTGCTTTGCAGTAATATTGGACAGAACCAAGAGGAGAAGGAACTACTACTATGCAATCAATCTCCCCTTTTTTAACAACAGAAAACTGAAGAAGCTGCATATTTCTTGTTTGGAAAAATACAGCAACACGTTGAGCAAAAGCGTCATCAGCAGGGACAAGAACAGCAGGAGGTGCTTCTTGGGGAACAACAAGCGGCTGTTGTTGAACCACTTTCTTCTGTCGTCGTTCAGGTGCTTTTTTTGAAACAGGTTGTTCAGCAGAAACCTGAAGCGGCGCAGTTTGTACAACGGATTGAAGAGGAGCAACAGGCTGTTGAGAAGAAGCTACAGGAGGTGCTGGAGACACAGGAGCTGCAGCAGACAATCTGGAAAAATGAGAACGAAGACTATCATTAATCTCTTGTTCTGTTGCGAGATACCATTTCCAAAAAAGATACGTTTGCCCATTTGCAGTGACTTCGATAGGTTTTGCGTAATCTTTTATTGCACGAAGAGAAACACGAAAGAGAGGAGACTGTTCTGCATCAAGCACAACTTTTTGCGCTCGAAGAAGTTCAAAAGTCCCTCTATCTTTTTCATTGAGGTATTTGAAAAGGTCCTGTAACTTTTCCTTTTGCTCAATTGCGTAATACGCAGGGCTTCCCCCTATTTTCACAGAAGTAATCCCTAGCTTTTTATCATGAACAAGATCAGAAAGCACTGCGCCCATAACAAAGGTATCAGTACGAAACTCACGAATAAGATCAGAGGGAACAACATACCCTTTTGTGCGAACAACGTCAAGGACTTGGTTCTTGTCAATCATAAAAAATCGAAAGAAAGTTGGTTTTATATAGATTGTGCTGCGGGAAAAAAACTAAGGCCGTAACCATCGTGTTTCCCAAAAACTGACATCTCCTTCAGCGTCAACAACAGCAAGCAAGAGCCGCTTCTTAGTACTATGTGCAACCCTGTTTTTCGCAGAGAAATCATGCCATGTCAAAACATCGGCTTCATAGGTGGGGTACACTATCCATTTTGCGTGATCTTCGCCTGGCTTAATGCCTCTATCATAAACACGAAAATCAGCACCAAATTTGAGAGCGGTTTTCACAAGATATCCTCTATCCCGAAGATCTCTATACACCCTATATTTCACCCAGAATTTTTTCTCTTTTCGTTCTGCTTTTTTGAGAAACGCGTCAGAAGAAAGTTTTTTGTTACGGGAATCAAGAATTTTGATTTTTTCTTTTTCAAGAAGATAGAGCCCTTCCAAAAAAGAGAGATGCACTCGATGATCTTCTATTTCGCCAAAACGGCCTTGATTATGAAGTTCAAGAGCAACATCACTATTGTCCGTTTGCACAATATCAGAGATAATACGGCAAGGAATGGGTTTTGGTTTTGTCATAGTATGCATTACGGACAAGTAATTAATAAAGCTTTAGGGAGAAGAAGACGCAATTCACAACGCAAGGGGCTTATCCTGTGTATAAGCAAGCCCTTTCTGCAACGCAAGCGCTGCTTTCTGCAATTCAGTGCCTAAATAAAACGCGTGAGACAAATCGCATACTTTATGGTCAAGAACAAGTTTTGTGTAAAGGGCAAAAGGATCATTCCCGGAAAATTCATCAAGCCGCTTACCTGTAGGATCAGTGTGAGTCACAAAAATAACGCCATCTTTCACACGAAGAATGAGATTGCCCCGGGGATCTCCAATTCGTTTCAAAGGCGCATGGTGCTCCTGAAGAATTTGTGCTGCAGCTGCCCAGTTGTTCTGATAAATATGCGCGCTACTCGAAATAATAGTGAGATTTCCAGAAGACATATGCAGCGCAGAAGCAACAGTGTATTGAAGTTTACGAAGACCGAACGCGTTTCGTGGCCATGCGTGGAACATATCATTGCTCCGGAAAAAAGCAGTAAGATACAGGAAATTGTCTTGAATAAGAAATTCCACCAAAATTAAACAAGGAGGTTTTTCATTAGTCAAATCTTTTTCAATGTCCCATGTAACTGCAAGCGCGCGCCGTGTATGAGGAGTTTGTCGAAGATTCGCAATAAGCAATTGAATTTGATCCACATTTTTTTGTTGTCGTAATCGCTGCCCATAGGAATACTCCACTCCTTCAAGCGCAGCAGCGCTGACCACTTGCGGATAATACGAAAACAAATCATCTTGTGTAAAAGGAAAGTACGAAAAAAGCTGCGGACGGTCTGGATCTTCTTTTTCGATGACAGAAACAATATTGAGAAGCTCACGCTGATCAACGCCATAATCGCTTTTTTTGATTGTGCCCAGAGTAGTAATCAAATGCAGAATTTCAAGCCAAGCGGGTCCAATAAAATCGTGGCGCACAGGGAACCCACTTTTTTCAGAAGGAAATGTATCTGGCACAGGAACAGTGACAGTAGGGAAAACCTCTGACACGCCGTACGAAGGAAGAGAAGGAAGCTGAGAAAGGAGCGCAGGAAGTTGAGAAAAATCTTTCACGTGTTGATAATCATGAACAGTAACGTGTTGACGAAGAGTTTCAAGAGCAGCAAGAGGAATTTCTTTGTCAATCAAAACCCCCTCAACACCGAGAACTGCGTGAT
Source organism: uncultured Methanosarcinales archaeon (assembly GCA_964385055.1). GTDB lineage: Archaea > Nanobdellota > Nanobdellia > Woesearchaeales > DSVV01 > JACRPI01. The sequence goes on from CAYLMH010000003.1 coordinate 9,958, forward strand.
CTGGACTAACCCCGTTAGAGAAAAAGGCGAGTAATGCCTTTCCAGACCCATTCAGATCAATGCCAGTCACCACGAGATGTCGTATTGCTTTATTTGCAAGACAGTTGCGGAGCACGCCGTTAAGCCCTTCGTCGCGAGAGTAGAGCTGACCTACGAGCGCATACTTTTGGGGATCAAGATGTTTCAGAATAAATTCTTTTTTTGTCCAGAGTGTTACAATACCCACAGAGGCAGAAGGATTCCCCACAGTGACAAGATCAGAAAAACAAACAGGCCAAGATATTTCCTTTGGAGAAGTCGTTTCCATGGGAAAAAGAACAATTGCAGAATTAATAAAAGGTACGAAAATTACTCTGTCTCTTCTTCATCAAACAACGAATAAATATCAATGCTGTACAAGACAGTTGAAATCTCTGCTTCTTTGACAAAACTATCAGAGCTGAAAGAAATAAGTCCTTGGTCAACAGCGTCAGAAACTTCCAAATCTCCTTGTTGTAATAAAACAAGCGTATCATATGTTGTCGTCATTTCAAAAGAAGGGTCTTCCTGCTCACCGTTTTCAAGTTCAATAAGTTCACCTGCATCAAGCACTGCATAAAGATGATGATCAAGGTCAGTAAGGTAAACATTCACGACATCATCGCCAAAAAAAGTAAAAAGAATATCAGGAAGTCCGTTAGCTTTCTCATTATACGTATCTTTGTATGTGGAAAGAAGATCGTTGGTAAATAGTTCTTCAGCAGTAACAGCGCCAGTAACTCCATTCATACCATTGGCAACACTGACAATATAGAGTCCAAGAAGAAAGATACCAAAAAAGAAAAATGCCTGAATATGTTTTGGCTTTTGTTGTTTGTGTTTTTTTGCCATTGTAAACCAGTTTACCGCATTTTATCTATATATAGCTTTGGATTCTTGAGAGGAAAAACTTGAATTTGAGGCAAACTATATATACGACAAACCAAAACAAAGAAACATGGAACTCGTCTTTT
>CAYLMH010000003.1:10959-38553 GCA_964385055.1 uncultured Methanosarcinales archaeon
GATGGTACCCACAAAGGAAAGAAATCATAGTAGTATCTTCCTCAAATATGAAGGAGAAGGAATATTGATTGACTGCGGAGAGGGCACCCAACGCCAGTTCAAAATAGCAGAAGAAAGTGCGACAAAAATAACAAAAATACTTATTAGCCATTGGCATGGAGATCACGTGCTTGGCCTTCCAGGATTGTTACAAACATTGAGCGCGTCAGAATACGCAAAAAAAGACAGCACATTAGAAATCTACGGGCCAAAAGGATGCAAGAAACAAATAGAAGCAATGCTTGTCGCATTTCCGTTTGACAACAAGCTCAACATGAGCATTAAGGAAGTAAGCAATGGAACATTCATCAAAACAGAAAATTTTGAGATAGACGCGTTTCCCATGGAGCACAGCATTCCTTGTCTTGGATTTAAGTTCAGAGAGCTAGACAAGAGAAGAATTGACGTTGCAAAAATAAAAAAATTAGGGATTCCAGAAGGACCATTGCTTGGAAAGCTGCAGCAAAACAAAGCAATAACACATGGAGGCAAAAAAATTTCTCCGAAAGACACCACATACATTGTCCCTGGAAAACATATTGGGTTTATTACAGACACAGGACAGTGCAAGAATTGTTTGGAAATTGCAGAAGGAGTGGACGTCTTAATCTGCGAGGCAACGTTTATGGAAAAAGAAGCAGAAAAAGCAGAGCAGTACAAACATCTTACCATCAAACAAGGAGCATTGATCGCGCACACCACAAATGTTAAAAAATTGATCCTCACGCATTTCTCGCAACGGTATAAAGAAAAAGCAGAGATTGAAGAAGAAGCAAAGGATGTTTTCCCTAATGTTATTCTCGCGTATGATGGGATGAAGTTGACTGTTTAAGAACTCTTTAACGCAAGCTTCACATCGCCTGCTTTGACTGTTTTTCTTCCTGCGTGATGGGCAAATTTGATTGCGTAGCTTGCTATTTCAGTTGCCTGATTTTCTACTATTTTCTTGAGTGCCATTTTCGCGTCATCGCTCACTCTATCGGCCCCTGCTTTTTTGATAAGCACATCAATTGCTGCGAGAGGAATGCCGCGTTTTGTCATAATAGAGAAAAGAGTGAACAGCTATAAATACTTTTTGAAGAATTAAGAAAGAGAAAAACATGCACAAGCAACATAAAACAATTGATCCGCAAAGTCCTAAAACACAATTCATCTCTTTTTTATTATTTTTATAATAAAGTAAAGAATAATGAAACAGCAAGGAGATTCAAAACAAATAATTAAAAGAAAGCACATATAAATAAGAAAAACAAGAATAGGGCGATGAGCAGAAAAAGTAAAGGCATTTCGTATGAACGAGAACTGATTCATTTATTTTGGGGAACAAAAGAGTGGGCAGCAGTACGAGTAGCTGGCTCAGGAAATACACAATATCCTTCTGCGGACATTCTTGCGGGCAATGCGTTAAGAAAGTTAGTTATTGAATGTAAAAGCGTCAAAAATGAGTCTGTGTACATCCCAAAAGAAGACGTCGAACAACTCCAAACATTCGCAAAATTATTTGGTGCAGAACCTTGGATTGCGGTTCGTTTCGCAAAAACTGCCTGGCATTTCATGAGTATGGAAAACTTGGAATTAACAGAACGCTGTGCAGTGATTACCACAGAAAACATCAAACTCAAAGGATTGCTATTCAATGAAGTGATAGGAAAGTTTGAGTAAAAAACAAGAAAAATAGGAAGCACTAAATAATCTTCTTCTCAAGTAACGCAGGAAAAATTTTATTGCGAATAATAGGAGAAAGAATAGTGGGATCATCGCCTTTTCCAAACCAGCGTTGTTCTTCAATTTCAGAAGAAATATGGGGAGCACCAAGAATAGTGCCCAAATAAAGATTGATACAAACAACAGTATTAGGCTCATTCGCTGCAGCATCTTCAAAAGATCCAAAGAAAGAAATACTCTCTGGAACTACTATGCATTTGTGTTCTTCTTTAATTTCACGAATAAGGCACGCTTCAACAGACTCTCCTTGTTCAGGTTTGCCGCCAGGCATTAAAAATAAAGTGGTTCCTTTTTTTCGATTAATGAGAAATTTATGATCACGAACTATGAGCAATCCATATTTGATTATTTTTTTCATAAATAACCGATGCCTAACTGCAATTATAAAGTGTTTGCTTTTAAGAAATCAACTATAAAAGAAAAGCACGCACAAGCAGACAGACCTGCAACACAATTCATCTATTTTTTATTATTTCTATGACAAAAAAATGAATGAAGCAAAATAATAAACAAAAAAGAGAGAAGCAACTATTTCATCCAACTATACTTTTTCCGAACATCTTTCAAAAACACAGAAGGAGATTGCACACCAAGCTCTGTAATAAATGCCTTCACATCAGGCAGGATAATTGCTTCAAATGCAGGATCTTCAACAACAATACCACGAGGCGCATCTTTCCAAATCTCTTGAGCAGGACGCATTTCAACCACTTCTTTGTGCCGCTTGCTTGCATGCGCGTCAAACTTCCATGCGTCCGAACAAATATAAAGAGGGATTTTCCGTGTAGCTAATAGCTCGGCAAAAATACCAGAACCTACTTTATTATAAACAGCATAAGAAGTGATTGCGTCGCTTCCAAAAAGCGCGAGATGCGCGTCTTTCATTGCAATGCCCGCTGCGCTATCCACAAAATGTTTGACAGGAATTCCTGCTGCAGCAAGTTCTGTTGCGCTTTTTCTTCCCTGAAAAAGAGGCCGTGTTTCTGTGTTATGAACAGTAAATTTTTTCCCTTGTTTTTTTGCAGCAAGAAGTATAGCAACAACAGTAGAAGAGTGGCAATGCGTATACACAATACTGCCATGCCGAATCTTTGCCGCGCCAAGTTGTGCTATTTTGTGTTTTGATGTATCAAAAAAAAGAATAACTTCATTGATGCGCTGCGTGAGCATTTGAAATAAGGAATGATGTTCGTCATAAGAATAAATATTATGAAAAACATACGCGAGTGCATTTCGCAAACAAGGCTCTGTTGGCCGGGCAGCAATAAGTTGATCACGAGCATGATAAAGTTCCGCAAGAACTGCTTCGTGAGTGATTGCGTGAGATTTTTTTAAAACAAGAAGAAGAGAACGCACTCCTTCGCGAGCAACACCTTCTGCTCCCTGAATCCGCAATGTTTTAATGTCTTGAACAACCTGAGTGAATTTCATAGTGACCGCCTGAACAAAGGAAAATAAATGAAACAAATAAAAAGAAGAGCAAAAAGAAGCTGATTATTTTTTCTTTTTGGATTTTTTGCCAACTTTGATGCCAAGCTTTTTCTCAATAACTGCTTCTTGTTGTTCAATCTTCATTTCTTCAGCAACGATGCGCCGTGCAATTTTTTCAATGTTGAGATCAACACGAGCAATGCGTCGTTCGAGAAGAACAAGAATGCGCAAACTATAGACAATCGCTGCAAGCGTTCCAACAATAATAGCAAGTATAATGACTTCTAAAGATACTGCTTCTGTTGCCATAACGATAAACACCTCTTTCTAAAACCCACCTACTTCTTCTTTTTATATATAGTGGGATATAAAAAGCTTTCTTTTTACTCAGTAAAGGTAACGAAAAAGGAAGAAAAAGAAATTGTTCTTTTTTTGTGCCCCTTCTCTACCCCCTCACCCCCTCGTTTCTTATGGAAAGGCTGTTTCTAAAAAAGAATGTGGAACAAAAGAGAAAAAGAGGGGGGAAAGAAGAAAAAGAAGAAAAATGAATAATTGAGGTTTTGTCGACGAAAAAAAGAAAACAAATAAGAAAGAAATTAAAAATAAAAAGTGCTAAACAAAATAAAAAACAAAGAAAATTTTGATAATAGAGTTACATTCATTATTTTTATTTTCCATGAGAAATGAAGGATAATATAATAATATAATTAATTTCCATATAGAAAATAATAATATAATAATAAATATAATAATAATGTAAATAATAAGATAATGATTATGTAATAATAATAGAATGAATAATAATAGAAATAAAATAATTAAAATAAAGAGAAAATAGAATAAAACAAACTAAAGATGATAAATTAATTATGAAAAAGGGATTATGGTAAAATTGTTAGATTATGTTAATTTATTTCATACATCTAAGCTTATCAAGCCTTATCTTCTCAACAAAACACCTCATCTCCAAACTAAACAGCCCAAACCACAGACCATCCAACACCCCCAACCTCCATCTCCAGTAGAAACCAAGGGGGGAGGGTCAATCACCTCTTTTCTACTCTCTTGTTATCCTCGATAATTTATTGTGGGAAAGGGGTAAAAAACACAAATTAAAAAACTATATAAACCTTGGTTTCCTATGGAATTACATGGAAGAAAAGAGGTTAAACAACATATTTGAGAAATTCTTAAGTCAAGTCTCTATTTTCAAAGACAAAAAAGTATTGCAATCTTCTTATACCCCAGATGCATTGCTTCATAGGGATGAAGAAATTAATCAGCTTGCAAAGATTCTTGCTCCTGCGTTGCGTATGGAACGACCCTCTAATGTTTTTTTGTATGGAAAAACAGGAACAGGAAAAACAGTCACTGCAATATATACTGCGGCGGAAATAAGAAGACTGTCAGAGGAGCGAAACATTCCATTGAAAACAGTCTACATTAACTGTAAGCTCAGTAGAATTGCAGATACAGAATATAGAGTTATTGCGCAGCTTGCGAGGGAGTTCAATAAAGATATTCCTGCAACAGGACTTCCCACAGATGAGGTCTATAAAATATTTTTTAGCGCAGTGGACGACAAAGAACAGCTCATCATGTTGATTTTAGATGAAATAGATCAGTTAATAAAAAAAGTAGGAGATGAAATTATCTATAATCTGACAAGAATTAATACAAATCTGAAAAAAAGCCAGCTCTGTATTATTGGCATTTCCAATGATCTTGTTTTTACAGATCATTTAGATCCGCGGGTAAAATCTTCATTAAGTGAGGAAGAAGTTATTTTTGCTCCGTATAATGCGCTTCAGCTTCAAGACATCTTGCGCAGAAGAGCAGGACACGCGTTTAAAGAAAACATTATTGAGTCTGGTGTTGTGGAAAAATGTGCAGCGTATGCGGCGCGAGAGCATGGCGATGCGAGACGGGCGCTTGAGCTGCTTCGTGTTGCAGGAGAAATTGCAGAGCGAAATGGGGAACAAACAGTAAAGATTGCGCACATAGATAATGCAGAAGAAAAAATTGAAAGGGATAGGGTTATTGATATTGTCAAAACACAGCCAAGGCAGCAGCAGACCACACTCTACGCGATTTTTTCTTTGTATAATGAGAAGAACGCTATTATTTATACCGGAGATGTGTATGATGTCTACAAAACATTGTGTGTGAAAGTGGGTTTATACCCATTAACACAGAGAAGGGTTTCTGATATTATCGCGGAGTTGGACATGCTTGGAATTATAAACGCGAAGGTTGTTTCAAAAGGAAGATTTGGAAGAACGCGCGAGATTTCTGTTGCTATCCCGCAAACAATTAAGCCAAAAATAATGACTATCCTCCAGCAGAGTTTAAATGTGGAGTAGCGCATTTAGTGTAGTGTGAAGAAAATGACGACAAAAAAAGAGCTTGTGCAGTTCCTTCTTGCCAAAAAAATTCTGGTCACTGGAAAAATCATGGCTATGATAAAAGAGCAGAGTGACCAAGAAACAGAAAAATTATACAAAAATATAGAAAATAAAGATGATGACAGTATAAGAAAAATTATTTTCTCTTGTTTACAGCTTGAAAAACAAAAAGAACAAAGAACTACTCTTGTAGAAAAAGAAAATAAAGAAGGGAGTGTAGAAGCAACCACTCCCAACCAAGAAAAAAATGAAGCCCCCCATGCTGCCCAAAATGAAGAAAAAACAAAAGAAGGGATAGTAACAATAGTTTCAAGCTTTACCACAAAGGAAGTAAACAAAGAGATTCAGGATTTTGTTTCGTACTTTAATGAGCGATATAAAACACTCGAGCGTTTATTAAGAGGAAGACAGGAGTTAGATAATGTCACTGTTGTCAAGCGCGCGTTGCAAAAAGAAGAGCGGGAGCCAGTGGCAGTTATAGGTCTTGTTAAAAAAATTGAAGAAACAAAAAATAATAATATTATTATTGCGTTGGAAGACAGCACAGGAGAGATAAAAGCACTTATCTCAAAAAGTAAAAAAGAACTTTATGATGGCGGCAAATCATTAGTGCTTGATGAAGTGGTTGGAGTGGTGGGGGTTGCAGGAAAAGGAATCATTTTTGTTGAAAAAATTGTCTGGCCAGAAGTTCCTGTCTATAATGAGTTAAAAAAATCACCTGTAGAAGAGTATGCTATTTTTCTGTCTGATATTCATGTAGGGTCAAAACAGTTTCTTGCTGCGGCGTTTGAAAAATTCCTGAAGTGGATCAACGGCGAGATGGGTGATGAAAAACAACGTGCGTTAGTAAATAAGATAAAATATATTTTTATTGTAGGAGATATTGTTGATGGAGTGGGGATTTATCCTGGGCAGGAAAATGATTTAGAGATGACAGATATTTATGAACAATATGCGACATGCGGAAAATTGCTTGCGCAAATTCCAAGACACATGAAAATAATTATGTGCCCAGGCAATCACGATGCGATGCGCTTGGCAGAGCCGCAGCTTCCGCTGTACGAAGATATGGCAAAGCCGCTGTATGATCTTCCAAATGCAGTGATGGTAAGTAACCCTGCACTCGTCAATGTCGGAAAGACAGAAGGATTTCCAGGGATTACTGTACTGATGTATCACGGTTATAGTTTTGATTATTATATTGCGAATGTGGATGAAATTAGGAATAATGGAGGTTATGATCGCGCAGATCTCGTGATGAAGTATCTATTACAGCGCCGCCATCTTGCGCCGACGCATGCATCGTGCATGTATATCCCGTTCCGTGATTCTGATCCAATGGTGATTGGAAAAATTCCAGATATTTTTGCAACAGGTCATCTGCATAAAACGTCTGTTTCAAATTATAGAAATATCACATTAATTTGTGGAAGTTGTTGGCAGGGAAAAACAGCGTTCCAGGAAAAAATGGGACATAACCCAGAGCCAGCGCGCGTTCCATTAGTAAACTTGCAAACAAGAGAAGTAAAAATCCTTAGGTTTATGGAGTAGTACAATGACAGCAACATCAGAGCGCATGCAAAAATATTTTGAAAACATTGAGAAAGAAGTTCTTTATGAATATGATAAAGCGAAAGCAGCAAAAGAGATGGGGTTTGATGCTGATGACAGAGTAGACATAAAACTTGCAAAAAATATGGCAGAGCGGGTTGAAGGGCTCATCAGCGTTGTTGCCCAGCAGCTTGTGGGTTCAGGAGTCACAGAGCGAATTATCGAGCTGGAAAAAGAGTATGAACCAATGGACTGGCGTGTTGCGCTGAAGATTGCGCTTGAAGTAGCGCAAGAAAAATTCTGTAAATTCAAAGATAAGAAAGAAGCGATGGAAGTGGGAATCAGAACAGGCTTTGCGTATCAGACAGCAGGAATTGTTGCAGCGCCGCTGGAAGGGTTTACAGAATTAAAGATTCGCCAGACGTATGATGGTAAAGAATATTTTGTTCCTTGTTATGCGGGTCCAATTCGTGGTGCAGGAGGAACAGCAGCGGCATTTTCGTTGCTTTTGACAGATTATGTCCGTGTGCAGATGGGCTATGCAAAATACGATCCTTCAGAAAAAGAAGTAAATCGATACAAAGGAGAAATTTATGATTATCATGAACGCGTCACGAACCTTCAATACCTCCCTTCTCTGGAGGAGCTGGATTTCCTGATGCGACATTTACCTGTGCAGGTTGATGGTGAGCCAACAGAAACAAAAGATGTTTCAAATTACAAAGATACGCCGAGAGTGGAAACAAATAAAATTCGCGGGGGCATTTGTCTTGTTCTTGCAGAAGGTCTTTCACAGAAAGCGCCAAAGCTCTGGAAGCGTCTCGAAGAATGGGGAAAAGATTTTGGGATGGATTGGGATTTTCTGGGAGAGTTTCTCAAGTTACAGAAGGACATCAAGGCAAAAAAGAAGCCAACAGGAGAACAAAAAAAAGAAAAACTCTCTCCAAACTATACTTTTATCGCGGACATGGTTGCAGGCAGACCTGTTTTGACATTTCCTATGGCAAAAGGAGGATTTCGTTTGCGGTATGGGAGAGCAAGAACATCTGGGTTTTCAGCAGCAGCGATAAATCCAGCGACAATGCTCGTGCTCGATAAATTCGTTGCAATTGGAACACAATTAAAAGTCGAGCGTCCAGGAAAAGCAGCAGCAATAACAGCATGTGATATGATTCACGGTCCAGTTGTCCTTCTCGAAGATGGCTCTGTGCGAATCATAGAAACAATCGAAGAGGCAAAGGCGTGCAAAGATAAAGTAAAGCAGATTCTCTATTTAGGAGACATTCTATTTAACTATGGGGATTTTTCAGAAAATGGCCACATTCTTGTTCCATGCGGGTATAATGAGGATTGGTATACGCAGCATTTGCGCAAAGAAATGAAGAAGCAGCAGGAAGATCTTTCAGAGGAAATGCGAAATCACCTCAGAGATCCAAAGCAGCAGAAAACATGCAAAGAAATGATTGCGCTCAGTAAAAAGTACAATCTGCCACTACACCCAAGGTATACATATTATTGGACACAGATCACACAACAGCAGTTTGAAGAATTAATGCATGCGTTGCCAGAAATGAAAATGCTGGAAGAAAAAGTAACAATAAAAAATATTTCTTCCATGAAACAGACAATAGAGATTCTTGGTGTTCCTCATATTCTTGTGAATAATGAATTCATAGTGATAGAAAAAGACGACGCAACTGCGTTTTTATTTTCGTTGGGAATAGCGCAGTATGAAGACATTGAAAAGACGCAAAAAGCGTATGACAAAGGAAAAACAGTGCTTGAAAATATCAACAGCTTTGCGAAAATAGAAATCAAAGACAAAGCAGGAACAACTATTGGTGCTCGAATGGGCAGGCCAGAAAAAGCAAAGATGAGGGAGTTGACAGGATCACCGCATGGGCTCTTCCCTATAGGTAATGAAGGGGGCAGGTTACGATCATTCCAAGCAGCACTCGAAGCAAAAAAAGTAACAGCAGACTTTCCATTGTTTGTTTGTCCATCTTGTGAGAAGGAGAGTGTTCATGGCTTTTGTTATGGGTGTAATAAAAAAACAAAACAATTTTTCTTTTGTCAAATGTGTGGAAAAATTCCTGAGCCAACATGTAAAGTTCATGGAAAAGCAAAACAGTATAAAAAAATAGAGCTGCCTATCGAACCAGAATTTTCAGCTGCGGTAAAATACATGCAGGTGGAGAGTGTTCCTGCGTTAATCAAAGGAATTAAAGGAACAAGCAACGAGGATCACGTTGTTGAATATGTAGGAAAAGCAATTCTGCGTGCAAAACATGATGTCTATGTCAATAAAGATGGGACAATTCGTTATGATATGAGCGAGTTGCCGCTCACGCATTTTAAACCAATAGAAGTGGGCACTTCTGTAGAAAAGCTCCGCGAGATGGGGTATGAAACAGATATTGAAGGGAAACCGTTAGAGCATCCAGAACAAGTGCTTGAAATGTATCCTCAAGATGTTGTTCTTCCCGCAGCAACAGATGCGCTTGATGAACCATCGGATGCGGTATTGTTTAGAACAGCACAATTTATTGATGATTTATTAGTGCGAGTCTATAAGCAGGAACCATTTTACAAGCTGACAAAAAAAAGTGACCTTGTAGGGCATCTAACAATATGTCTTGCGCCGCACATTTCTGCAGGGATGGTTGGAAGAATTGTTGGCTTCTCAAAAACGCAGGGTTTTTTTGCGCATCCGCTGTTTCACGCAGCGCTGAGAAGAGACTGCGACGGCGATGAAGCAAGCGTCAGTTTGCTATTAGATGGCTTGCTTAATTTTTCAAGAAGATATCTTCCTGCAAGAATTGGTGCGCGAACAATGGACGCGCCATTAGTTCTTACTTCTCGTCTCATTCCAACAGAAGTGGACGATCAGGCGTTGGGACTTGATGTTATGTTTGAATACCCTCTTGAACTGTATGAAGCAGCAGAAGAGTACCAAAGTGCAAAGACAGTCAAGGTAGAGCAGATAAAAAATAGAGTGAACACCCCGTTGCAATATGAAGGAGTGGGCTTTACGCATGGAACAACGAGCATTAATATTGGAATAAGTTGTTCTGCGTATAAAGAACTTCCTTCAATGGAAGACAAATTAAATGGACAAATGCAGCTTGCAGTAAAAATCCGCGCAGTGAGCGAGCGAGATGTTGCGCGCTTTGTAATTGAAAAGCATTTTTTAAAAGACACAAAGGGGAATCTGAGAAAGTTTTCGCAGCAGGGTTTCCGTTGTGTGAAGTGCAATGAATCATATCGTCGCCCTCCATTATTAGGCAAATGTTTAGCGTGTGGAGGCAAAATTATTTTCACCATTTCAGAAGGATCAGTGATCAAGTACCTTGCGTTAAGTATCAAGCTCGCAGAGACCTATGATGTTTCTCCATATCTCAAGCAGACGTTAGATTTATTGCAGCGCAGAGTTGATGCAGAGTTTGGCAAAGACAAAGAAACACAAGAAGCGTTGGGGAAATGGTTTGGGTAAAAAAATATAATCTCTCTTTGAATAATTCATAAACACGCACAAACTTCTCCATTATTCGCTCAGCAAAGTCCTGCATCACAATTCATCCATTTATTATAAAATAAAAAAGAGATAAAGTGTGATCAAGCAGCGGAGCGATTAAGAAGTGTTGCAATGTTTATAAAAAAATTCTAACAATTCACTTTAAAACAAACGTCTCCAAACCAGCCTCTAATCAAAAATAGAAAGACAAAGAGAAAAAGAATGCCTAAGAGTAAGTAAACCAACATATTTGCTGAAAATTCCATTGATGCTTTTTTCATCATATCTTCGCGTTAACACTCTGTCGTGCGCCGCATGCCATGCATTTCATGAAAACAAAAGCTCCTTCTTTGATCAGTTTAGTGTCAGGTTTTTTACATTCTTTGCAGAGAACAAATTCTTCAACGTATTGCTCAATTTTTTCATTAATACGGGAAGCAGCAATCTTCGTTCCCATGATAACTCCATTTTTCTTTAGTTCACCAGGAGCTGCAAGTTCTTTCAGAATGTATTTGAGAATATGTTGTGGTTTTCTTCCAAGCGTATCTGCAATCTGATGAAAATTGCTAATTATTGTTCTATTCCCTTGAAGATGCCCGCGAACTTTTGGAACAGTAAATCGCTCTTCTTTCACAACAGTTTCAGGAAGCACCTTGTACGCTTTTTCAACAAGTGCTTGATAATCGTCAACCATGGGTTGAAAGAAAGCAGGGGTATTTTTAAATGTAATGGTCATTTAGCAGAGAGAAAATACACGATCAAAACATTTATATAGAATCAGCAATAAAAAAGAACAATGGTTCTGGAATCATTAGTAACACCATTAGGCGCAGAAGAGCGACCATGGCAGATGTTTTTTCTCGGCATTTTATTTTCATTGGTAGGTATAGGCTTTAGTGTCTGGGTGTTTGAAGGACAATCCTCATTAGTCATGGTTTTTCTCATAGTTATGGCATCTATTCCTATTGTTTTTAATACCATGCGATTGGAAGAAAGAAAAGATGAGATGGAATATTCAGAAGCGTATTTGTTAAAAGAGCACGCAAAAGCGCTTTCCTTATTCATGTTCTTGTTTGCAGGAATTGTCGTTGCAAGTGCAGCAGTGTATGTGTTTGCGCCAGAAGAAAGTCTGGATGCTTTGTTTAATGTGCAGACACAGGCAATTATGGATGTGAACAGCAGAGTTTCTGGGAGCGTCATAAATCCAGATGCGCTTCCGTTAATATTTTTGAATAATCTCAAAGTCTTGATTTTCTGTATCTTGTTTGCGTTTGTCTATGGGGTTGGTGCAATTTTCATCTTAGTATGGAATGCAACAGTGATTGGCGTTGCGCTTGGTGATTTTATCCGTTCACAGCTAGGTTCAGTCGCTTCTGTGTTTGGGTATTTGAGTACTGCGCATTATTTTCAGGTTATTTCTCTAGGTGTTCTGCGCTATGCAACGCATGGGGTCTTAGAAATTCTTGCGTATTTTATTGCAGGGCTTGCAGGAGGGATCATCTCCATTTCTGTCGTTCGCCATAATTTCGGAACTCCAAAGTTTGATCGAGTTCTCTTAGATTCAGCAGGGTTAATGATTATGTCTTTAGTCGTGCTCTTTGTTGCTGCAGTAGTAGAAGTCTATGTGACACCATTGTTCTTTGTTTAATCAAGCAACTTAACTCGTCCTGGTCGTATTTCAAAAATTTCTCCTGTTTCAAGAAGATGGTGAATTAGTTTTTCGCTGTCAGAGCCAAGTTGTTCAATAATCTGTTCAATGCCTGCACCATCTCCTGTATCAAGTTCCTTAATCTTGGAAATGACATCATCAAAAGGAGTATGAGGGGTGTTGTCATCAGCGTCAATGGGGATTTCATCAGCTGCTTCAGCGGAGATGATTTCTTCTGATGCAAGTTCAGTAGTAGGAACAGAGTGTCCCGGAAGTACATGTTCCTCATGCGCTTCAAGAGATTGAAGTGCAAGCTTGTGAAAAGTCACAAATTGCTTGTTGGTTATTTTCTTGACAATTTCAGGGATAAGATATTGCTGTTCATTAAATGCACGAACTTTTCCAATAACGCGGACAATGTCGCCAAGAGTAAATGGAGAAAAGAGAGTAGGGTTGTCAAAGCTTCTGCAGGTAATTTTCCCAGAACCGTCGTCAAGTGTTGCTTCATTCCCTTCCCCAAATCCAACGATGACTGCAATGATATGGACTCTGCTCATTTCTTTTCCAGATGCAGTACGCAGAAAGCTTGGTTGCATATGCGCTTCTGCTTTGATAAAATTACCGTTAAGAAGCGTGCTTATTGTGGTAAGGTATGCTGTTTGTCGTTCAATTGTTGTTGCCATGCTTTCACGTCGTTACTAATTTATGAGTCAACCAAGTCTTGATATAAATCCTTTTCGCGGTTCAAAAATATCTCCGCTTCTTTTGAGTTTTTCGATAGATTCATTGACTTTTTCATCGTTAAGTCCTTTTTCCTGTGCTACTTTAATAATTTCTTCAATAGGAATTTGTTTTGTGTTTAGTTTTTGTTCAAGTTCTCCAATAATTTCACGAATACCAACAATTTTTGCGCGTTCTGAAGTAGTAATCCCTGTGCTAATGCGATCAATATCAATTTTTCCAGTTTCAGGATCAAGCCCAATCTGTTCAAGACAGTAGTGGAGCAGGTTGATTGCGTTTCGTGCGTCTTTTCTGGTAATCGTTGAAGAGAGTCGCACTTTTGCGCATGCTTCTGAAAGTCGGACAAGTGCTTCAAGTTGTCGCGCAGAAATAGGAATTGCTTTGAGCCCTTTGTCATCAGAGGATCCAGAAGATCGCATTTTGACATAATACTCTTTAATCTCTTCGAGTGCTTGATCCGTGAGTCGCGGAAATATTTTCTGACGTGCGTAAATAAGATATTTTCGAAGAAGTTCTGTTTCAATTTCCACATTTTCTGTTTCATGCTTCTTGTGCATCGTGAGAATGAAATGCGCAAGTTCTTCATCCTTTTCTTTATCAGGAAGATCTTTGATGCTGAAGATAAGATCAAATCGGTTGATCAGCGCAGGAGGCATGTTAATTTGTTTTGCGATTGGTTCATACGGATCAAAGCGTCCAAGTTTTGGGTTTGCTGCGGCAAGAACAGTGGTTTCGCAGCGCAGCGTTGCCTGAATGTTTGCTTTGGAGATAGAAATGGTTTGTTGTTCCATTCCTTCATGCATTGCGCTTCTATCTTCGTCAGTCATTTTGTCCATTTCATCAATCATAAGAATTCCTTTGTTTGCAAGAACCATCGCTCCTGCTTCTAAACTCCAACCCTGGAGGAATTCATCTTTGACAACAGCAGCAGTAAGTCCAGCGCCGCTGACTCCTTTCCCAGAAACAAATCGCGCTTTTGGTGCGACAACTGCTGCGCGCTTTAACAATTGGCTTTTTCCGGCTCCCGGATCACCAATCAGTAGAATGTGAATATCCCCCCTGCTCATAACGCCATCATCGCGAAGTTTTTTTACTCCCCCGACAAACTGCAAAATAAGCGCTTCTTTGATTTTCTGATGACCATAAATACCTGGTGCAAGAGCGATGGCAAGTTTTTGTGCGATTTTTGGATCTTCAGAAAGTTTCTTGATTATTTCTTCTTCTTCAGGTTTGATTTGAATATTGCTGTAATCTTCTTCAAGCGGAATAATGTTATTTGCTTCAATAAGAAGATCATATTTCGTAGATTGCCCCCCGCTGCGAAGAATGATAGGGATTTCTTTCAAGACTCCTACTATTTGGAGTGTTGTTCCCGGGTTTGTTTTTTTATCAGACATTGGGCTGACAAGATCTTGTTTGAGGAGGATGTTCATACGTTTTGGCTGTGCACCTCCTTCAAGATCTTTTGTTGCTTCTTCAAGAACAATTCCTTGGACATCGATAAGTTCTTTGCTGAGAAGTCTGAATTTCCCTTTTCTTCCACAACCACATCTGGTTGGTTCTTTGAACTTGCTGTCGAGTTGCAAAACATTCATCACATTCCCGCAGCTCGGGCATTCAAAGCGCGCAGAAGTAACTTGTGGTCGAACATCAGATTTCTGCCTGATTGTTCCTTCAATAACAACAAGTTTATTGATGTGTTCACTTCTAATGTTTCGAACAAACATTTTGTGTTGGTCAGGAAGATTTCTAAAACGAATATGGAAGTTTTTTATTTCTTTAGGAAGATCAAAGTTGGAAAGAGAAAGTTCGCACGCCTTCGTCACTTCATCAGGTTGTTCAAGAAGCAAATCAGCAAGTTCAGGAGAGTGTTTGCTGAGCGCGGCAAAATCAATATTAAAATGAGTTTCTCCAATGCGGACTGCTTCTAGGAGGTCTGCTAAGTAGTGAATTTCGAGAAATTCCTGAAATACTTTGATTTGTTCTGTTACTTCCATTGCGCTCCCAAGAAAAAGAGTTTTTCTGCCCATTTAATGTTTTGTGTTTAGGCATTGACAAAATGTATAGTTTTTTGGGGGTTTTGTATTCCACCACTACATTTATAGGATTGTTCTTCTTTTATTTATTATATGAAACGATTTACTGAAAGCAAGACAGAAAAATACTACGACGCAGAGGATAAAATTTATTTGTCATTTTGGGATGCAAAAGGGACGTGTCATTTTGGGCTTTTTACTGATGATGAAAGTCACATTTTGGCAGCTGAAAGTGTAACCAATTTTATGATTAAATGTGCAAGTATTAACGCACGATCCATTGTTTTGGATGTGGGATGTGGAGATGGTGAAGGAGATGTCCAAATTGTAAGAAAAACAGGATGTAGGCTTGTAGGTACGGACTTAAGTGGCGTTCGCATAGCGCATGCAAAGCAGAAAGCGAAACAGCAAAAACTAGAGCATGTGCTCAAATTTTTCAAATCATCAGCAACAAACCTTAAATTTAAAGATAATAGTTTCACTCAGGTAATAAGTCAATCAAGCATTTATCATGTTCATGATAAGATAAAAGCGTTGAGTGAGATATATAGAGTTTTGCAACACAAAGGTATTTTTGTATTTGATGATTTAATAAAGCCCAAAAAGCAAATAAGCAAAGATACTCAAAAATGGGTGTATGAGCGGCTGCTCTTTGATACACCTTTCTCTTTTATGTCGTATCAAACGCAATTAAAGAAAACAGGTTTTGAAATTATTCAAGCGATGGATGTATCACAACATATGAGTAAGACCTATAAAAAATTAATAGAAGTACTTCAGGATAAAATTGCCAGAGGAGAAAACATCCAGTACCATAAGAGGTATGCATATCTTATAAAAGCATATCAAAAAACTATTGAAGCAACAAATAAAGAGGAAATAGGATGGGCGATATATGTTTGTAGAAAACCATAACGAATTTGAAATTTTTATTCTACATCTTGCACCAAAACCTACCCCAACTCCTTCAACAACAAACACGCCTTACAATAATCCCCAACGCAAGGTTCATCACAGCTCTGGCAATGACGCAATAAAGGAACATTACGCAATTTCTTCTTCAACAACGGCAATCGTGAAACAAAATGCTTCAACAATCGCGCCTTCCCGCCAGGATACAGTCTTTCAAGATCATTCAGCGTATCGCCAACCTTCGCGCGATAGGCGCCAACAGCGTTTGGACATTCCACATACCGCACTCCTAATCCTTGCAAAAACGCATACGCAGCAATTTCTTTTTCTGTCACAAAATACAGGGGCTTGATTCGCGGAACAAACGCAGCATCTTTCACCATGCCAGTGATGGGGCCAAGGCGAGGCAATAAATCAACTTGATGTTTCAATAAATTCATCAGCACTGCCTGCGCTTCATCATCAAGGTTATGGCCAGTCACAAGCTTTGTCGCGCCAAGGTCGCGCGCTTTTTTGTTCAATAAATACCGACGAAATGCTCCGCAGATCGTGCATGGTTTTTCTTTCAAAAGCACTTTCATTTCATCAAGGGTTTTGCCCAATGCTTCTTTATAGGAAACAATAGTATAAGGCACATGATATTTCTCACAAAATGCTTTCATATCTTCAATAGTGCTTGGTCTGTAGCCTGCAATCCCTTCATCAATGCAGACAGCGATCACTTTATATTTCCATTTTTGAAGTAAATAGAGGATAGTGAGAGAATCCTTGCCTCCGCTTACTCCAACAACAACGTTATCTTTTGGAGTAATGAGTTTATGTTTCTTGATAGTGTCCAGTACTTTTTTCTCAACAGAAGCGATAAAGTGTTTTTTACAAAGAGAAGAAAAGACCACGGGTTGTTTGCATTTGAGACAGCGCATTTAGCCACCAGAAATGACAGAAAGAATCTTAATGCTATCGCTATTCTTCAGTTTCTCTTGTTCTGTAACGAGTTGATCATTTCGTACGACAAGAACAGTTTCAGGATTAAGTTTAAGGTGCTCTAAGAGTCCTTGTGCTTTTCCTTGATACGTCAAAGTAAGTTTCTTGTTTGTTCTTTCGATAAAGACATCCATATTAGAAATAAGTAGTTGCTTATTTATATATTTTAATCCCAGGAATTTCTTTATAGACATCAAGGGTTGTCGTAAAAAGAGCGTAGTTGTTTTGGACAGCAAGGACTCCGATAAAGAGATCGCGCAAATCTGTTTTCTTTCCTGCTTTCTGAAGGTCAGTAAAAAGCTTTGCAGCAGCTTCAGAAGCTTCTGGTGTCCATTCCAGCAACGTCATCCGATGAAGGAGATCCCAGACAGCAGCAGTGTTCTCTGTAGGTTTTTCTGATGCTTCTGCGATGCAAAAAAGCTCAAACAAAACAAACGGAGCAACTGCGATGTTCGCGGTTTTCTCTATCTTTGTAATCTGCTCAACAATCTCTGTTTTATTTGCGAGAAGGTCGCAGAGTATTTCAGTGGTCACACATACTTTATCCATGAGATGTTACCCTTGTTTCTTTGGTTCTGCTTTCTGCGGAATATAACGCAGGCGCCAAAGTTTCCAGCGATCCTTGAGTTCTTTCGTCGTTCCAGAAATCTGTTTTTCGGATTCTTTCCATGACCCTGCAAGCTCGCTAATATTCCTACTTTTGTAGAGGGAGGTAACTGCTGCGTCAATGGAGACAGGATGTCCAGTTTCATGCTGGAGTTTTCCAGCGATTTTCGTGAGCCAAACATAATTTTCATCGCTTATTTTAATAGTTTTTACCATGAGTTACTAAGTAGTAAAAGTAGTATATAAAAGTTTTGTTTTGGAGGATTTCTGTTGAAAACTGCTTTATTTATAAACAAAAAGAGATAACTTTAAATATGAAATGGGTCATTGAGATTACTGATCATACAACATATCTAGGCTAAACATATGATCAAATCAAACAAATGTGAGCATCCTGCTTACATTTGCTTTTTTTTATTTTTTAATTCTCTTGTTTTTAACGAAAGATGCGCAAGCGCTGTCACTCAAAAATCGAGTGTAAATGTCTCTTAAAGAAGAAGTTTCAGGGGAAAATTCAGTACTGTACCCTCTTTTCAGTGAGAAGAAGAATCCATTTCTTTCTCGGAAAACAGGCCTTTAAAAAAGAAGTATTTATAAATAAGAACTATTTATATACTCTAATGAGGGGTTTATATATAGGTGAGGGGGAGATTATATGCCAAAAGCAAAACCAACGAAAACAGTAAAGTCGAAAGAATCTATTAAAGGCACTGAGCCTGCAAAACGAGACATTCAAATTGTCAATATTGTTGTTTCTACTTCTTTGGAGCATGACATTCCATTAGAGAAGATGGCTGCAACATTAAGTAATACAGAGTATAATCCAGAACAATTTCCAGGATTAGTCATAAGAATTCGAGAACCAAAAACAAGCGCGCTTATTTTCAGTTAAGGAAAAGTTGTGTGCACAGGTGCTCGGACATTGGAAAAAGTAGAAGAGTCCTTGCAGCAGATTATCAAGAGTCTTGAGAAAATTAACATCAAGATCAAAATCAAGCCAAAAATCAATGTGCAGAACATTGTTGCGTCAGGCAGTGTGGGTATGGATCTCAATCTGAACGTGCTTGCAATGAAATTAGAAAACACAGAGTACGAACCAGAACAGTTCCCTGGGCTTGTCTATAAGTTACCGCAGGCAAAAGCAACATTTTTGCTGTTTAGTAATGGAAAGATTGTCTGTACAGGAACAAAGAGCGAAGAACAAGTGAATGATGCAGTGGATAAGCTCATTGAAAACTTGAAGAAGACAAAAGGGAAGTAAGGTTTTGTTTTTTCTTATATTTTTATTTCATTTTGTTTTTTGGTTTGTTAGCTTCTTTTATAATTCAACAAAACCCCATTGCACTAAAGTGCAATGGGTCCCCCGAACATTCTTTCTTTTGTAGGTGCATGTACCTTGTGTGCTGCTGAGCAACTATTCGCCTTACTGCTGCCTGAATCGCCTTGCAGTGCTTTTGAATCCCTAATCTGTTTTGAATTTTTTCTGAATCTATAAGAAATTTTAAATAAGAGGATGAGAAACAGTGAATACAATGAAATCCATCGACATAGTATTCCCTAAAAATAATGAAGAAGCGTTTATCAAAACAGCGAAAGCGTTCGGAACAAAAGAATTAATCTTCCTTTACCCTTTCACAACATATCAACAAAAGACATTCAATGAAAAAGACATTACTATCAAAACAGGGATTCTTGCGCTTCCAAAGCAAGTCCGCGATAGCCAAAAAAAAGTAGAAATAGTAGTCGTCAAAGCAGCAGGAGAAACTGATTTGCATACATTGGAGCATTTTCCTCCAACAATCATGTATGGCTTTGAGTTCTCAGAGCGAAAGGATTTCATGCACCATCGAAATAGCGGGATGAATCATATGCACGCGGCAATGATGGCAGAAAAGAACGTTATCTACGCATTTCCTGTTTCGCAGGTCGTCAATGCAGAAGAGAAACACAAAGGAGAAATCGTGGGAAGATTAAGGCAGAACATCGAGCTTGCGAAGAAGTATAAAGTAAAAGTGATTCTTGCATCCTTTGCAACAGAACCAACAGACATGAGAAATGGAAAAGATGTCTGGTGTTTAGTCTAGGATAAAGCTTCCTTCATTTCTTCAAGAATTGCGTAAAGGTCTGGATGACTCGTTTCTATATCATCCTCATTAATTTCATAATTTTCATCTAAACAGTCTTCATCAACTTTATTATCTTCACACTGTATATTTTGCCCATCATTATTTGCTTCATCAATGGGGTCTTTGCCATCATTAAGATCATCACAAATAATTCTCACATAGTCCTTTTCACGATCTTCTGCAGTTTCATCGCTATTACAGTACACATTCACTTCGAGCATTGCATCCATGACGCAAGGATTAATACTATGCTGGTATGCTGCAGCGATAGAAGTATCTGTCTGCGTTATCTCGATAATGCTTTCATCAAGAAGTTGGTAAAATGCAATATCTTCAAACATGAAGAGGGCGTTTGAGTCATCTGAGGTGAATCCTTCTCCAGTAACTTCAAAAAAAGTAAGTGTATAGTCTTCATCATATTTACTAGCACTATCCGTTTCTATTGAAATAGGCGTAGTAATAAACTCTCCAGACTCATCTATTTGCCCACTGTACGCATCAATATAAACATTACAAGTAGACCCCCATCCTTCATATTTATCATAGTCATCATCTTCATCATTCCAAGCAATTGCGCGTAATGCAATTCCATACGTATCTCCTGTTGCATCATCAGTGCAAGTAACTTGGCAGAGTGAAGCAGGCATAATAACTATATCATCATCACAAGAAACGAGAAAAAGTAGAAGAAAGAGCGTTAAGCATAGGGATGATTTATGAGTCAACATTTTTCCACCTGTTTTAGGATAATTCTTCTTCCAAGGAATCTAAAGCCGCTTGTATGGAGGGGTGCAATGATTCTATATCGTCTTCATTAATTTCATAATCATCCTCAATGCAAGCACCTGTTGGATCATCTCTAGTAACATGAATATTATCTTCACATTGGATGTCATTCTCATCTTCGTTTGCTTCAGCTATTGTATCAGCATCATTAGGATTACAGATAATTTTGACGTACTCCTTGAGATCCCCTTCCTCAGAAGTATCACAGTAGACATTGAGTTCAAGCTGAGCGTTCATAACACATGGATTAATACGGTGTTCATACACTGCAGCAAGTGCGGTATCTGACTGACTTATAGAAATAGTGCTTTCATCAAGAAGTTGGTAAAGAGTAATAGGATCATCAAGAAGAGAAGGAAGATCATCAGAGCTTAGTCCTTCTCCTTCAAGATCAAAAAAATCAAGAGTATAAGCTTCATCATAACTATCTTCACTATCAAGTTCTACTGAAACAGGAGCAGTAATAAATTCACCATACTCGTCCATCTCTCCGCGATACGCATCAACATAGACATTGCAGCCAAAGTCTGCTCCATCATGTTTATCAGGGGAGCCACTCTCATCATTCCAAGCAATTGCGCGTAATGCAATTCCATACGTATCTCCTGTTGCATCATCAGTGCAGGTGACTTGACATAATGAGGCAGGCATAAAAACAACATCATCCCCACAAGAGGCAAGAAAAACTAAAACAAATAGGAGGAAACTGAGTAATAGTTTTCTTTTCATAAGCATCATCTGTCTTATTTGTTATCATGTATTTATATTGTTCGCATAGTCTACTTTGCATTGAGTCCTATCAAAGTCATCTGTGAGCATCTCACAAATAGAGTCATCTTTGATCAAAAGAGCATACTGTGTATAACACTTCCTATATTGTCCACAAACACTCGCATCCCCACTTTCTTGTGCAAGCTGCAACAAACATTCAATCTTATCATGGACTTTTCGCGTACAATAACTCGCATCCTGCGTCGAAATTGCCTGTTCCCATAAACACTGTTCTCGTTCTTCAGTATCTTTTGTGACGAGGAAATTAAAATTACAGGAATCTTTTTCCCAATATTTTTCTGTGCAAAGGGATTTCAAAACATCTGTGCTTAATTGATCGCAAACATCCTCTCCTTGCTGCGCGAGTTGTAACAGGCAAATATTCTTCTCTTCAACAGTACCTTCGCAGGAAGAAGGAACGCTAACTTCTTCAAAAGTAGGAAGTTCTCCTTCATACAAATAAATTAAGTAGCCAAAAACAGCGACAAGAAGAACTGCAAGAATCCCAAACACCCATCTGCTCCATGTAATGTGAAATTCCATATGGGGCATTTCAATAGATTTTCGTCGTAATAATGGTTCAGCGCTCCTCAAGCTTTGGAAGCTCTCACTGATTTCTTGTTGACTATAGCCCGCCTGCAAAAGCTTCTTACTAATCAAATCTTGAGAGAAACCTTTATCGAGTTCTTTTTGAATATAGTTTGTCAGCTGAGACATAGCAGGAAAACCGCCACTTTATCTTTATAATCCTTTGTTTTCACTAAGGAGAGGTATGCTTAGTTTGTCATTTTTCATCTTGTTTCTTTGGTTTCCTTTCTCAAAAGAGTCGCCAAGCAAAAGTCCTACAACACAATTTATCTCTTTATTTTTAGTTGTAGAAATATAATCAACTAAAACAAGCGAGTCTAAAAAAGAACAACTCAACACCCAACAGTACTCTGATTCGTCAAAATCAAGAAGTTGCAGTAATTCTTGTTCCAAACCTCTGTTTTGCATTCGTATTTCATTACTTTACTCGTCATATTCGTGCAAAAAGAAGTATCTTGAGTAAGCGCAGCAACTTTCATTAAACAGCGTTCTTTATCGCGATGACTAAAGATGCTGCAATCACTTTCTTGTTGAGGTTCAACAGCAACTGTTTCTTCAGAAGGAAATGCATTTTCCAAAACAGTTGTCCAGTCAAGAGAGAGAAGCAGTGTCACGATGAAGAAAACCACAAGAATGACAAATAGCACAGCAAGCATTGCGAAGAGCCATTTATGTTTTGCTTCTTCTTCAACAATTTTGTCGATAAATTTGTGATAATGTTGTTTGGTGTGATAATCACGAAGCGCAAAAGCGATTTCCTGTTCGCTATAGCCGGACTGCACGAGCTTCTCTTTAACAAGGTCTTCGGAGAATCCTTTTTTAACTTCAGTTTCAATGTATTTCACAAGCGGATCCATGCACATTCTCTACATCTGCACTTATATAAACCTTTGCCGACGCAAGCTTTATATACAATAATGCCAAGAAAATGCATAACATAAAAAAGAAAGAGGGCAATGATGAGATCATGGACTGTTCTGCAATGTTTTCTTCTTATTTTTATTCTAATTGGAGTTCCGTTTGTAATTGCCGATGATTATGATGAGTCTGGTGATAGTTGGAACGTTGAAAGAGGGACTGATAGTGGCGGGGACGACGATGATTATGTAATAGAGGACGTAGAAGCAGAATTCACAGACGATAACCCCGGTTTTAGTGCATATTTAGGAATGCGTATTTATTGTTATAATGAAGATCGATCTGATGAAATGACGAACATGTTTGTGGTGAGTGATGAAGAAACAGGAGTAAGCTATGTGTATAGTGACGATTTCATTTACTATTTAAGTTCATTAGCATTAGAAACATTAATCTATCCGTACATGCCTTTTGATTCTGATTCTGATCATTCTTTGAATGAGGATTTTTTTGAGCCAGATGGTGATATGTACACTTGGTTAGACAATGATGCTGTAGACCTTGATGTAGGTATTGAAACAAGTCCAGAAGATCCTTTTGAGAATGCAAAAATTCACCGTTTTGAAGGAAAAATAGATAATGAGGACGAATTTGGCTGTATTCCAGCAGTTGGTGCATTGACGAGTATAGGTTTTACTGATGAGGATCCAACAGGAACAATATTATCTCTTTATCCTAAATCAGAAGATGAATGGTTGATGAAAGATTATGAAGAAGATGATGCAGTTCACGCAACCTACGATCCAACTATCGGCTACAACGTCAACTGGGATGAAGAGCAACCTAATTGTGAGGCAATTAACGGTTCATGGACAGATGAAAGTGCATTCACTGGCTATCGATGTTGCGGTGACGATAGAATGTGGGTGTACAATAGAGCAGTAAATGAAGAAGACGGTTTTGAGAAACCGACAATTACTGATGATGATTATGATGAACTTGGTGACGGAACATCTTACTCTTCCTTTTGTTTATATGGGGCAGGGGATGTTGGAGAAGATCCAACTGTAAGTTACGTTGATATCGCCGTAGATACATACATTTGTGGACAAACCGCTTTTGGAAGTTATGATTCATACTTAGAATATGACAATGCGTACCATGATGAAGCAGGAACAGAAATTTCATTAAATAAAGAAGATCCATTTTTCTTTCAAGGTTCTGAAACAAATAGTCCTGAAGACGAAACAGACATCGGAAAATGGTCAGACTCTTCTGGCAATAATCCACAATTCTGTTATTACGAATATGATGAAACTGTTGGTGAATCCTATCAATGGATAGACATCAACACGATTGGCGATACGCCAGTGAATGATCAGGGAGAGGAAGTTACAGAATTTTACGACGAAGACATCAAAGCAACAACGATCTGCGAAAAATATCTCGGTGGAAAATGGACAGGCGGCTATTGTTGTGGAAATAAATATGATTATGGCAGCAGCGAATACACAGATGAATCATTCTCAGAAGCAACACCTATCTATTACAATGATGGTGCAACAATCTTGCATCAATATGCATGCTTGCAAGCAGAAATATATGATGAAGGAACAACTGCACGCTACACAAAAGATGACGGCACCACAGTCGAGCTTCTTAACGCAGAAGGAACATGGTATGGGTGTAATATAGAAGATACAACAGCAACAGGAACAGATTATTACACAAGTGCTTCATTAATCACAGACACCACAAACATCGCATCCTGCACAGTGCAAGGAAGTTATCTCTGTAATTACAACTACACTGATGAAGACAATCCAGAATGGGAATGGTATCATCTCACGAGCGGTGACGAAGGAGATTATGTGGAAGAAACGTTAGGCTATGAATCAGGAGATGAATTCACATCAAATCTCGAAGCAACACCATGGGCAGAAGATGAAGGATTGCAGCCATATGGGTGTTGCGCGGCAAATCGCTGTTGGGATGGCACTGCGTGTGTCGATGAATATAACGAATACACGTACACAGACAGTACATCAAGTGAAGAAGTCGTCGCAATCTGTTATCAAGGATCATGGAGTGGTCCGAAAGAAACAAAGTATGATTGGTATGCGAATACAGACGCAGCAGCAGTGGATTATTGCTTGAATAGCTACGCGTGTGTTTGTAGCACGAGCGAAGATGACGACACGTACTGCACAGATAATGAAGAATATGTGATCTCAGGATGTACACAGCAACAGGACTTTTACAGCAATGATCATTTCTGTGAAGCAGTGGATGAAACAGGAGAAGGAGATTATGACGACGATGAAGATTCCTCACAATGGACCTCGCGAACAAAGTTCCTTGCGTTCCAATTATTAGACATCGCAGAAACAACAGGAACAGAATATACCTTGTTCTGTGACAAGTATGACAGCGCAGTCAATAATTATGTAGATCTGGAACCAATCGCAGAAGAAATCAACAGCGTTTGTATTTTAAAACAAGACGATACAGTCACTGTTGGAGTGACACTCAACAGCCAAAACATGACGCATACAATGGCAGTAGATTTGGAAGAAACATTGTTTGACTCTAATGGTTTTATTGATGCAGCAGTGGAAGAAGACGTAGATAATTGTGATAATGCATTAAGTCAAACACAAACAGAACGCTTTGGAGAATTCTTCAGTTGTGATGGCTCAACGGATAATGTATGGTACAACAATGTCACCAATGCGTTGATTTATAGTAGAGATGGATTAAGTACAAGTCCATCCTACCCAGATGTAGACTCTTGGCAAGGTATTCTTGATGATGCAAAAGAAACTATTGTAACATACATTGAAAGTAACGAACCAACAAATCCTGCAGAACAAGACCTCACAGAGTATTTCATTGGAACAGAAGAAGAAACCGTGGGTATGGAAACAATTGCAGACTACAATAGATTCTATTACAGCACAGAGAGTAGCGCAACAATTATTGGTGTGGAAGATCTCAAATACAATGGAGATGGAGACAACAGATATTATATGGCGGTACTATACGACGGACCAACGCTCGATTGCGAGCAAGTGTATGCGCCGTATGGAGAAGAGGACGTGATCCATTGTGACAGCACCAATGGCATTGTTCTTGAACGATCCCCAGAAGAATCAGCATACTGGAGAAGTTTGACTGCTGGTTTCAGAGCAGAAGAGTAATTTTTAACTATTCTTTCTTTATTTTTCGTACGCTTTTCATAATTTGCATGATGTAAAAATAGATAATCAAAGAATAGGATTCTCAAGGATTGTGGAGCGATTCAAGCGACAGTAAGAGAAATATTCGCTTAGCAAGAATAATACACGCACTAGCAAAGGAAAAGAATGTCAGGGGGACCCATTGCAGCAGCAATGGGGTTTTATGGATTCTATGTTTCATCTTATTAAAAAACGAATCAGGCTTGAGATAATCGCGAACAACCTCAAAACATTAATATACTGCAAAAGTAAAGAAAACACTATGCGAAAAGCACAAGTCACTATCTTCATCATTCTTGGAATAGTCATATTCACCGTCATTGGTCTTCTTTTTTATCTCACCACAACAATCAAGAGTAAAGAGTTCACAGAAGAGAAACAAGAAGTAACGGATTTATTCACCGCGCAGGGAAAATACACGAGCTACATGCAGGGCTGTCTTGATCAAACAACAAAGCAAGGTATTGCCTTGTTAGGAATGCAAGGAGGCGTTATATGGGAGTATCAGGCAAATGACACAAAACCATTTTTAGGACCAAGAAAGTATGAGTACGGCCAATACGTCCTCCCCTACAAATATGAAAAATCGCTGAACGCCTACGATGGCACTGCAGCCATATTCAACATTTCCTACGGCATTATCGCGCCAGATCTTTCACTAGGAATAGAAGGCCATCCTGGCGTTCCCGATTATCCGTATGGGTTGACAAAGCTCATCGAAGATCCAATGAATATAAGTAGAATATACTCTAATCCATTCGGCAATATCTTGCTCAATCCATTTCCCCCATTATGCGATTATTATGGTGCAAATGCACCTAATCAAACAGGCGCAGTCTTCTCGTGCGAAACCTACGATTCAAAAAGAAAATCAGACAATGATAATTTACAGGAATATCTGGAAAAATATATCACGAAAGCATTCAAAGAATGCGTTTCATTGGAGACATTGCCAGAATTTTCAAACACCTCGATTCATTCAGGAAATATAACAATACAAGCGACATTTTCGCCAACAAGTGTTTCGATAAATGCAGAGTATCCAATTATTGCAGATGTTTCTGGAAAAGAAGGCGTGCTTGCGTTGCAAACATTCCACACAACAGTCGATGTGCGACTAAAAATGATCCATGAGCTCGCGAGCAGATTGATAGAAAATGACATCAACAATATCTTTTTCAACATCGCAAGAGACGCGAATGAATTAGTAGACTGCAAAGAGCCAGGAAAAGAAGCAGAAGTCACGCGCTGTTTGAAAGAAGGGATGCAAGTGGTAAAATATAGAGATGTCTGCCAAACAAATAATTTATGTAAATCCTACGGATTATACGATGACATTGTGATGATTCAGGATAATAAATCAACAATTAATGGTCGTCCGTTTGTGTTTGCGTTTGCAGTGCAGAATCGATATCCTGCGCTCGAAATAATTCCAGAAACACCTGCATCTGACACCTATGATTTCATTGTGACAGAAGGAGATACTCTTTCGATTGACCCGTATGGATATGATCCTGACGAAGATGATCATACTGCGCAGGATTATATGGAAAATAGGTACATCTACGGTCTTTGGAAAGTAGATTATAATGAAGTTGCAGGAGTAAAGACAGTGGGAGTTACTGACGGGTTTA
>CAYLMH010000003.1:38563-68242 GCA_964385055.1 uncultured Methanosarcinales archaeon
CAGCAGAATACACGACACAAATTGGCGACAAAGGAGAACACACTGTCCTCGTCCAAGTCTGTGACAATGAAGGGCTCTGTGATTTCCAGAATATTGATATTCTCGTGGAAGAAGCTTCTCCATGATTGCTTTCTTATAGTCACAATCTCAGACTTGATCTGTTGTTGCATTTTTTAATACTCAATAAAAGATTGCGTAGGCATATAAGGACTTACGGAGCGAATAGTTGCTAATCTAGTGCTCAATAGTCGCCTTGCAGTGCTTTTGAATCCCTATGTCTTTTTAGGTAAGTAATGTAATAAAAGAAACTGTCTATTAAAGCAATCGAGAGGTAAGAAAATGAAAGACTCAATCTTCATCCCAAAACAGTAATGAACAAACTATAAAAGGAATGAAAAAAACTCTATGCTTTTAATGAAGCAATGGAAAGGAAGACCAATTATTTCTATAAATGATTTTTCTCGAGATGAAATTATCGATGTGCTGGAAACAGCAAAAAAATTAGAAAAAATCCCAAGAGAAGAGCGAGCAGCGCTTCTAAAAAATAATGTGGTCGCAACATTATTCTTTGAACCATCGACAAGAACGCGATTAAGTTTTGAAAGTGCGGCTGTCCAGTTAGGCGCAAAAGTGATCGGCTTTGCAGATGCGAAAGTAAGCTCCGCAGCAAAAGGAGAAACACTGCATGACACTATAAAAATGGTCGAGCAATACGCAGATATTATTGTCATGCGTCATCCGCAGGAAGGTGCCGCTCGTCTTGCAGCAGACATTACAAAAAAAATAGTGATCAATGCAGGAGACGGTGCAAATCAGCATCCCACACAAACATTTCTTGATCTCTATACAATAAAAAAAACACAAGGAAAACTCACTGGCTTGAAAGTCGCGTTAGTGGGGGATCTCAAATATGGGAGAACAGTACACTCGCTTGCAATTGCCCTTGCGCACTTCGGCTGTACGTTATATTTTATCTCTCCAGAAACACTACGCATGCCTGCGTCAATTTGTGAACAATTACAAAAAAGAAATATAACCTACGAGCATTATGAAAGAATAGAAGAAGTGCTCTCAAATGTTGACATCCTCTACATGACGAGAATCCAGAAAGAACGTTTTGGAGATCCAATGGAATATATGAAAGTGAAAGATGCATACATTCTGCAACCGCAATCACTGAGCAACGTAAAAAAGAATCTAAAAATTCTCCATCCGTTGCCAAGAGTAAATGAAGTGGTACAGGAAATTGATGCGCTGCCGTATGCAGGCTATTTTGAGCAGGCGGGAAATGGCGTGCTTGTTCGCCAGGCGCTTCTCGCCCTTGTCACAGGAAAGGTATAAAATGAAAACAAAAAAAGTGTTGGAAGTTGCAGCAATTGAAAATGGTACTGTTCTGGATCATCTTCCTAGTGAAAAAGTGCTCAAGATTGTTGAAATTCTTGCATTGCATCGGGAAAGTAGAATCACGTTAGGGATGAATCTGAAGAGTAAAAAGCAGGGGAAAAAAGGAATCATTAAGATAGAAGGGAGAGACCTTACAGAGGAAGAAATGAATAAGATTGCGATTCTTGCGCCAGAAGTGACAGTCAATCAAATAAAAAATTATGATGTTATAAAAAAGAAAAAAATTGTCTTGCGTGAGATTGAGCCAAACACGCTCCGTTGTAGTAATCCTAATTGTATTACAAACGCAGAGCCCGTGTCCACAAAATTCCATATTCTTGACAAAAATCCATTGAAAGTACGCTGTTATTTCTGTGAGCGTTCGATTGAAAAAGAAGAAATGATTTTTCTGTAAAAGAAGAGTTCAAACCTGCGCTTTCTCTAATTCCTGCTGTAATCGAGAAATTTCTTCTTCAGGATTAATGTTAGTCTCCACTTTGTTTGCGATAAATTCAAGACGAGCAAACATTTGGTTTTTGGTTACTCGTCCTGTTGTTTTGAGCATTTCTCCAAGAAGATCAGTTTTCAATTTTTCAAATGTCTCAGGGGCAGTTCTGTAAATTTGGATGTCTTCGTCTGTTTTTTTAAGCAACTGTTGGAGTTGTGTTCCAAAGAGGACAACACGAATGTTGCCGCTGCCATCATCAAGATAGACGTTCATCACGTAAGAAAATTCTGGTTTGACAACCCCGTGCTCAGGACATTGAAAGCCAACACCTTGCTCTTTGATTCGTTTCTTGCATGCAGGGCAGCGTTCAAAGAATTTCATGTCATAAACTTGCACAATCGTGCCAAGAAGTTCAACATTGTTTTGATTTTCTTCAAGCGCTTTAATCTGTTTTCGAAGGGCAGCTGTTGGTGCTTGTTGTGCAACAGCAGCAACAGTTTTTCCTTCAGGGTTCCGAACCAATTTCGTTCTTTCATTAAGATGGATTTCAAGTGCGCCTCTATTTTCCCGAACAGTGCCATCAATAACAGCAACAATATCATTTTCAACAAGGGGTTCCATCTCTTTCGTCTGATCATTCCAGCAGGTGATGCGAACAGAGCCTGTTTCGTCGGCAAGAATGAAAGAGCCGACTTTGCCGCTTCGCTCTCCTGATTGAAATGGTCGAATGTCAAATTTACGAGTCATTCGTCCAAGAACTTCTCCTGTGCGAAGCCCTGCGTAAATATCGCGGATTTTAAGTTTTACATCTGTTTGTGCAAGCTTAATGCCGAGTTCATTTGCAAGAATATGTGCTGCGCCTTCTTTGGAAATAAGCCCAGAGAGTTGTTCCATCTTGACTTTTATTTGTTCGTCAATCTGTTCAGCAGTAAGATTTTTCTCTGTCTTTATCTTTTCAACAAGCTGTTCATAGGGGATTTTGATCATAAAAAAAGAGAAGGACTAAAGATATAAAAAGGTGATGCTTGCGAGATGCCATCGACGTAAGGGGTCAAGTATTCATTATTTCTGAGAACGTTCCAGTGCAGTGACAATTTTCATAACTGATTTTTTAAGATCATTTTTAGATCCAGTATTTGCAATAATAAAGTCTTGGTTCTGAAGAGCTTTCTGTACTTGTATCCGCTCAGTAATATCTTTTTTGCTCCATCGTGTTACCCGCTTTGCACAGAGAGGAAGGGGCGTAGTAATGAGGATAGTGCAATCAACAAAAGTGCCTAAAGCAAGTTCTCGCACTAATGCACAGTCAAGGACAGCATTTCTCCTTTCTTTTCTTATTTTTTTTATTTCCTGAAGCAGTTTTTCTCGTAATGGAGGATGCATAATGCCATTGAGCTTATTCAAAGTCTTTTTGTTGACAAATGCGTGTTTTGCAAGCAGAGCCCGATCTATCTTCCCACGAGTAATAATCGTATCTCCAAACGCAGTAGTAAGGCGTTTGACAATGCGAGGATCCTCCAAAAGCGCATGTCCAGCAGTGTCCGCAGAAATCCGTTTCCAAGAGTGCGGAAAGAAGCTCGCCGCAGTTGTCTTTCCTGATCCCATAAACCCAGTAATTGCAATAATCATAATGTCGTTATATTTAGAAAAGTATATAAATCTTCTTTCTGAAAAAAGAAGGAGTGCAATGACGCAACAAAAAAAGAAGCTGCACAGTGTTTTCTTGAGTTTTTTTCTAGTTCTCTTGCTCACAATAGTGCTCCTTCCAGAGACCAGCGCAGCAGAGATCGATCCAGAAGTTGCTGCAGCGATCGAAAGCCAAGGCTCTGCAGAAGTCATTGTGTTTGTCGATGCGCCACTCAGCGAAGAGACGCAACTCCTTTTGAACCAGGAAGAATATATTTCTGGACAAGATATGCAAGTACTCAAAAAAGCGCTTAAAGAGAAAAAGAAGAACATCCAAAAGCAGCAGCAGAATGTCTTGCGGCAGATGAATATTGTTGAAGAAACAAATATTGATAGTGAACTGAGTTCTGCAGCATTAGAAAGTCAAGATATTGACATGGTTTTAGAAGAGAAATATTCCTACATCAATGCGTTCTCAGGCACGTTAACAAGAGAAGGATATGAGAAGCTACTCCATGACGAGCATGTGACAGGTATATACAAAAATGAAGAAGTCAAATTGTTGTTAGACACCGCAACAGGATTTGTGAATGCCCCGTTTAGTCAAACAATTTCCATCAGTGGTTCGACAATTAATGGGTCAGGTATTGGAATTTGTGTCGTGGATACAGGAGTCGACACCACGCATCCGAGTTTGCAAGGGACAATTGTTGATCAGTATTGTTATTGTTCACAAGGCACAGGCTGTTGTCCTAACGGAAAAACAGAAGATACAAGTGCAGCAGATGATAATGGGCATGGAACAGCAGTCATTGGAACAATCGCATCGCAAGATCCGAGTTATCCAGGTGTTGCGCCAGGAGCGCAGATTATGGTGGTAAAAGCGTTTAGCAGCACAGGAAGCGCAACAACAGGAGATGTTCTGTCAGGAATTGCAAAGTGCTTGGAAAAAGCATCAACATACAACATCAAAGTGTTCAGCTTCAGTTTTGGAGGCACAACATATTCTTCTACGTGTGACGCAGATCCCCTTGCTTCTGTTGCGAATGAGTTAGTTGATCTTGGTTTTTTTGTGAGCGCGGCATCTGGAAATGGAGGAGAGAGCGCAAAAATAAGTAGCCCTGCATGTGGAACAAATGTGACCGCAGTGGGCGCGGTGTATGACAATGGAAGTACAGTTCCAGATACTGTTCCAAGTTTTAGTAATGCGAATGGTGCATTAGACTTACTTGCGCCAGGAGTAGGGATATGTACAACATCGATAAGTGGAAAAAGTTCATCGTCCTGTGCAAGTAAGAAGAGTGGTGTTTCAGAAGAAACAGCAGGTAAAAATTTTGGGCAATATTCAGGAACA
This sequence comes from uncultured Methanosarcinales archaeon, assembly GCA_964385055.1. GTDB lineage: Archaea > Nanobdellota > Nanobdellia > Woesearchaeales > DSVV01 > JACRPI01. Next base: position 43,375 of record CAYLMH010000003.1, read on the forward strand.
AGTTTCTCTGCGCCGATGGTTGCAGGAGCAGCAGCGCTTGTTGCGCAGTATAAACAAGAAGAAGCAAATATAGTGCTGAGCCCTTTAACAATAAACGATGTGTTGACCCAGTATGGAACAAGTGTTTTAGACAGCAGAAATGGAAAATATTTTCCACGTCTGAATATAGAGAATACATTGCGCAATATTGATGCAGCAGCGCCTGAAATAACTTTTGCAGCAGAAACACCAGAAGATGATGCAGCAGTAGAAAAAGGAGCAACTCTAAACATTTCAATAACAGGAGCAGATGCAGTAAACAACGTGAGTAATTGTATACTCAATTATAATGGATCAAACACATCGATGGCTATGACTTCTTCAGGAAGAACTGCACAATGCAGTGCGCAGATCACTGCAGTAGTAACAAGCGAGTATACAATTTACGCAGAAGATGCGAATGGAAACAGAGCAACAGCAACACGATCATTTGTCGTCTCCAGCAATCCACCAGTTATTGAAAGCTACAGTCCAGAAAGTACATCACTTGCACGTATTATTCCAGAAACGCAAATATTCATGCTCACTGCAACTGATAGTGATAATGATACGCTAACATATACATGGAAAGTCGATGGCACAGAAGTAGGAACAAGCACAGAGTATTTGTTCAGCTCTGAAAGTTATGGTGTTGGAACACATACAGTCATCGCCCAAGTACACGATGATGTTTCCACAAGAGAACAGGTATGGAATGTCTCTGTGACAGAGCGCCATGCGCCAACAGCAACAAACGTAACGATCACTCCTCCAGAAGCGTATAGAAATGTATCATTAACATGTGCATACGAATACAATGATATCGATAACGATCAAGAAAATGGAACAAGCATGACATGGTACAAAAATAATGCGCTCCAGAACATTTCCAATACTACCGTTCCCGTAGAACTTCTTGTTGTTGATGATTTCTGGAATTGCAGCGTCACGCCATCTGATGGAGTGTTAGAAGGAGAAGTAGCAATCTCTTCTGCGACAATAATTCAAAATAGGCTCCCTGCATTGAGTATGACCGGAACAACAACAGTATATGAAACAGAGAACATCGTGCTCACAATAGAAGCAGGAGACAGTGATGGAGATCCTATTACTGTTGCACTAAATAACTCCCAATTCACACAAAATGGAACAAACTACACCATGCAGACAACGCTGAGTTCCGCAGGAACATATACGCTTTCAGTGACCGCAACAGATGCGTATAATACAACAACAGAAGAATTCTCCTACACAGTCACTAACGCAGAAGATAAAGATAGTGATGAGATTCCTGATTTCAAAGATGAGGATGATGACAATGATGGAATTTTCGATACTGAAGACAAAGTTCAGGGAACTCCAACATTGATGAATTATGTAAATCTCACCATTGAAATAAATGGATCCACAAACACAACAGGCAATTTCACAGAGGTCCTTCCCGTTTCTTTACTTTTAGACCAAACAACAAATATGACGTTCTTCCATAATTTTTCAGAAAGCAATCTCCTCCTTAATGCAGTAGTCTTTGAAAATGCAAATACAAGCGAAGGAAATATTCTCATTCACAATTTGACTGCGGTAAATAAAACAATAAGTATTCCTGATAGAAATGCAAGTACAACAGCAGTGTGTGTGTACGACGTTGCAGATCCAGCAAGAGAAGCAATAACTGCTTCGTGTAATGGAACTGCGCAGTATCTTGTACCCTGCAATGGAACAATAACAAATGGATACAGTTGCACTGACAGCGGCACCACATACACGATTACAGGACTTCAGCATTCTGGTGTTCTAGAAATGTGTGTAGATAACGACAGCGATGGATATGGAACAGGCTGTGTCTTAGGAAATGATTGTAATGATAATGCAGCAACAGTTTCTCCTGCAGCAACAGAGATTGCAGATAATGGTGTGGATGATAACTGTGATGGAACAGCATATACAACGCCAGTACAGCAGCCAGTAGAAGAAGAAGAGCCTGCAGCAGCAACAGGCGGCGGTGGTGGTGGAGGTCCAGGTCCAACAACAAGCGATGAAGGAACAGGAGCAACAGAGACAGCAGGAGAAGCAACAAGTGCTGCAACAGCAGAAACGCAAGCAGAAAATGCAGAAACAAAACAAGAAACAGCTGCTGAAGAAACAGCTTCTTTAGGCGCACAAGCAGCACAACAAACAAATGAAGCACGAGGAACAGAACAAGCAAATTCTGTCTTTACATTAACAGGTGCAGCAGTGACAGATCTTGTGAATGGTGATATTTCATATGGATCTGTGGGAAGTGCAGCAGTAGGTATTTTCATTCTTGGTGGTCTTATCTTTGGTGCGTCACGAATGTTTAGAAAGAAAAAAACAAAAGCAACAATTGCAGTAAAAGAACATCTTACTGATATCTATGAAGGAATAAAAGATTTGTTTAGGTAACACAATGCGCGCGCCAACGCATCTCCTTTTTGCAGTTGTTTGTTTTCTAATATACAGCAGTTATTATGACATAACATATCCTCTCTTATTCATCAGCATTGTTCTTTTTATGACCTTGTTTGTAGACATAGATGAGCCAGACTCAAAAATAGGAAAGTTCTTTTGGCCTGTTGCGCAGAGTATCAAATGGGTGCTTGGGCATCGAGGATTGTTGCACAGTCTTATTCCTCCGTTGTTATTATTTTTGATCTGTAAGTTTATTGGATGGAATGAAATCGCAGTTGCGGCATTTATTGGGTATGGTGCGCACCTTGTTGCAGATATGCTGACACCGCATGGTGTCTATCTTCTCTATCCTATCCCTTGGAGAATTCGCGGACCAATTCGTGTAGGTTCTTTTGGAGAATATATGTTTGCGGGCATGCTTCTTGTGGTAATTGCAATCAAGCTGCTTCTTTGAAGACATCAGCTGGTTCTGGAGGAGATTCTTGCTGCACCTGATACACAAGAGAAGAAACGCTGTGAAGAATTTGATTTGCATCCTGATCCGCTTGTTTCCAGTCTGTTTCTAGTTCTCCTAATGCGCGTTGAATTGCTGCAGTAACTGCCGCAATGTCTTGCTGATGGATCTTGCCAGTGCCAAGCTGTACTTCTTTCTGAAGCGTCGTCATGACGTGTTGTTGTGCGCGAGTAAGTTTTGCTTGGATAAGTTGTTTGACTTCTGCCGCAAGCCCTTCACGTATGCCAGCGCCAAGAGCAAAGAGTTGTTGGTACGAACAGGAGTTATATAATCCCTCAACCTCTTGAAGCTCTTTTTTAATTCCTTCAGTGCTGGAGGTCTGTTCTTGTTTCAAATAATCCGCGTATTCTTTAATAGAATTGTAAATTTGGTTTGCCTGATGTTGTTTAATGAGGACCACAAACGTTGCGAGAGGAATCATATTGAAAAAAAATTCAAATCCTTCTCCAATGCCCGGAATCAAAGAAAGCCCAAAATTTGCAGCTTCTGCGAGAAACAAAAGCGCCCAGCCTGTGCCAACCTGTTGTCTGTATTTGAGAAACATAAAGACTGCTCCAATCCAGTCTCCGACATCAAGGCCTGTCACGCCAATGCCAAGAAGTTCATCCCCAAAAGAAAGACCTGCGTCAATGCCATAATCAAAAAACAGCGAAGTGCCTAATGCTCTAATGTACGAACGCAACGAATAGACAAGTGCGAGAACAAAGAATGCGCAAATGAGCCAAAAGGAAGGATTGCTAATAATATCTCCTAATGTTGCCATGAGAATATTTCTGTAAAACCACTATATTAATGTTCCTTAAAATCTTATAGGCAATACTTTCCTTCTTTTTCTTTAATCTTGCCTTCTTTCACGAGAATGTTGACAAACTTCTTAATGTGTTCCTCAGGCATCCCTGCGCGTTTGCTGATTTCAAGTAATGTTTTTGGTCCAGATTCAAGAGTGGATATAACCACGTTGCGTGCAAGGGTTAGTCCATTCTGTTTGACGACTTTGTTTTCCGCAGAAAGATTTTTGATAAGCATATCGAATTTGTGTAATCGTGCTTGAAGATCATTCAAATAATCAGTAAAATCATTTGCGCTATACACAAGTTCTGTTGGCTCATACACTTCGATTGAGCTTGGCATGTAATCAAAGCAGAAATACGTCATCGTAGGAAGATCATGAAATCCGAGGTCCAATTCTGCAAAAACACTAAAGAGGGTATTCACTTCTTTTGGCTCTTCATATTCCACATTGTACACAGTAATCTTTTTCTCTTCTTTCTTGAGTTTTTCAATGTAGAGGCGCAATGTCTCTTGAATATGTTCTTTTGGAGCGCCGAGCATTTCAATAACAACTCGTGCTTTGATGATGTCTTTCATACTGACGATACCACCATTGAAAATAATGGTGGTTTACCTCCCTGTCCACGTCCTGTGGTAGAGTCAGTGCTCAAGAACCACTGGACGCATTAATTCATGCCCCTGGTCTTTGACCTATGGTTCATGACAGAGAGAAGAAAAGGGCGTTGTTTTATATAGCTTGTGATTGATTCTGTAGTGCATTTTTAACGACACTTCTGTTCTTTATCGTCACGTAAAGAATGAGGGAAAAAAGCACAGAAAGCAATACTGCATTGAGCAGCGCAATGGTTTTGTAAAAGGTTGTCTCAAAAGGAGCAGCATGTTGGTAGACAGCATACCCTGTAATGGAAGCAAGAGAAGATGGGGTGTTCATGTCCTCTTTTTCTTTGTTCTCCAGTAGTTCTCCATTTTCAGTTGGAGTAATGATGTCTCGAGAAACAGAAAACGAAAGTGCGGAAGTATCAACAAGCGTTGTGTTGTGATAGAGCTGTGCAACAAATACATTCTTTCCTTTCAAAGGAGTAACATTAAGAAAAACAAAGCCATTCTCTTGGAGAGAAACAGGAATATTTTTTTGTTCAAGAGCGCTCTCTAGAAACAGAGTATAGTTCCCATTTCCCGTCATCTGAACAAAGAGCGGAACCTGTTCATCAGAAAAACTTCCGAGGACGCGGAATGCAGTAATTTGTGCATCCTCTAAAGCCCGTTCTTCAATAATAACTTCATTGCCAACAACAGTGAGTTCTCCGCGAAATTCTTTCAATGTCTTTTGCTGATCTTTTTGAATTTGAATTTTAACAGAGTATTCGCCAGCCTCTAAATCAGAAAGTGTATTCTGGAGAGTGACAGTGTATTCTTCTCCAGGATTCAGAGAGATTCTATTCTGATTTGCAAAGTGTTCGCCACTAAAAGTTTTTGCTCGTCTATAAATCTTGCTGGAAACTGCATAGGTATGCGGTGCATCATCAGTATTAATAATGGTGATCGTGTGCGTTACATTTTCCCCACTAAAACCAAGCGATGCAAGTTCATACGAGGGATACTCAGAAGATGCGCTTCCGCAGCGTTCTTTGTTGACTCCTTTCACAGAAAATTTTTGTTTTGCAGTATTGCCTGCACCTTCCACAACTAAAGTATATGTCTCTTCTGCAGTTGGAAATGATGTGCAAGAATAATCGAGCTGAAATGGAAGGGTTAGTTCATTTTCCTGAAAACTTTCGCTTGGAGTAATTTGAGTAATAGGAGAAACAACTGTTCCAATGGCATTTTTGACATACAGGCGAATTGCCTGCTCATCAGAAGAAATGCTAGAGAGATTTCCTGTGTAAAAGTGAATCTTCGCACGAAGCGTGTCACCAGTTTTTGCGATGCTATCAGAACCAAGATAAAGATGTTCAATGGCAACAAATGGTTCTTCATCAAATCGATTGAAGACAAAAAATGTTGCAGTAGCACTATTGTCATCTAACGTAGAATCAGCACAATAAGAATCAAGAAGTGTTGCGTGAATTCTATACACACCATATTCTTTCTTTATTTTTGGGGTCCAGTGTTTGACTCCAGCGTTTGTCGTGTTTGTTGGGCCTTTCACCATTGTACCGGTAATTTCCTCAATAAAATACGACGCAAGAAAAGGAAATTCTGGACTTTTTGTGCCATCAACAAGCAAAGAAAAGTCAATAGATTTTCCAGAGAGGTAATCTGTCTGATTCATTAGAAGAGTGATTGTCCTGTTACAATCAATCTCTTCAAGGGAGACAACAGAGAAATTCTGGCAAATACTGTTGTCATCAAGAACACCATCGTGGGGCAGGCTTTCCGCGCTCCCGCAGAGGGTATAGTTTCCAGCATAAGGAAAAGTAAAAGAGAGCGTGTCTTTTGTTTTGTATGTGCTAATGTTGAAAAAATACTTTGTAGTAGTAAGAAGAAGAGTATCATTAAAAAAAAGGGTATACATAAGAATTGCATCAATTTTTTCATCATGATTATTTTCTATACGAAATCCAGAGGAGAGTGATTGATTGACATAAAGAAGAGAAGGTAACGAAAAAGAAAGAGAAACAATGTTTGTGGTATTTATGGAATCTGCGCTTTCTTCGAGGTATTCTTTTTGTTTCTTTTCTTCCTCATTCTCAGGGGTATTTGTTTCATGAGGCAGTTTATCAGAAAAAGAAACAAAACCAGGAGTCCCATTCTGTAAAGTACTCAACCCCCATATTCCTTCCTTTTTTTCAAAACTGTATCCTTCTACCGCATCAGTGTATAGCATGCTGTCAAGCACTATCTTCTCAGGACTATAAAGAGAAATGCGATCTTGGGTATTCCCTAAATTATTGCCAATGGTTGCTCCTGCATTGTAAATCGATGCAGTGCTGTTAAGAGTCTGCCATACAAAACCTTCTTCAACAACAAGCGCGTATGTTTCATTCCCATAAAAGAGACCAATTAATGTATCATTACTCGCTTCATCACCAAGAACATATCCGCTCAGATTAATGCCTTCAGGAGTATAGATTTCAACAAATTCTTTGTTGTTATCATCTCCGATAGGGTTAGGAAAAACTTCTGTAATCTCGAGTGCGAGAGTTATTTCTGTAAAAAACAGCAGTGCAAAGGCCATGAACACTAATTTTTTCATGAAGCACAATGGTCGTTGATCCTTTTTAAAACCAGCAGAAAAAGAGTTTACAAAATGTATACTTTTTAAAATTCAAAGAAAGCGTAGTTGTCAGAAAGTAATAAAGAAAAAGTAAAAATCAAAAAAGAAATAAAAAACTTAAAGTTTCTTTTTCCACTGCTTAACAATCTGTGCTGCTTCTTCTTTTGCGCCAAGACCAAAGCCAATCCCGATTGCGAGAGACAATGCAAGTACAACGCCAGTTAAGATAATTAAGTAGGTGCTTTCAGCAAGGCGTAAGTAAATACCTACTTCTTGCAATGCAATGACTGCAACAAACACAATGATTAAGATGCGTGTCACATTGTTTAAATGCTTGATTGCTGCCCCTTTTGCTCTGCTCATTTTGTCAGCGACAAAGTCAGCAAGCACTAAGCCGAACATGACAATTGCGATTGCAACAATGACATGTGGCATCCATCGAACAACTTCAAGAAGCAAACTGCTCAAGTCTCCAAGTTGCAAATATGCAACTGCTGGAACAAGGAAGATGAGGAAGATGTACCACTTGACGAGTGATGCGCCGAGTTCAGAAACACTTGAATAGCCAATAGATTTGTCTAGGTTATTTTTCTGAAGCCACTTGTCAATCTTTGCATGATCAAGTGCTTTCTTAACAACCCAATGGATTCCCCAAGAGACTGCATACCCTAAAACAATGATGACTGCTGCATAAATCAAGCCAATCACAAAGTAAATAATACTTTGCCCAAGAATCGTTACTGGTGTCAACAATTGCTGCTGACCAAATTGCGCTACATTTTCAAATCCGTACATCGTAAACCACCCCTCGAGTATCACAGTTTCTATGACCCGAAACAATAATGGGTCATTTAGAATAAAAGCAGTATATAAATCTTTTGGAAATTTCGTCTAAAAGCAGTGACGAAAAGAGGATTGTTTGAGGAGTGTTAGAAATAATCCATATAAATTACCTTGTTTCTTAAAAATTGCAATAAAAAAGATTGGGGATTCAAAAGCTCTGCAAGGCGATTACCAAGCACCTGCTATCACAAACATTCACTCAGTAAAGTCCTACAACACAATTCATCCTTTATTAAAATGTAAATCATAACAATCAACGAAAAAGATCAAGAAGAAAGTAAAAAATAAAAAGAAAAATTACTCAGTCACGTTTTCTGCAACAGTTTCATTCGCTTCTTCATAACTCTGAATTTTCAGCTCAATAATATTACCGTGCGTTTTCAAAAACTCTTTGAGTTGTTCAGGAGCTTCTTCAGTCTCACTACAAGTAATTGCATTCTCAGATTCCGTCACGCCAAGATCGTATTCAAGCATTCTGTTGACATAATATGATGCGTCTTTGTTGATTGCTTTTACATACGTCCAGCCATCGCCGTCTGCTTGTAAATTAAACATCCCGTAGAGCACTGCGATGTATGGTCGTCCGCGGTCATCTTCGTAATACAACATGTTGTCCATCACATAATGATCCTGTCCGTTAAAAGAACAAACAGTGTATGAGCAGACACCAGTGTGCGCAACTCCTACATCTCGTAAGCTTGAAAAGCAGCTGTTTTGATAGGTGAGTCCATCATCCCCACAGATAGGGTTGTAATCAAGACTGCATCCTGTTTCAGTATCAGTCGTTGTGGTGTTTTGTTCAGTGTCTGTTCCATCATCACTTCCACATCCTGCAACGAGGAGCAAAAGAGAAAAGATAAGTAAAAAGAGTTTGTTTTTCATAGGATTTCAGAAGTATTCAGCGCTTTAAAAAACTTATGGAAAACAAATTCTACTCTTCTTCAGGAAAATCAACAGCAAACAAATACACCACAGGCTGTTGAATTGTTTTCTTTTCATCGTTGTCATAGACAGGTACAGCAGTAGAAGATTGTTTGCAGAATTTATAGGTTGGCTCTTCAGAAAGAGTGCATGTATCTCTTGTCCCTTCATACAACGTAAACGTGCTTTCACTTTCGACAGAAAGTGTCGTTCTTTGTTTATACAAATAAATCGTGGAAGAAGGTTCTAATGCAGAAAAGCTCCCAATAACATCACTGTCAGAGACAGCGAGCGTATACGTATCTGAAACAAGGGGTGTTCCCTCAATCGCGAGAGAAGTAGAAGACAAGACTGTAGTCAAGTCATCAAGAGAAAAGTGTGTTCCATCGTCCTCCTGGCTTACAAGAATGGAATATTCTCCTTCGGGATATGATCCAGACAATTGTCCAACGCACGTGCAATCATTATCTTTACTTGCGCCGCATTGTCTAAACATTTCAGTCACATCATAAAATAATGTTTCTTCTGAAGTTTCGCAATCTTCTCCAAGAAGCCACGATGAATAAGAGTCTTCTTCAAGTGTTTTCTGAATACACCCATCTAATTTCCCATCATCAGTGCTTCCTGAAACACACCTTTGAACAGCATCGTAAAAAAGGCGAATATCTTTTTGTAATGCATCATATTCTCCAACAATATTATAATCTTCAAGAACAGAAAAAGAAGGAGTTATCTTGTAGACACCAATTTGAGAACCAGAACTATCTATAGTAATTTCTTCGTCAGCAGTTGCCGCGCCAGTAATACTCGTTTCAATGTCCAGTTTATCATCAAACGCGACATAGCTTCCAAACGTAAAAAGACCAAGACAAAGAAGAACAAGAAAGACGCAGGCAAGATGTAAAGATTCTCGTTGTTGTGGTCGTGGTGTTTCCATTGCTTTTTTCCTCATATCTGATTTTATAAGTTTTACTGTCCGCTTTCTAATGAATCATACGCATAATAATAACTCAAAACGCGGTTTGCATAAGCGCGAACTTCTTTGACTTTTCTGTTTCTTTTTTCTGTGGTGCCGAAACTTTCTTCATAAACACTGGATGAAAACGCGTCGCTGTACACGTCTGCGATAAGATCTTCAGTAATCTGTGCAGAAACCTCTTCCCAAGAAGGATCGCTTTTTCCTGTTGCAGCGATTGCTTTTTTGACAAGTCCAGCACCGCCGTTATACGCAGCGAGAGAAAATGCGACTTGATCCTTGTAACCTGTAAAACTCTTCATGTTATCTTGGAGCAATTGAACTCCTGCGGGAATTGCCTGTGACGCGTCTGTTCGATAGTCCGTGCCAGTACACTTCTTATTGCTGCATAAATCATATTGATATGCAGTACCTTTACAAAATTGCATAAGACCTGCGCAGCCAGTGGAAGAGACTGCGTTGGTATTACCGCCAGATTCAGTCATGATCACTGCAATCACCAATGCTTTCGGAACAGAAGTGCCTGAAACAGACGTTTCTATACGTGTTCCATAGTTCGCGTCAATCTGCTTGAGTTTTTCTGTTGTCGATGCAGAAGGAGTATAACTAATACCGCTAGTAGTCATAGTTGGGCTGACTCCTGTTTGCGTTCTATAAAGGTCACAGAACTTGTAGATTCCGCCTTGCGATCGACATGCGAGATTATTATTGTAATCATAAGTGACAGAAGACGCAAAATAACAAAGAGGATTGACACTTTTTTTTGTCCAACTGCTAGAAAGTGTTGCTTTTTCTCCTTGCGCATCAGTAAGATCAGAAGGAACAGACATGTCAATCACTTCAAAGTGGAGGTGGGGATCATAAGTAGATGCGCTGTTTTTTCCACGACCACCGGTGGTTCCAAGAACTCCTCCTTGCGACACAACATCATCGACAGAAACGACAATGGTGTCCATGTGCAAGTAAATGGTATAAAGTCCATTGCCATGATCAAGGACAACTCGTCCCCATTGAACAGGAGAAATATCGACAACTGTTCCTGCAGCAACAGCAAGAACATTTGTTCCAAGTGGTCCACGAATGTCTATTCCTGCGTGATACGTTGTTCCTTTGCTTGTTCCACTCACAACATCTCCTCCACGATACCCAAAGCAAGAATTCACGCGCAGTTCATCATAGGCAACAGGCCATTGGGTAAATGCTCCTCCAGAAAGTGTTTCTGTTGCAGTTCCTTCATGCTCAGGGACGCTGGTAATACTCATGATGGGAATTTCAAGAGGAGCAGGAGAAATTCCAGTCAATCTACTCTCATCAAGAGTGAGGAGATATTCAGAAGGAAGGGGAAGAATGTCTTCATACGCTTCAAGATACGGAATGAGTGCAATATCAAATGCGCCGCTGAGCGTATCTCCAAGTTCTTCCTCCAATTCATCACCATACAACATGCAATCGCCGCTGCCATACACAACAGGAACGCCGCGATAAAAAGAGCAGGAAGAAGAGTCCAGATAATTCGTTTTTGCAGTTTCCAAAACAGCAGCTCCATATGCTTGTTGTGCGCTCAGATCTAAATACAGCAACGCTTTCTCTCCTTCTGCTGCAGCGTTCAGAACAGCAAGTTGTTTTTCTCCAATCTTATTATTTTCTCCTTCTTTACTTTCAAATTGTTCTGTTTTTGCAGCAAGATCAAAATAGAGCAACGTAAAGAGGACTAAGACAAAGAATGCGAACAGGGGCATAAAGTATTGCGCTTTTTTATTTTTCAGTATTCTCATGTTATGGACCTATTTTTGTTTGTACTTGAATGAGTGCATAATTATCAGGATCATGGAGCGGAATACGAACAGAGGAAGGAGTACTGTAATAAGAACCGCATCCACTTAATAAAAGTAATAATGGCACTTTTACACAGACTGCTTCTCTGATTTGAAGAGGAGGTTCAAGAAGTGTTGTTTTTTCTTCTTCTCCGTCGTTGCTTGTAATCACGTCAACAGTGACAAGCGTCTTTTCCTGAAGTGTTTCAAAATAGTTTTCAGTTAAAGTAACATATTCTTCTTGCAATGCATCATCTTCTGCAGCAGTAACAAGAAATGCTGCAAATGTCATTGTACCAAGAGAAGTTTCCACAGGAGTTTGTGCATACAATAATGCAATTCTGTTTGCGTCAAGACCAAGTTCTTCGCCAGTAATAGTATTTGTAAGTTTTGCAGTCTTATAATGCAAGATAAGGAAGAACACAATGACAATTAAGATAATAGCAATGGTCGCGTAAAAATCAACCATCGTTGTTGCAAATCCTTTTCTTCCAAAGTGCTTAACTATTCGGCATCACCACATGGAATTGTAATACTCCTTGAGAGAGTGCATCATCATCTTTGATAAGCACTGTTTTGTTGACCAAATAATCAGTAGAAGATCCTTTTCCACTCCAGAAGGTTTGTGCGAGCACGATCCAGCGATCATACCATTCTTGATTATACACTGCAGTACCAATAGTATTTTTTTCAGCATCAAAAAGCGTCAATTCTGCAGCAAGAATATCATATTCTCCATAATCCATCTGTTGATCCAATCGTGTTTCAAGTGCAGAAGGATTTTCAAAATCACTTCGAAGAACAATGCCTGGATATGCGCGTTGCAGTGTTTCATCATAGTAAGAAACACCTTGCTTCATGTTGAGCATGTTCGTCACAAAAAGATCTACTTGTGTTTGCTGCACGTCGATTTCAGTCACAATGTACATTTTGACGAGAATGACCATGGCAATCGCAACAAGGCAGACAATAACAAAGCGGTAAAACAGGAAAATCCAGCCTTCGTCAATCTGTGCTTTTTTGTGAAAAGAGAAATACTTAGTCATTGTAGTATTCCTCCAATCCATTCTTGATTGCACTGCTGAGTTGGGTGCTATCCGTAAGCAGATCAGTGCCAATAACAAGATGGACTGCAAGACCAGCAGTATTCTTGTTAAGGTTTTCTTCTGATGAAGCAAGCGGTCCAGTAAGAGAAGCATCGGAAACTTGGGAAAGAATATTGTTCTCAAGCAAACAAGCAAGTTTCTCACTTTGCTCATCAGCAGTTTGTGGAATGTATGCATGTACATCACTTCCTTCTTGGGTTGATAAAATAAGGACAAGATTTGTCTGACTGTTAAGAGCAGCTTCTTCTTTGTTTGTTTTCGCGAATCCTATTTTTGGATTATTGAGAAGATCGCTTTGTACTTTTGAGAATACTGTTTCATCAGTCAAAATAACAAAACTCAGTTGCGTAGTTTTTGTTGAAGGAGCAGTAGGGCAGCGAAGTTCTTTTTTCTCTTCAATGGTAATGCTCCCATATTCTTCAACAGTAAAGGTTCCTTGTTCTTTGTTCATGTAAAATGCGCCAGGATGTTCAAAAACACCAAGTACTTGGTAAAGACGCGAGTCTAAAAAGAAAGGATACGTGATTGCAGTCACAGAAGATGTTTCATATACACGGAGAAGATTATCACTCAAATCATACGAGTACGCACCAACATCAAATGAAGGTTGGCTGTAAAATAGAGTAACATCTCCGGGAACGCTTTCTGCAGTCTCAAGTAACAATGCAATATCTCGTGCAGCGTAGGATTGTTCATATAAGGTATTTTTCTGAACAGTGGTGTGAAAATAAAAGAACACGCCAACTATAAGAACAAGAAGAATAATTTCTATAATCACTCGATTTCCTAAGTTGAGTTGCCCTCTCTTTTGCATGACGCTTTTTCGAGAGAAATTGGTTTATATACTTTTGGTGGTTTCATCTCATTTCTCAGCTGACAGAAAGAGAAGAGACAAATTCGCTATACACTCCTTCAGCCCACGCTTCTGCAGCAGCTTTTCCAGCAGTGCCATGATTGTCAAAATGAACATCAGCGTCACACCCAAAAGAGGTTCCATCAGGACAAAAAGCGAAATCAGTGTAATCTTCTGAATCAATAAATGTACAACCAGAATTTTCTACACTTTCTTTTATCGTATCTCTAAATTGGTGATAGGTTTCAATGTCAGGGTAATGGGGACCTTGAGGTGGGCCTGCCCAATAACAAGTAGATCCTTGATTGGTTATTTCTTCTGCAACACTGTTGACACTATTCTGTATTGTTTCTTCAGAAGAACCATACCATTCATAGCCATTACTTGCAAAAGTGACAAACACGAGAGAAGGGGTATGTTTTTCAATAAGATTGCTGAGAAGCGGGGTATTTCCAGAATCAACTTTTTTGCTGGAACCATCATCATACGTGTATTCTGCGTTACAAACAGAGCTAATAATAGATACTCCTTTTGTAAAGTATGATGGCGTCGATCCACACACTGCATATTTATTTGTCGTGTAATCATCAGCTTTGAACAATGTGTAAAGCGTATCGCCATACGTGCCCATAGTTTGTGAATCTCCAATAATCAAAACGTTTTGTCCAGAAGTTTCAGCTAATACAGAAGTTGAAGAGTCTTCTGTTGAACTTGTATCCGAAAGCTCTTGAAGAAGCGCGAGAAACTCTTCAGGAGTGTATACACCATATTGTTCACTAGTATATCCATCTGCTTGAATATAAACAACAGCATAAACGAGGGTATCATCATTGGCTGCTTGCAGTTTTGTTGCTTCAGGCCCAGAAAGTTGTGTTTTGATATATGCAACAACATCTGAAAGTGTAGTATATGTTGTTCTTTTATTCTCAGGATCAAGATACTTCCAAATTGTGCTTTCCTCAAGTGTATATTTTTTTGAAGAACTATCGTAGGTAAGTTGTTGTTGATAAGAGTTAATACTCATAGCAGGTGTTTTATAATCAAGTGTTATTATTCCTCCAGAAGAAAGAAGAGAGACAAAATCACTATCACTACTGGTCTCCACTTGTACATCACATTCCTTTGTGCAAATTCGAACAGTATCTTCTGTCTTTTTCAGATACACACTCTGGACACTTTCTGCGCCAAGCACAAGTGCAAACGAACAACTTCCTCCCTCAGTATATGTTCCACCAGTAAAAGAATAGTCTTTACCAAATGTTTCTACAGTTGCGCATTGTTCAACGTCATCATTTTCCTTACATACTGTTGCAAAATCACTCGTCTTCTTGCAAAGACAGAGGCATCCTTCTGTACCAATTCCACACTGTTCAGGTTTTGGGTTTTCTATTTCACTAAGAATATTATATGATGGACAAATCCCTTTGTTTGCACGTTCTCCACTCTGGTATCCAACAATCGCATAATCTTCATCAACAAAAAGAGGATAGCTGCTGAACGAAGCACCCTCCTCCATGTTTGTAATGCTTGCGACAAGTTGTTCAAAGTTCCGTTTTGTTGCTTCTTCTGTATCCGGAACAAAGACATCCCATATTTTGAATATGAAGATAGTGAGAAGAAGAATTGCTCCAACGCTGAGGACAACACGAATAACAGTGTCACTAGAAAGATCAAGTCCTCCTTGTGCTTTTTTACCTCTTATCATAGTTTTTACATTTCTGTGAGAAGAGTTATATAAATTTTCGCAAAGAGGATCCATCTGATCTTTCGAGTGATGCAATGCCTTTTTTCTTCCATATGAAATGAAGGTAAACCTTTTCTCTAAAAAATAACCCCATTCACCGAATTTCTCTTCCAAATTTTTTTCTCTTTTGTTAGTTACTTCGGTTCATGGGTCCCCCTGACAGTACAAGGTCTGCTGGTGCGTGTATTTTCTCTGCTGCTGAGAAAATATTCGCTTTGCTCCCCCATGAATCGCCTTATTGCCTTTTGGAATCCCTAAGTAATTTTATTCATTGAGATATGAAAAAACAAAATTCTGAAAATGTCGCAGACAATACATCCCTTTTTTAGAAAAATCTTCATCTATTACTTTGTGTCTGTTGTTGTACTCTCAGAAGTACTTTCTTTATCGCTGCCAGTAATGCCTTCAAAAATATTTTTGAGACCGCCTTCTTCCTTCGTTTTTTCATCAATTTGACCTTGAACGCCACCAGTGGTCTCTCCCCATTTTCCAAAGATGCTATTCATCACAAAAAAGACAACAACCATAAAGATCAATGCAATAACGAGGGTCACAAGCCAAAAATTCATATCTCCTTTTCGAAAAAATTGCAACTGTCGCTTTGCTCCAAAGCAATTTTTTTGTTGAATGCCATTCTTCATAATTTCACCTATTTTTTACAGCAGACTTCTGAAGATTCTTCGCATGCAGCAAAATAAAGTTGTTCTCCAGTGCAGTCTGTTTCACAGCTGCCGCCTTTTCCTTCGCAGGTGTTGAGGCAGCATTCTTTATTTTCAGGACAACTAAAGTCCGCAGTTGTTCCGCTGTAGCATGTTCCTGTATCCACGCAAACGCCTCCTTTATTTTCACATGCACCAAGTTCCCCACTAAATAATGCAAATTTGCCGCCCATAATATAGACAACGACAATAAAAAAAATCAGTGCAAGTGCTGCTAACACAACAACTTGAATAGTCATGTCTGCTTTCTTTTCAGTAATAATTTGTTCTATTTTTCTCATCATGCTTATTCCTCAGTTGCTTGAGTATATAAATCTGCAAGTATTATTTTTGAAAGGTCTTCAATAGTAATACATTCTCCATCATATTCTTTGTTATTGTTTGCGTCTGTTAAAGGTTCTCCTTCATCCCAGCAGCCATTGTTGTTGCTATCTGTAAACTCTTCTCCATCATATAGTTCATCATTATCTGTATCTTTAAACCAGTAAAATACTAATTCATTATTGAGAGTTACATAGTGCTGTTGGGGAATATGGATATAATCCTTTCCATCAATCTCTATTTTTCCTCGTACTTCCTCTAAAATAAGAATCTCGCTTAATTTTTTGTTAGATACAGATTCAGAAAGAGCATATTGTTCTTTTATAGCAGCGCATTCTTCCTCAGAATCCCACCAGCCACAGAGATCCTCATTCTCTTCAGAAAACGTTTCATGAAAAGCAGACTCAAGATTCCATCCTTTTCCATAAGCTTGTTTGACAATGACAAGATAGCCGCTCTTACTATCTTGCGCTACTTTCTCTATGGGAATCTCTTTATCCGCATCAATCCTTTCTTCATCAATTGTCTCTTCAGGAACAGTCTGTTCTTCAAATTCAAATCCAAGTCCTTCAAAGAATTCTTTTGCATGATCAATAGTTTTTGGAACAAAAATAAATGCAGCAGAAACAAGAAAGAATCCTGCAAGAATAAATAAAATAAGTTGAAAATTCAGTTCTGCTTTTTTCATCCTAACCAGTCCAGGAATTCAAAGAGTTTTCCTCCTTGAAGTTTGATAATAAAAAGAATCACCACAAGTCCAATCAAAAGCCAGACCAGCATGACGAGCCACGTCGGCATATCTCCTTTTTTGTTGAAAATGTGTTTCATAGTATCACGCGTTTATTTTCTTTTTTATTTCAAAAACAATTTCTTTCTTCATCAAAAACATTTTTTCTATTAAAAGGTTCCCTTCTTCAAGACCAATTTTTTTACCATAATAATTAATTCCATTCCTTGCATAGCGAAAGCGGTCAAAAAGAAAGAGATCAAAAGAAGGAAGAAGTTCTTTAAGCAATTTCCCAAGACAATCATGATTCCCTACTTTGTATCCATGTAAAAGAGCGTATGCTTCAAGAATTTCTCGCAATGCGTCATATGCCATAGGGAAAAAAGCATTAATGCTTATATCATTAGGTGATGCATTTTTAGCAGCATCCTCTTTAATGTCTGACATCTCAAGGATAGAGGTAATGAGATTTGTATCAATTCTTGTTCTTCTTATAATTCCTGTACTTTTACATTCATTTATATCCATTTGATTTCCCCTTGAAGTAATATGCCGCTTAAGACATTATTAATTAAATGTTCGTTTCTAAGCTCTTTGAGGTTTTTTACAAGGAATATTTGAAGTTCTCGACCAAGTTTCTTTCGATAAAATTCTTTTTCTGGAAAATCTTTTGTTTTTTCGCTAATAACAACAAGATCAAAATCGCTTTCAGAAGTATCATATCCATGCGCTGCTGAACCAAAGAGAATAATTGTTGGTTTTATGTAAAATGCATCAAATGCGGTAATTAATCCCGACTGGCGGATTTTTGTGATAGTATAATAAATTTTTAAATCTCTGTAGGAAGTGCTTTCAACATTTGCTTTATATAAATCAAGCATCCTTTCTTGATGATAGTGGAGCAATCCTTTTTTTGCAAAGAGTTTAAGGTGTTTACTTGCGGTTGCAGGCGCTATTCGTAAACGAGAAGCAACTTCACGAACATTATATTCTCTATAAGGTTCTTCAAAAAAAAGGCGCAAAATGTTTAATTCTTTGAACATCTGTTCATATTATTAAACAGTTGTTTAAATATTTTTCTATTGTCCAAATTTATTGACGAGAAGATCAAGAAGCTCTATCCTGTTTCACAGGCAACACTTCACAATTCAGTTGGTTGAGCGCATCTGTGGTATACGGATAAAGCAAAATCCCGCTGTCCCAGTCTGCAGTTTTTTCGCTGCCAAGCGCATAGCCACCAGCAGTTCCTGCAACAGTGCTTCCTGCAATCAATAAACCAGCAGGAAGTCCAACTCCGCTAAACACAAGCACAGCGCCAGTTGCAAGACCAACGCCTGCGCCAGTTCCTGTGCTCCATATTTTGTTCATGTATCCTTTTTTTCCATAGAGAAACAACACTGCGTAATCATCTTTTGTATTAATAGAATCTTCAGTTTCTTTATCATACAATAATTGCAGTGCATCATCGGATTGAAAGCCTTGAAGGTAGTCAGTGTACGACATTGGTTCATGACTATAAAGAAGCGGTGCAGGGTTATCGTCGAGATAATCTAAAACACCAGAGATTTCCTGCGGTGCACTGTCAAATTCCAAGACACTGCAAAGGACGCAATACTGTGTGGTGCCGAATTGTGTTTCAAACACTTCATATTGTCCTTCGCTCATTTTATACCAGCAGTCTGCAAGTGCATCAGCAGCTTCTTCTTTAATATCCTCAGGATCAACGCTTTCGATAGAAACATATTCTGTAGGACACTGCACTTCATCATAAAGTTCCATGCCACCAATGTTGCCGATTGCGTTAATCTCAATGCTCTTTCTACAAGTGTCAGGAATATTTTGTGCAGTTCCCACTGCTGCGGTTTTCTGATAAAAAATAAGAAGGACAACAAGGACAAGTCCTAAAATAATAAGTCCTAACAAAAATTCCATTTGCATTGCTTTTTTGTTGGTTTTCATGGTTGAGTTTAACTATAAGTATAGTCGCATCCAGCTTGTGCTATTGTTTCTGTTGGTCCAACGAGAATGGAATTGCATTGATAATCAACACCAAAAAGTTCATAGTGATGCGCTTTAAACAGAATATCGTACGGTTTGCTCGCGTCAATATCTCCATTGTTTGTGATGCCTATATTTCCTGTTGAAGAAAATTGAGAACATTCTCCGACAGGAGATAGGCGATAGATATAATCATAATACGTAATTCCTTCTTGCTGTTGGACAGAAAGAGGAATAGTTGTTTCTTGAATATAGGATGCAAGGTTTCCGATACTCTCTTCAGAAGGTTTTTCAAATTCAATGTGGCTGCATATCACGCAAATGTCATCAAAGCCATAAAGAATATTATCGTCGAACATATCAACCTCTCCTTCTCCCATTTTATACCAGCATTCGCGCATTTCATCAGCAAAAACTTGTTTCACATTATCTGAATAATCTTCTTCATTTTCAGAAGCATAATCTCTCTCGCTGTCAGCAACAGTGTAGGATTCAGCAGAAAGAACAATATTTTTTCGAGGGCATTCAAGATCAAGTGTGCTAATGCCTAAGCTAACATCCGAAATTTTGCCAGAAGCGACAACGCTGAGTCTGCAACTTTCGACATCTCCTTTACTTGTCATCCAATCAAAAACACGAGCAGAAAAAAATGCAAGAACTAAAACAACCATCACAAGAATAAGAAGACCCATAGTCACTTTCTGCGCTTCCACTTCTCCTTTTTTGCTTTTCATCATGAAAATCACAATCCAAAGATCATACTTAATTTATCTTTTACACCAACAACAAGAATAATGAGAAGGACAATAAACAGAATGAGAAGAATTATTTGTGTTTCAGTCATTGCTTTTTTATTAGCCATACCTATTTTCTAGGAGGAGACGTATATAAATTTTCGTATAAAGAGGAGATATGGAATAGAGTCGCAAACATTTCTCTTTCATTTTATAATAAAAAAAAGATTAGGGATTCAAAAGGACGGTGAGGCGATTCAAGCAGCAGCAAAAGGAATATTCGCCAAACAACAAGCAAATACACGCACCAGCAAAAGTAAAAAATGTCAGGGGGACCCATTGCAGCAGCAATGGGGTATTATTGAACTATAAAACCAAGCAGAAGATGAGAATATAAAGAAAATAAAAAAATCAATCAACCAATGACAGGAATGCAACACACTTGGCTGCTATCTACTTCACCATCATCGTCGAGGCAACTGCGAGAATTATCTTGCACGTAACCAGGCGAGCAGCTGTAATCGCAGACATTGCCGCTAATGGACTCGCAGTTCGCAGTTGTGGTTGCAAATTGTCCAATCTTTCCAGTAAAGATAAACGCCAACACAACTAAGACTAATAATGCAAGTACTGCAATAATAATAACGTTGATAGACATGCCCTGTCCTTTTTTCATAAATTGTTTCATAAAAACACCTCTTTTCTGATTTCATGCAGTTCAGGATATTTAAATCTTATTGACAAATGCGAATTTCTAGCTAAACCCACATCCCCCAATACATAAATACACATTCAAATCTTGTTGGCTTGGATATAACCGTAATGCAAATGGTTCTGTTGTTCCGCCCATGGATGCAGACAAATTACCGCTGGAATAATAAATAATTTGTTGATTTGGAGGTGCAGCTGCAACAAATTCATATCCTGTGTCTGCATATCCCCATTGATCAAGCGTCTGTGACAAAATCGTTGCAATCGTCGCATTCGCATAGGGACAAGAATTTTGTCCATCACTACAGCTGATACTGCCGCCAGAAAATGGATTCTTTGCGCAATCGATAAGGAGATCTTGAATGGTGGTATCATCAGTACATCCAGAGGACGTTTGAAAAAACGTATTAACAAGAGCCTCAACCAGTATGCTGGCTTCATAACGCAGTGTCATATCAGTATTCTCCCGAGTAAAAACAACTTTCACAACAAAAAGCAATGCAAGAGAAAGAATAACTACAATAATCATGAGTCCCATCATTTCAATTTGTCCTTTCCGCAATATCATCTTTCGGATCATGAGTACACCTCAATGGTAATGTATCCAAAACTATAGCTATCAGTGACAGGATCGTAAAGCGTGACAGGTGTCCGAAACGGTTGAGCGCCACTGCTTTCTGCAGCATAAGGATATTCATAGAGTATAACTTCTTCAGACGTCGGATACACAGAAGTAACCACAACACCAGAGTTTTTGAAAACAATGGAACTATAATACAATGAGTTGTCTGCAATGGTTGCTTGCAGTGCTTCAATTTTCGAAAGATCATAACAATCAAAAACAACAGTTGCATCAATAGTGCAGGGAATTTCCGCAAGATGCCGAACTCGTTGTTCAACAGCAATTGCGTCGAGTTCTTGCGCTTCCTGCGCTTCTTGTTTACCAGTAAACAATTGAATCTTCGCGTAAAAAACCATTCCTCCTGCAAGAAGAATAAAAAAAATGATGAGCACAATAATGGTCTCTCCTGTTTTCAATTGTGCTTTTTTCTGCGTCATGTTAGTACACCTGCGGACATCCTTTGATTTGCGCATACTTATTATTGTCTTCAAGGGTCGTCACAGCATCCCGAACTGCAACAATATCTGCGTTCTCAGGATCAAGCGCTTCTGGAATCGCTTCTATTGCATCTTGAATTCCTTGTTCAAAATAATACGTGCAGTACGAAAGTTCAGGATCAGCTTCAAACGCAGAATAAAGCTGTGCAGTACGTGCACTATACACTGCGCCAACAAATTCCGCTTGGTACAACGCTTTCTGAACATTACAGGTGTAGAAATCTTTGTTTGCAGAAAAAAGCGCGCCAACAAGCAAAGGTAATCCGACATATTCCGCTGTGCCGTCAGAAAAGGTGACCTCTCCAGAATCTTCGTCACCATCAACATACACAATATCCCATGTTCCATCGTTTTGTGACCCAAGTGCGTCTTCTATGGTGGAAGTGGACAACGAGTTTGCATCGAGAAATGCAATAATGCGAACATACGCGTCATTTTTGTTGGTAATGCTAAACGCAGATGCGCTATCTACTTTTATTGTTTCTTTAGTAATATAACTATTTTCTGCGAGAAGCGTATTCACTGCGTATGCGACAGTGCTGTGGCTATCATCGTACACAATAATATACCGCACAGCGTCAGTAGTCAAGTAAAGAAAGTTTGCGATTTTGTAGGGCAGCGCCCACTCGAGCGACCATGTAATGAGATTTGTTCCTTCAAGTTCTCCAAGAGAGAAGAGCACTTGCGTTTCTGTGGATCGTGCGATGCCGCCGCCAGAAAATTCTGAAGGACAGCCAAACGTGCTGCAGTCATACGGTGAGCAAGTAAAAGAAAGGGTGATGTCAGGGATTGTGGTGGTCATTGCAGTTTTTGGGCTTTCTTGCGCGGTTTTCATGAGTGATTCGAGTTGCAGCACTATTTCGCCAGTAATCTTTTGTTCTTGTGTTCCTTTGTACCACATTGCAACGCCAACAAAGAAGCTGAGAATAAGTGCGCCGATAAGAAGAACAAAGATCCAGTTAAATTGCACATCAATTTGTCCGCGTTTGTTTTTTCTGAGCATTCTTATACTCCTGTTTCTTTTCTAAACATATTTCTATGATAATTCCTTATTATTACTTGTTATTTTGCTCTAGAGACGCAATATTCGCCTTGCAAAAAAACACGCACCACTAAAGTCCTTATCTATCTACGCAAGTCTTTTTTACTATGTCTTATTCTAAAAAATGCAGTAATCAGTCATAAAACAAAGACCCGAGAAGCGATACTCCTGTAAAAAAGAAACATATAAATACTCTCAATACAAAAAACAGTCTAAAAAAGGGGTCAATGCCAGTGCGAAAAAGAGTACTCTATACTTTTATATCTGTATTTATTCTTTTCATCCTCTCTTCTCTCTCTGTTTTTGCAGGATATTGCGCAAACCCAGGAGAATCAACATATTGTAGTGGCGAAGTCGATGAAGAAGACTGCTGTCCAGCAAGCGCAGATTATTACGGAGAAGACGGCGCACCAGCAGATCAAAGTGATTGTGAAGATAATTTTTATTCCAGCACAGAAAGTGGGTTGGGAGATTTATGTAGTGATGTTGGCTGTTGTTATATTGATAGCGAACAAACGTGCAGCGAATCTTCTTTACAAGGGACTTGTGAATATGATGGTGGCGATTGGGATAGTGATGGCTGTAGCGCAATCACCCAATGTACAGAAGGATGTTGCATCTATAATGATGGTACAGCATTCACATCAGTAATTAGCTCGTCAGGTTTCTGCAGTATAAGCGTCGAAGGAACATTTGACAGCAGTATCACTTCAGACAGCGAATGTTCAGATCTCGCAGCAACATACACAGAAGCAGACATCGAATGCGCAGACGGCGCAGACAATGATGGCGATGGACTCGAAGATTATCCATTGGACACAGGCTGTAGCAGCGCAACAGACAGCAGCGAAAAAACAACAGAATCTGCGTGTGATGATGACGAAGATAATGATGGCGATGGTCTTACTGATTACAAAGAAGATGGAAGTGGTGATCCTGGTTGTTATGCTCCAGAAACCGCGAGCGAAGAACTTGGGGATCTTGATGCGTGTAGTGAGGGAGAAGTCAGCACAGCATGTAATTGTTATGTCACGAGCGAAGAAGATGGAACATACTGTGAAGAAGGAAATTACTGCATAGATGGCGTCTGTCAAAGCAGTAGTGATGCAGTCTGTACAGAAGGAGAACGAGAATATTGTGGTGTCGAATCAGGCACAGGTTGTTTGATGTATGAAACATGCGAAAGTGGAGCATGGAGTTCATGCGATGTCACAAGCTCCTGCGGTCTTGAGCCAGAAGTATGCGACGACAGTACAGATCAAGACGGCGATGGATTAAATAATTGCGACGATTTGGATTGTTATGAAACTGCATGTGGTTCTTCGCGAGAAGACAGTAGTTGTTTGAGTGAAGACGGCACAAGTAAAGGATTTTATTATGGAAGCACATATGTTTGTTGTAGCACGACTAATGTAAATGACTGCGAAGGAGATGGGACGTATGAAACCTGTGGCAGTTGTGCGTGTGAAGAAACACCAATTGATGCAGAAATTGATGCAATTGAATATACCTTAGGTGAAGCACAATTAACAATCAGTTGGTCACTTTCCTGTTCTGTAGAATTTAATCTCAGGCGTTGCACAGGAGAAAGCTGTCCTTCTGATACAAGCGATATGACTGACGAAGAAGTTGCAGCAGCATTTTCAGATATTGTTGGTGCAAATATAGAAGATGCGTGGGAATATACAGATACAACGATTGGCGTCAACCAACGGTACTGTTATGTGGTTGAAGCATACTATGCTGCTAAAGACACGAGCACATACTCAGAACCTTCTTGTGTAGAAGACAGTGGCGATGCGTGGTGTCAGCAGATGACCACAAGCGAGTTTTGCATTGACGCGTATGATGGCATGAGTGAAGAATTGATGTATCGTGTGGGCTGCACATCAGAAAATAAAGTCAGTTATATTGAAAACTGTCACGTGGAGTATGGCTCTGATTATATGTGCATTGGTCCGTATAGTGATGGCACGACAAGTTGTGAATATCAGAGTGACTGTGCAACCTGCGGTGATCCATTAGGAATCTATGCAATTCTTGATACAACATATCTCTATAATGATGACGATGCGTATGATGGTTATCTCTGCAGCGCAATTCCAATGTGTTATTATGATTATACATTAACAACAACAGATGCATTCCAAGAATGCGCAGACGTGAGCAGCTGTTATGATTATGGAAGCCAGAGTGCATGCGCAGAACAATACAATGATGAGGGCTACAATAACAAATGTCTCCAAAGAGATTGCGATTGGATTGAATT
>CAYLMH010000004.1:0-19287 GCA_964385055.1 uncultured Methanosarcinales archaeon
CAGAAACCAACACGTTTAGGATATAGCATTGATCATCTTCTTTATCCGCATTTCTCACGCTGATTCTAAACTTTTATATCTTTAAGCCATCTTATCTCTTCTATGCAAAAAGTTTCCTTCCAAAATAAAGATGGATTAACGCTTCGCGGTTTTGTCTATACTCCATTTTTCAAAAGAGCTGATACCGCCATCCTTTTTCTCCATGGTTTTCCAGGACATTGTTCAGGAACTGCACGACGATTTTGCCGCGTTCTTTCTCTTTTTGGATACACCACAATGGGTTTTGATTTTAGCGGCAGTGATACTTCTGACGGAAAATTCTCTGATAAACTAATGAGCAAAGAAGTTGAGGACGTGAAGTACGCGATTGATTTTCTTGAGAATAAATATGGTTTCAAAAAATTATTCTTGATCGGTATTTCTACTGGCGCAATTGATGCTGCTTTGTACGCGCATTTGGATAAGAGAATCACTGGCGTTGTGTTATTATCTGGTGTTGCTGACTTAAAACGTGGTGTTCATTATGATTTTAGTGCTGCGCAGATTGCTGATTTTAAGAAGAAGAAATACATTGTTTATGATCGTTTGGGAAAATGGTATCATGGCAAAAAATTGAAGAAAGCATTTTACGATGAATTTTTTGTTTTGAACATTTCTCGCGCGCTGAAAAAATACAGAAAGCCATTGTTGATCGTTCACGGAAGCAAGGATGAAGCTGTTCCTCTTCTCGAAGCAAAGGATTTGTATAAAACTGCAAACGAACCAAAGAAATTAATAGTGATTTCTGGCGCAGATCATCAGTTTTCTTCATTGTGGCATGGATTGCAGGTGTTCAAACATGTTGTTGTCTTCATTCGACAGCATTGACGTCTTATTTTTTATAAAATTCAATATTCCCCTCTAAATACGTTCCGTGATGCAACTCTACTGGACGCCAGCTGTCCTCTACTAAGTTTGCATCTAACCATTCCGCAAGCTCTTCTGGATTGCCAATTGTCGCGCTTAATCCAATGATTTGGATATTCTTCAGGATGTGGCGGAGAATTGTAATTACTATCTCTAAGGTTGGTCCTCTGTCTTGCTCATTGAGGAGATGAATCTCGTCAATAATAACAATTTTAATGTCTTTCAACCACGGCGCATTATGGCGGATTAATGAGTCCAATTTTTCTGATGTGGTCATGATGATGTCGTATGACGCTAAATGACTGTCACTGCTGTCTGTGTCGCCAATGGATAACGCAATATTTTTGTCTGCATATTTTTGTTTGAATGATTGATACTTTTCTGACGCCAATGATTTTAATGGAACAATGTAGATTGCTTTTCCTTTTTTTTCGTATATGCAATTCATTGCGGCAAGTTCAGCGATCAATGTTTTTCCAGATCCTGTTGGGGTGCAGACAAGAAGATTTTTACCTTCAAATAATCCTGCGTTTATTGCTTTGATTTGCGATGGTCGTAGGTCTTGGAATTTTTCTTTTTTTAAGACTGCAAACAGATGGTGGTTGATGATTGGTTCGAGGTCGTTAATTTTCATGGAAAGATGTGATTTTCTTTAGTTTAAATAATCTATTATGAATGAAAAACAATCTCATCATTTGATTTTCTGCATAAAATAATTATAACCCCCTTGCGCCTCTTTTGGTGCAATGGGTCCCCCTGACATTAAGGTTTTACAGGTGCGTGTATTTTTTATTGTTAAGCAAAAAACCATAAAAAACAAACCTTTAAATATCTGGACATGAAGAAAATGATCCATGGTCGAAAGCAAGTGGCGAAAACAAAAAAAAGCACATGAACCTACAACAGAAGGGGTTTGTCCTTATTGTAAAAAGCATGTAAAAGCACTCGAAGCGCACATGAAAGTGAAACACTTGAAAGAATTGAAAAAGAAAGCGAAGAAATAATTTAGAATATCCCTGGTTCTCTAGGTTTTTAACATTTTTGTCAACAATTTTATAAACAGAATATTATTTTCTTCCTCTTATGACCTCATCTGTATTTCAGGGTTTTGCAGGGCTTGCTCTTGCACTTCCTATGGCATTTGCATTTCAACACAACACGCGGCTTTATGGTCAAGAAATCGAAGAAGCAACTGCGCATGTCATGCGTTATGATGGTTGGTTTCATGTTGTTGGGGGAGTAACTCCAAATCATAAGGAATGCACTGCGACCGATCTTTCTTCAAGCACTTTCCTTGCGAGCCAAAGAAGATATACTTGTGATCTTTACTTTCAAGAATTTTCACAACCTGCGTCTTTTTCTATTCGTGTTTCTTACAATGTTCGAGAAGATGCTGATCTCATTGCATCACTTGACGCTGTGTTTTTAGATAGAAGATATGAACAACGAGCAGAAATTCATGATCGTGTCAATCATCCCCAAGAAGTTGTTCATCTTGGCATTGTTCTCGAACGCTTTGACGATGCGGTTGTAGAGAAAAAGTCTTGTACGCTTCGCGCGCTTCCCTACGAGCATAAAACAATGACTGTTGATACATTTGTTTGTCACCCATAAATTTAAATATTTCTTTGGGTAGGGATTCTTTATGGAGCTTCAAAAAAAGAAATGCACACCTTGCGAAGGTGGTGTACCAGCACTTTCTGATCCTCAAGCACAACGATTTTTGAAAATGCTCAAGGGATGGAAACTTGTTTCTGGCAGAATTGAGAAAGATTATACCTTCAAAGATTTTGTCGATGCGTCAGCATGGCTTGAACGCGTGAAATTTCTTGCAGAAGCAGAAGGGCATCATCCAGATATTCATTGGACGTGGAATAAGATTACACTTGTTTTATGGACGCATGCGATTGGTGGTTTAAGTGAGAATGATTTTATCCTCGCTGCGAAGATTGATGCGTTGGGGAAGTGATTCTTTTTTTCTTATCACATTCCTTTATGGAAATATATGCCCTTTTAATCATTTTTCTCTCTTTAGCTATTATTTATTTAATAAAAAATAAATAAAGCATGGGGATTCAAAAGGAGTTGAGCGATTATATTTTAGAAAAAATTATGCCTAACTATTGCTCAGGTTGCAAAACAGTTTTTTCTTTAGGAATTGCAGTAATTTGGACATAACGATCATTTGCATTAGCAGTGGTGTCACAAATTCCCATTCCTCGTGGACCTAATTTTTCTGAAGAAATGTCAATAAAGTCATAATTGTCCTTTGCATAATAAGCAAACGTAACTTCGTCTGGCACACACCACATATACATCATTGTTTCAAAACCTTCTAAACGAGGAGTTATATAATCAGATGATTCAACTCTTTGAGGTTCAAAATTAAAAGAATGGTCATAACATACGTCTGATTTTTCATCACCATAATGCATGAAATGGCGATATTCTCCATCAACAAACATCTTCCAATTCGTAGGACTATGTCTTCGCTCAGCAAAGTCTTCGCGACCTACAAGCAGATACCTATGCGTCTGGAATGGAAAATCTTTCATAAAGGTGCATAGATCATTGATATCATCTGACTCCATCAAC
Organism: uncultured Methanosarcinales archaeon; assembly: GCA_964385055.1. GTDB lineage: Archaea > Nanobdellota > Nanobdellia > Woesearchaeales > DSVV01 > JACRPI01. The sequence goes on from CAYLMH010000004.1 coordinate 3,502, forward strand.
CAACTTTCATTTGGGTAATAAATGGTAAGATTATTTCCATCACGTTTATTGTGACTAGAATACCTCCAATCAACACACTCCTCTTTTTTGCGTTCCGCGTAAACACGTGATACTTCTTCTTTCCACTGAGACACGTATGGTAAATCCCTGATGCTTACGTCATGTTTGTTCAAAGCATCAAGACCAAAGATAGTAACTAACCCTGCACCAACTACTGCTCCTGTTGCTAATGTTTTCCATGATTCCATAGGCAAGAGAAACCGTTATTAACTTATAAATTTATTCCTTAAAAGTAATAAAAGCTACTTCCACTCAGGTTCCACGACTTCCCTAAACACCGTCGTATAATTTGTAAATTCTCCAAGCTCGCCTAAATCTTCAAGATAGATCGGATTATCCATTCTAAAAACATAAAATGTGACGCCTTTCGCAGACTGAAGATCATCGCTTGCGACTTCCCATTGGCCTGTTGTCGTGTCTAATGAAATTTGGCCAAGCATTGCGGGAGTCATATTCACTTCTGGATATTCCACAGTTTCATTGCCATAAGTCTCATTTCGCGCGGGAATTATGACTCCTGCCTGATCTAGCAATAATGCGTTCACGGTGTATGTTCCGCTGACCAAACTGACATTGACTGGTTCATCTTTTGTAACAGTTACGACTTGCGAATATGGTGTTTCAAACAATTGGTCAGGAACTTTTTCCAATGTGACAAGAACACTATCTGTTCTGCTCATGTCAAACGCAAGATTTCGCAATGACGCAGCACTCATACTTTGATTTAATCGCGCGCTTGGAATAAACTTTATTTCTACTGGAACACTTTTGATTGGTTCAAGAAGCACAATTATTTTTCCATCTTGCTCAGGAAATGTATCTATGCTGCTGTATGCAGTATAATATCCTGTTGCGTCAATTCGCACTGCGCCGCCGATACAGACAGGGAATGTGCTCTCATAATCTCCTGCTGCGTTTGTCGCGCCCATTAAACAAGTACTATACGTTCCACAACGATACGCAACAGACGCGCTATTGATTGCGTCTCCTGTAATCCCATTATACGCGCTGACTTCAATTGTTCCACTCAATCGTTGCGCAGCATCACAAATCAATGTTTTTTCAGGCACTTCTGCTGTCGAATACACTGTTTCATTTGTTTCTGCATCAATGCCTGAAGGATAGGTTGTTGGAACGCCTTCTTTGAGCGAAATTTCCACTTTTGAGGAATCCCATGGCCCAAACGTACCATCTCCTTTTGCCCACTCCATAAGGTTCTTATTATCTCTGATGTTTGCTTCCATCGCAATCAAGAATGTGTAGCCTTCTCCACTAAATGATTCTTCGTCTCGCAATGAAACCACAACAGGATAACTCACATCATAAAAAAATGAATAATGATTTGTTTGGATTGGTGGAAGAATGTTGAGTGGAAATTCACTTTTGTAACTATTTGGCTTCAGTAATTCACCTACTTTCGGCGTTATTTCCATATAATAATCAGTTGCTTCATTGACAGGAGAGAGAAAATTTACTTTGAGATCTCCAAATGGATACTCACTCTCTCTGGTGAGCATCGCAAAGAATCCTGTTCCATATTTGTTCTCTGGTGTTAATTCCACAACACCGGTTGTTCCTTGAATCTGGATTAATGGAAAATATGTTCCCATATATTGACCTAGCTGCTCTTTGACATTTTGTTTTACCCAGTATATTACTTCATATCCTTCTGTAAACGCTGCGATTGGTGGAAGTCGTTCTTCGTCAAGTCCACTATACGCGCTAATAATGTTGAGGAGAATCTGCTCGAAAAACTGATTTCGAATCTCCATCGAAACAATTTCCGCTGCTGCATTGTACATATCTTTTAATGGAATATCTTTCTCTACATACCAATTTTCGAGTGATCCGCTTGCGTCTCCATTTGTCCATGTGATTGGGTAGTTGAGTTGCGCATACACTGCTTTGTCGCCGATAGATGCGGTAAGTACTGGCGCTTCTGTTTCTGTAATCTCATATTGTTCTAATGACTCGAAATTGTTCAAGCATTCCTGTAATTCATCTGTGATATATGAAGCTATTTGTGTTTCCATTGTTTCAAGAGTTGGAATATTTTTTGTTGTTATGGAACATCTCGTGCAGCCGTGGGTTGTGTCTTCATACCACCAGTATGGAATTTGGAGTGTGCCAAACGGTGCAGTATCGCTCGATGTTGCATCTGTTTCATCAATAGAAAAACTTCTTCCATGCACATCTGTTCTGCTGAGATTGATATAACCCCCTTGTTGTCCAATGAGAAGGATTGCTTGTTTTGTGGTTTCTTCGAGGCATGAGGAGACATAATTTTGCACCACAAGCGCTGCTCCTTCTGCTTCATCCTGCTTTAACGCAATGCCTGCTTCTGCTTCGATAACTTGCGTTCTGATGTAATAAAAAATTCCAATTCCTAAGAGAAGGATGAGTCCAATGACTATGAAAATAGTCACTTGTCCTTTTTTTTCTCCCACTCTAACACCCCTTTTTGAATATGAATAAATAATTTTTATTATGTTTATGTGACATTCTTTGCAATAACGAAAAAATAAAACCGTACCCAACTCATTGTTATCAATAATAAGGCAAGCATCGCTACGCCCAATGTTGGAGGCGCGATAAGATTAACAATAATCGTCAACAGAATTGCGCAAACAAAGACTGTGATTGGCGCAACGCCAATGAGCACGACAAAGTGCCTGAATTTTTTTACTCCAACAACAAAGGTTTCTTTGAACAGCGTAATCCACGTGTGTTTTTCTGTCAATAATAATCTAAAAAATGGCGTGAAATACATGTATCCTGCAAGTACAATAATCAATAATATTGCTGCTGCACGCACTTCAAATCCAAAAAAGACAATGACTGCAACAAGAAACCACAACGATTGCCAGAGCATGTTCATCCACAAGAATTTCTTGAAGTAGGTTATGGTGAGTTTTATGTTTTTGAGGTGCATCCAGATCATTGCCTTGTACGCACTTGTTACTGCAAAAAAAGCAGCCAAACTTGCGATTAGGATGATCCCTAATTTGATGAGCGATGATTTAAACAAATACAATGACTGACTCATCGCGTTTGTGATCGCAGGATTTGTCGCACCATTTGTCGCTGAAAGATTCAGATAGATTCCAATAAATGATTGTAATGATGCCGCGAGCGGAAGCGCGACAGCTCTGAGAATTGCGATGAATAACATGAATAATCCTGCCATTGCGAGGATATAGGCAATATCAAAAATGAGTGTCATCGCAAATGCCTTATCAAGTTTGCTGAACGAATGGTACCACCACTGCAGATGCGCGGTTTTTGTTTTCTTCACTTCCTCTTTTTTTTGTTTTTTCATTTTAGTAGCTTGTTTTTTCGACGATTGGAACTTTTAATGCTTCTGATCCATCTTCCATGAGAATTTGAAGATGCGTGTAGACAACATCTGTTTCTATGATTTCATAACTTGCGTCTCCTGTTTCTGCTGTCGCGTATCCTGTATGGACTTCTTCGCTGTCTCCTTCTTCATCAATAAGATAGACAGTATACATAATGCTTTCATTTAATGGTTGCACATACCATCCCATTTCGTAGAGTGTTGTGTCGTATAATGGTGTGGAGAAACCTTGAAGCGTTATGGTGAGTTTTGAAACAGGTTGAAAGTTTGCTGCTTCTGCGCTGCTGTAGACATCACTTGGAGTTTCTGTCCCTGCCCAATCTTGGCAGAAAAGAATTTCTTCTTCACTCACTTCATACCAGTCCGGAATAATCAATTCGCCGCCTGTTGTATAATAGGTGTCGCTTGCGCTTTCATCGCCATAATCTAAATAATATTGCGCATACGCTACTCCTGTAAAAAGGAGAAAGAGAAAAATAAGCATAATTCCATACAGTGCTTTTGCTTTCATGCTTGTTTTTCTAGGCCTTTTCCTTTAAATATCTTTGGGTGTATTAGTAACGGACACAAATAAAACATACTTGTTGTCCGTTACTGGAATAGTAAACGACATTATCTGTTATGTGTTAATTGTGTCGTTTACTACTTCTGTTTAATTTCCATTGCCATAAAGCGCTTCCTGGATCTCTCTATGTTTTGGACCTAGTGCCATTTCTATTGGTACATGTTGTCCAAGTCCATCCGCAAGCTCTCGTTGCTGCTCTAAAATCTGGCTATGGTATATTCTTGCTTCATCTCTGTTCCCTATAACAAGATATGCGTGAAGCAATCTGTATGGGTCTTCTAATCGATGTTTTGTGAGGTCGTCTCCCCATCTACTTGTGGTGACGTTTGCAACGTCGTCAATTGTTTGTGCTGCTGTCATGTATTTCTCCTCCTGTTTCACCACTTCATGAAGCAGTTTCAAGAACAAAAGAAATTTCTGAACAAAATGGACAACACTATGTTTCTACTCTCTCTAGAATTCAAGAAAAAACTTCAGAAGTTGTATTGGTCAATGCAGTGGGCTTTAGCCAAAACTAAAATAAAACTGAACCGTACTGCATTTTTTATCCATAATGTTTTGTAGGAGTTGGAAATATATAAAGGGTTTGACATATTTGTGAAAATTCTTAATTTCGCCAAACATTTATAATTCACTCCTTGTTTTTTTGCTTCTATGAAAGTCCTGCTTGTGTATCCCCCATTTTGTACGCCAACTATGTTGCCATACTCTATTTCCTACTTGAACAATTTCTTATACAACAATTTAGATATTGATGTGAAATGTCTCGATCTTAACGCAAAGTTTCATTATTTACGGTTTCCTGCATTGCACAAAGCGATAGTAGAACTTCGTCAGAAAAAGCCATACATTCCAGAAACCTTGCAACAGTACGCGATGATTCTTGAAACTGTTGAGAAAGAAGCAGCAGACATTTATTACGCGAACAACAAAGCTGTTCTTGCTGAGCAGCAACCTGAATTTTTGCAAGAACTTATGTCCTTTATTCTTGACGAGAAACCTGATCTTGTTGCGTTTAGTTTAGTCTATAGCAGCCAATGCTTCTACACCAAAGCGATTCTTGATGAACTGAAGAAGCATGGAATCGCTACTCTCGTTGGCGGTCCTGCGGTAAACTCCAAAATAAAAGCACTTTGTCAATTCATGGCAAACGAAGTGGAAATGGTTGAGTTTATTGCACAAAAATATCCTGCCTTGAAGAAGTATGATGATGGGATGAAAAATGATCGGAGTAAGAATAAAGAAATCCTTCTTCATGAGAAAGGAGCGCAGGAACATCCATATCATTGTGATACTATTCCTGATTTTTCTGATTATCCTCTTGAAGAATATTTCTTGTTGGAAAAAATGGTCCCAATCAAAACCTGCAGTACGTGTTTTTACAAACAATGCACGTTCTGCACGCATTTTGCTGATGTACCTTACTTAGAGTATAATGTTGACAATATTCGTAAGACTATTATTCAGAGTGGAGCGAAGTATATCTTTTTTGTCGATGACATGATCGCGAAAAATAGATTGCTCGAACTTGCGGCAATGCTTAAACCGCTTGGGGTGAAATGGTGGTGTCAACTTCGCCCTACAAAAGATCTTTTGGAAGTCTTTCCTGAATTATACGCGTCTGGGTTGCACACCGTCTCCTGGGTGTTGAATCTGGCAATCAACGCATTCTTGATCTCATGAAAAAAGGAACGCAAGTCGAGATTGCTGCAAAAGTTCTTCAAAAAAGCCACGAAGCAGGAATTCGAAACGCGACCTATATTATGTTTGGATTTCCGACAGAAACAAAAGAAGAGTTTTTTGATACCATCACTTTTTTGAAGGAAAATCAAAATGTCATTGATCTTGTCACAACAAGTATTTTTGGGTTACAGAAAGGCGGGAAAGTCTACGCAAACCCTGACGCGTATGGCATTTCTGAAGTTGTGGAAAAAGAGAGAACTGTTCTTGACAAAAGTATTACTTATATTACAACTATAGGAATGCAGCGGGAAGACGCGCGAACCATGCGCAGAAAATACATGAAGACCATTAAGAACATTGACAAATTGCCTCGAATTTTGAATTATTTCAAGGAACAAGTTTTGTTGTGGTAGAATTCTCTTTTTTCTCGTCGAGAATCTAATTCTTTTCTTTAAAAAGAAAAAACACTCGACCCCTACATTTTTATATCAGTACTCACTTTCCTACAAAATACAATGTCGTATCAATTAATAATTACCGAGAAGCCAAGCGCTGCAAAAAAGATCGCAGAAGCATTAGCAGATGGCAAGCCTATCAAAAAAACAGATGGAAAAGTCACGTATTGGGAACTCACGCATGGTAAACAAGATATTGTTATTGCGCCAGCAGCGGGTCATCTCTATACCATTACTGAATCTGAAAAAAAAGGGTGGACGTATCCTGTTTTTGATGTCAAATGGGTAGAAACATCTGAAGTGGACAAAGGCGCGGAACACACTGCCGCGTTTGTCAAAACATTAAAAAAATTATCAAAGAAAGCAACTTCTTTTATTCTTGCGACAGATTACGATATTGAAGGAGATGTTATTGGGTTTAACATTCTCAAATTTTGCTGCAATAAAAAAGAACATGACGCAAAACGAATGAAATATTCTACATTAACGACTGATGAACTTCGTGAATCGTACACACATCCTGAAAAAACCATTAATTGGGGGCAGACTAATGCAGGACTGACACGACACGAACTTGATTGGTATTATGGGATTAATTTAAGTCGAGCGTTAAGTTTAGCTGTTAAAGCTGCAGGAAGTTTTAAGATTCTCAGTTCTGGAAGAGTTCAGGGTCCGTCACTCAAGATTGTCGTTGATAGAGAAAAGGAAATCATGGCTTTCAAACCAGAACCGTTCTGGCAAATTGAACTCATCGGTTCTGTGAAGAATGAACATAAAAAAGACGTCGCGCTTTCTGCATGGCACAAAGATGATCGCATCTTTGACAAGAAAAAAGCTGAAAAAATTATGGAGCATACCAAAGGAAAACCTGCGGTGATCGCGGAAATTTCCAAACGACAATTTGAACAAGCCCCTCCTACTCCTTTTGATTTGACGACGTTACAGACTGAATCGTATAGATGTCTGAAATATCAACCAAAAAGAACACTTGAGATTGCGCAAGAGTTGTATTTAGGTGGACTCATTTCTTATCCGCGAACTTCTTCCCAACAATTACCTGAACAACTGGGGTATAAAAAATTATTACAAGCGCTTGAGAAAAATCCAGAATACAAAGAACTTGCGGGTCGATTACTTGGACGAGGGGTTTTGAAACCAAACAACGGCAAGAAAACAGATCCTGCGCATCCTGCTATTTATCCCACTGGTCAACGAGCGCATCTTGATGGACAAAAAGCGCGATTATATGATCTTATTGTGAAACGCTTCTTTGCAACATTTTCAGATCCTGCGACACGAGAGACAAATTCCATGGATATTGATGTCAATAAAGAAATTTTTGTCGCGAAAGGAACACGCACTATCAAACCAGGCTGGCACGAATTTTATATGCCTTACGTGAAATTAGAAGAATTAGAAATGCCGCTTGTTGCAAAAGGCGATAGCGTGAAGGTCAAGGAGATTGTGAAACATGACATGATGACGCAGCCTCCGAAACGCTATACTGTCGCTTCTATTATTAAAGAGCTTGAGAAACAAAATCTTGGCACAAAAGCAACACGCGCGTCTATTATTGAAACGCTGTTTAACAGAGGGTATGCTGATCCGACGACGCTTGGCGCAACAAAACTTGGCATTCAAACTGTTGAAACGCTGGAAAAATATTGTCCTTCTATTCTTGATCAGCAATTAACACGACATTTTGAAGAAGAGATGGATGAAATTCAGGATCACAAGAAAAAACCTGCGCAGGTTTTGGAAGAAGCAAAAGAAGTGTTGACAAAAATACTTGGTATCTTTAAGAAACATGAGAAGCATATTGGCACAGAATTGATTGGCGCGAATCGCGAAGCGCAGCAGATTGCTTCTACTATTGGTCCATGTCCGCACTGTAAACATGAGGGGACATTGATGTTGAAGCGCGGGAAGTTTGGATTATTTATTGCATGTTCAAAATATCCTGACTGCGAAAAAACCTTTAAGATTCCTGCTGCTTCATTGATTAAACCAACAGATAAAATTTGTGATGTTTGCAAGCATCCAATTATTCAGGTCATTAAGAAAGCACGACGACCTGTACAGTTTTGTTTGAACACGAATTGTCCAACGAAACATGAAGGAGTTTCTGCTAAAGAAATTCATGATATTGAAAGCGGAAAGACGACGAAACCTTGTCCGACGTGTAAAGCTCCTTTAATTTTACGTAAATCAGTGTATGGAACATTTTTGGGATGTAGTACGTTCCCTAAATGTCGATATATTGAACGATTAGGGGAGCGACCGAAAGTGAAGAAGAAAGAGGAAGATGTGAAGGTTGAGGTTGGGAAGAGCGATGAGGATGAGTAGGGAAATCCATATTTTTTAGATTCTCTACTTTACCACAACAGCAGTACCATACACGAGAATCTCTTCTCCAGCTTGTGCAATAGTCGATGTTTGAAAGCGAACTGAGACAACTGCATTCGCGCCACGCTTCTTTGCTTCTTCAAGCATACGTTGAACAGATTGTTCTCTTGTATCTGCCATTAAACGAGTATATTCAACAACTTCGCCACCAACCAAGTTTCTCAGACCTGCAATGAAGTCTGCGCCAACCCAGCGTGCTCGGACAGTGTTTCCTGCGACTAAACCAAGTGTTTTTGTGATCTTCTTTCCTGCTATTTGTTCTGTTGTGGTGTATTCCATGCGAAAAGATACTACTCTTTTGCTTTTATGTCTTTCGGAACATCCGAAAATTTTCGCTGTTTTTCAGTTTTTGGCGAAACATATTCGACTTATCCGAAAATCCTTCGGAATGTCCGTAAGATTTTCGGAAAACTCGTCGATAAACCTATTAATAAGTTTGTTCTAAGAAATTGGATGCCCGGATCGCATAATCTGGTATTGCGGAGGACTGATGAAACCTTTAGGCGACTAAAGGTTTCGGCGATCCTCTTTAGTTCCATGCACGGAGCTTCTGTGGGTTCAAATCCCACTCCGGGCGTTATTATCCTATACAAGAATATAAATCTTTTCCCAAAACAACAAGCAATTTATACCAAAACGCATTATTCCAGAGAATGAACGACCTCATTATCGCAGTGCTCCTTGGTATTGTTGAAGGCATTACTGAATTTTTGCCCATCTCATCCACAGGACACTTGATTCTTGTGAACAACATTGTTTCATTCACTGGTGCATTTCCAACGCTCTTTGACATCGTGATCCAATCTGGCGCAATTCTTGCAGTTCTTCTTTATTTTCGAAAGAAAATTATTCCTGTGCAAAAAAATACTCAAGAACGACAAAACACTCTTGAAATTTGGAAGAGAATACTGATTAGTGTTCTTCCTGCACTTGTTGTAGGAGGTTTATTGGGTACATGGATCCAGGAAACACTCTTTACTCCGTTAGTTGTTGCGATTGCATTGCTTGTCGGCGGGCTATTTCTTTTCTTTATAGAGCAGTTTACAGAAAAAAGACAGAAGATCGCAGATATTGTGCAGGTTGGATATGCAACTGCCTTCTTTATTGGTTTGATTCAATGTTTTGCGTTGATTCCTGGTGTTTCTCGTGCAGCTGCAACAATTATTGGTGCAATGCTTCTTGGCTTGAACAGAAAAACTGCGACAGAATATTCTTTTTTTCTTGCAATTCCCACCTTGCTTGCTGCATCAGGATATTCGCTTTTTAGCTATTTTAGCGAGGGGAATAGTATTACTTCTGCTCAATTTTCTATTCTCGCTCTTGGATTTGTTGTTTCTTTTATTACTGCCTTGCTCGCTATTGCGTGGCTTATGAAGTACATTTCCAACCATGATTTCAAGCTGTTTGGGTATTATAGAATTATTCTTGCGATTGTTGTTTTTATTTTGTTGTTCTGATTTTTCAAAATACAAAATTATAAATACAACTTTTATCAGAAAAAGAGTATGGATGGAAAGGAAATAAAATCTGAGACGAAAGAACACAAGCCTGAAACTAAACCTGAAATAAAACCAGAACATAAAAATGGCAATGGCCACAAAAAATTTCTCTTTGTTTCCAACGAAAGCCTCAGCGGCGATCTTGCATGGCAAATTCAAAAAGAAGGACACAAAGTTCGTTGTTATATCAAAAGCGGCACTGATCAAGACGTTTACGATGGTATTCTTGAAAAAGTTTCCAACTGGCGTGAAGAAGTAGATTGGGCAGACGTTATTGTTTTCGACGACACTGGCTTTGGAGAAATCGCTGACAAACTTCGCAAAGAAGGAAAATTTGTTGTCGGCGGAACAGCATACACTGATCGTCTTGAAGAAGATCGCGAGTTTGGTCAATCAGAACTCAAACGTGTTGGAGTAAACGTTCTTCCTCGCTGGAATTTTACGAACATGGATGAAGCGATTGACTTTTTACAGAAAACTCCTGGGCGATATGTCCTTAAACCAAGTGGTTTTATTGGTTCTGATCAAAAAGCACTTTTGTTTATCGCAGAAGAAGAAGATGGCAAAGATCTTCTTGAAGTCATGATGCATAACAGAAAAGCATGGTCTAAGAAGGCAAAACATTTCCAGCTTCAGAAATATGTTACTGGTGTTGAAGTCGCGGTTGGCGCTTTTTTTAATGGTAAAGAGTTTATCACTCCTGTTTGTGTCAATTTTGAACACAAAAGAATGTTTCCTGGAGACATTGGACCATTTACTGGTGAGATGGGGACACTGATGTTTTTCGCGCCGAGTTGTGAGATTTACAAACAAACCTTGGAAAAAATGAAACCACTTCTCGCAGAATCTAATTATGTGGGCTATGTGGACATTAATTGCATCGCAGATCGTTATGGCATTCATCCTCTTGAATTTACTTGTCGCTTTGGGTATCCTACGATCAGCATTCAGATGGAAGGAATACTGAATCCTTGGGGAGATTTGATGTATCAGCTTGCGAAAGGAGAGCAGTTTGATCTCAAAACAAAAAAAGGATTTCAAGTAGGCGTTGTTGTCGCTGTTCCTCCATTTCCGTTTGATGATCCAAAAACATTCGCTGTCTACAAAGATTCCTCTGTTCTCTTTAGGAAACCAAGTTGGGAAGGTGTTCATCTTGGCGATGTTAAAATGGTGGAAGATGATCTTCGACTTGCAGGAGAATCTGGTTATGCGCTGGTCATTACTGGTTCTGGAACCACTGTTGATGACGCGCGAAAACAAGCGTATAACCGCGTGAAAAACATTATGCTGCAGAACATGTTCTATCGTGTAGATATTGGCGCGAAATGGGTTAATGATTCTGATCGATTGCATACCTGGGGATATTTGTATTAAACAAAATCTTTATTAACTTATCATTGTATTGGGCCTCGTATGGAAATATTTAGTATCATTCTCATCATTGCTGGTCTTTGTTTATTTGAAACTATCAGCAGCATCGATAACGCAATCATCAACGCAGAAGTTCTCTCCACTATGGGAGAAAAAGCCCGACGATGGTTCTTGATTTGGGGTATTCTCTTTGCAGTCTTTGTCATTAGAGGATTATTGCCATGGGCTATTGTTTGGGCAGTCAATCCAACCCTTGGTCCAGTCGAAGCATTGTTTGCGACATTCAGCAATGATCCTTCTGTTATTGAAGCAGTGGAAACATCGGCTCCTCTTCTTTTAATTGGAGGCGGTGTTTTTCTTATATTCCTCTTTTTCCACTGGATATTTTTAGAACCAAAACATTATGGATTATATGGTGAAGAATATATTCAATCCAAAGGAGTTTGGTTCTTCGCAGTTGTTTCTGTTTTGCTTTCTCTTATTGTCTGGTACGCGCTCAAAGAAAATCCATTCATGGCATTTTGCGCTGTCGTTGGCTCCACTGCATTCTTCATTACACATGGTTTTAAGGAAAACGCTGCAGAACAGGAAAAACATTTGATGGACAAGAAGAAGACAGACCTCAGCAAGATCTTCTACCTTGAAGTTATTGACGCAACTTTCTCGATTGATGGAGTTTTAGGCGCATTCGCGTTTACGCTTTCTGTTCCTCTTATTTTGATAGGAAATGGACTAGGTGCGATTGTTTTGCGGCAAGTCACTGTGAGCAACGTTGAGCGCATTAAGAAGTATAAATATTTGAAAAATGGCGCAATGTATTCGATCTTATTTTTAGGATCATTTATGCTGTTGGATAGTTTTGGGTATAATATCCCTCATTGGGCTTCACCAACAATTACCTTTGCAGCAGTAGGATTCTTTTTCTGGAAGTCAAAGAAAGAGATGAAAAAGTAGATTTGTTTGACAAAAAACTACTTATAGAAGAAGCAAAAGCTTATACTCATGAAAGATTTTCATCAAAATAACCTTGCGCATTCCTCATCTCCATACCTCCAACAACACAAAGATAATCCCATTCATTGGCAAGAATGGTCTCTTGAAGTATTGGAGCACGCGAAAAAACAAAATAAACTTCTTTTTGTTTCTGTGGGTTACGCGACCTGCCATTGGTGTCATGTTATGGCAGCAGAAGCGTTTTCGAATCCTGAAATTGCGCACTTTCTTAATGATCAATTTGTTGCAATCAAAGTTGATCGAGAACAGCGCCCTGATATTGATCAATATATGATGGCATTTTTGATTGAGCAACAAGGACATGGAGGATGGCCACTCAATGTTATTCTGACTCCTGACAAAAAGCCCATGCTCGCAATGACGTACGTTCCAGTTATTCCGAAATGTGGGATGCCTGGCTTACTTCAAATCTTAGAACACGTGGCTTCTTTGCACGAAAAAAAGATTCCCTCTTTTGAACCATTTGTGCCTGAACATTTTTCTGAGAGCACCAGCACTTCTCTTGCTCAAGAGGAAGTTGTTGAAACCATACTTCGCTCTTTTGATACCTCTACTGCAAGTTTTCACCACGGCCCGCAATTTCCACCACACAACACCCTCCTTTTTTTGCTTGCGTATTATGAAGAGACAAAACATGATGCGGTGAAGAATATTGTTGAGAGCATTTTAGATACTCTTGCAACGCGTGGTCTTCATGATCATCTTCAAGGAGGATTTTATCGCTATTGTATTGATCAACAATGGACAATTCCGCATTTTGAAAAAATGCTGTATGACCAAGCACTGCTTCTTTGGGTGTTTAGTGTTGCTTACAAAGTGTTGATGAAGAATGCGTACAAAGAAGTTGCAGAGAACATTATTTCTTGTCTTGAGGAGACATTTGAAGAAGATAACTTGTATTATTCTGGCCATGACGCAGATACTGCCCATGAAGAAGGCGTAACGTATGTTTGGACAAAAGAGGAGTTGGAAAAAGTTTTATCGCCAGCAGAGTACGCTGCTTTTGCTTCTTTGTATCTCTTGGATGAAAATTTTGAAGGCAATATTCATTTAACGAAGAAAAAGTTAGAGACAGTACCTGCTATCGAAAAAAAACTCTTATTGCTTCGAAAAAAACGTGAACAACCTTTTGTTGATAGAAAAATAATAACGAGCTGGAACGCGCTTCTTGGCATTGCATTTGTTATGGCAGAACGCGGTGGTTGCTCTTCTCAGGGTTATGAAAAGGCCACTGTTTTGTTTCAGAATCTTTTAAAAAAACATTATGCTCATAAAAAACTTGCGCATAGTTCCCTTGGAAACAACGTACAACACCAAGAATTTCTTGAAGATTATGCTGCACTCCTTTTGTTTGCAACGTATTTGTTTGAGGTAAAACATGATGATGACGTTGAGAATATCATTAAAGAGCTTTTTCTGAAGCTCGATTCTTTTTATGATCCTGGTAGAAAACAATGGATTGAAAGCAGGAATGCTGATTTTATGCAGATCTTCGCACAACAGTATGATCATCCTACTCCTTCCAGTGTTTCTGTTGCGGAATATGCGTTGTTTCGTTCACAGATTATTTTAGAGAAAGAATATTCTTCTCTAGGATATGGATCTGCGTTTAGTCGTGATTTTCATAACTTGTTTGCCTTCTATAGCCAAGGATACATGCACATACTTCATGCTCCTTCTCTTGTTGATCTGAAATTACTTCCCGTTAACGCATTCGTTCTCAAAAGAGATACATTTGAAGATTGTTATAGAGGAACATGTCGAAAATTTATTGATGATAAGGAGTTCGTTGAGTCCTTTGAGAAATGAAATGAATACAAATTCCTAAAAATTCACCATCCCAATCGCAGCAACAGGAATTATCATTCCTTAGTTGCGCTCATGCCCTGCATTCGGCAACAAGCTGCGGGGTATCGGTGAATTTTCTTAACGGAATTTGTGTCATTACGCTCATGGGTTTTCGAAACCGTAGCAAACTACGGGGTATTAAACCCATTAGGTAATAATAAGAGTCTTCTTTCATAACTTGACACAATAAACTTTATAAGAAGACAATTTTTCTGCAGTACTCTTATGCGAGCAAAAGCAATTGAAGTGAAAAGTCTTTCTGAACTGTGCACTGGCGAAGTTGTTACCTTTTGTTATAAAAAACAAGATCCTTCTCAAGAGCTCATCCTTCAATATGGGCTTGTCGGACAAACATATGTTTCTTCAGGAGGCATTGTTGTTGTTCGAGAACTCTTAACTCCCGATCAAACGCACTCTACTCTCCAATTTCATGCAAAATCTGATGAATTCCCCTATGCCTTTGCTGATAACCCTTATACTCTGGACAATTACACTGTTCACCTTGTACATCGAGCAACTGTTGATGGCAGAATCATCTCTCATAATACTGATCCTCAAGGAAAACCTTCTCTTGTGAGAATGTATGATCCAAGAATGATATTATTACAGCACCGCGACAATACTGCTCTTGTGCAGGCATTGCCGACACTCACTGAACGACTTGAAGGCGCTTCTCTCAGTGTTGATACTGATAAAAAAGGAGAATCGCTTTCTCTAGATACTTATATTTCTGCATTTGTAGGCCTTACACGAACAGGTTCTCTATCACTTGTCAAAGACCATAATTCTTCCACAGGACAATATCCTCCTCAAATGAAGGGAAATTTTGTTCTCTTTGTCGCGTATGCTGTCGAAGATCCTCAACATGTTCGAACAGCTGTTCTTCGCGCACCAATAACAAGAAGAAACTATGAACTCTTTGAAGAGCATGTTGTTTTTTAATCCTATGGAAATCATCTCCTTTCCCAAACCAGTAGTTCATGTTTTTGTTTGTGTCAATGATCGCTCTTCTCAGGAAAATCCAATGCCCAGCTGCGGTCCACGTATTCGAAAAGAAGAGGTCAAAGAGATAAAATTTTGGATCAGACAACAAGGATGGACAGGAAAAGTACTTTGCACTTCGTGTAATTGTTTAGGATTCTGCAATCCAGATGCGAGTGTTGTTTGCGTCTATCCTTCAGGAAAATTTATTAAGATCGCATCTCCTCAAGAAATTAAAGAAATCATTCTGAGGGAATTAGATGGAAAGTAAAACATTATATGTTTGTAACGGCTGCTGCTGCGGGCATGTGGAGAAAGGAAATCCTGTGGTGAAACAAGAGTTGTTTCGTTCTTTGCTTGTCGAAAAAGGACTTGATAAAGATGTTAGTATGGAAGTTCCGTATTGTCTTGGTCCTTGTCGCATGGCAAATGTCGTGAAAGCAATTTTGCATGGAAAAACCTATTGGTTCAGACAAGTGAATAGTGAAGATGATGTTCAGGCAGTGATTGCTTTTTTGAATTGACTTTCCATGCCCTACCGGCCCA
>CAYLMH010000004.1:19297-68086 GCA_964385055.1 uncultured Methanosarcinales archaeon
CAGTGATTGCTTTTTTGTATTATCCGAAAGAAGTTCCTGATCTGTTGAAGCGAAAGCAAGTGTTTTTTTGATTTAATAATACTTCATGTATATCCTTGCAGAGCTGCTGCTTCTGTTCCCTTTTTTAATTGCTCACAGCTTTGCTTCATCCATGGATTACTAATATTCTCGCACACAGTATAATCTCCTTTCTGGAACGCAAACTCAATCCAACATGCATCTCGGTCATAATCTGCAACAATATAACCGCAGTATGATTTATCGCCACTATTTCTTGCAACGTTCCAATAACAACTATTTTGTTGCGCTAATGTTGTTATCTGCTCACAATATTCAATAGCTGCTTCGGGGTCTGTTTTCGCAACTTCTTTTGCAGTCGCAAGATTAACATAATCATTACTACTTGGAATTCCTGTTTCTGAAACTGTTTCAACAACTTCTTCTGTTTCTTCAGGTATTGCTTCTTCACTTGTTGTCTCTTCTGCAACAGCTTCAGACTCTTCAACAATGGTTTCTTCTGCTTGCACTTCTTCTTCCGCAGCAACTTTTTCTGCTTGCGCAATCTCTTCTTCGCTTGTGCTTACGGTGAAATACTCATACAACTGCTTTGTCGTGGTGCCATAACTTAACTTAACATTCAGTTCGTATTCTCCTACTTCTGTTGTTCGCAGGATTGTGTGCTTGACACTTTTTGCTTCAAGAATGGAATCTGTTGGATCCACAGAAACCTGCCAGCTATCTATTCTTGTCAATGTTTCTTTATCATTGATAGTGTAATAAACTGTCATGCTGTATGGCCGCTTTTCAGGGAAATTAATGAAATCATTATTGATGTATAATGTTTCTCCTGGCGCTACGACATCTACAGCAATACTCACGTCAAAATCAATTTCTGGTTCTTCTTCTGTCTCTAAATTCATAAAAAACCACGCTGTTGCAGCGAGCGCTCCTGCGATCAGAAGGAAGAGAAGAAGGACGAGGAACGTTTTCTTTGAAGGAAGCGCAACGTGCGGCAGTTGGAATGGTTTTTTTGTTGCTTTTTCTTTTGCTGCAACAACAACATTTTGTGGATACCCATTTTGAACAAGAAATGTTTGTACTTGCTCTGCAGAATAGCCTTGCTGCATATATTGCTTGAAGTAATTGACGAGCGTTGCTATTTGTCCTTGTTGCTGCGGTTGTGCGGGCTGAGGAGAAGTTGAAGGTTGTCTTTGTCCCTGCTGCAGTGCTTGAAATACCGCATCTACTTCATTCTGTGGATAGCGATTTTGCAGGAGATAATTCCGGATTGTATTCACGTCATATCCTGCTTGCAGTTGCTGCTGGACATACGAAAATAGTCGTGCATCTACCATTGTCTTGTTTTCTCTCTTTAGGAATATATAAACATAACGCTTGTAATTTCCGAAAAGTATTTATACCCTCGTCACTAAAAAAATGTCTAGGGGTGTTATATGGTAGATATGGGCAATCCTGTTGTAGACAAAAATATTCTCGATATTATCAATAAAAATCAACCTCATCAAAACGTTGAGATCACGCAGGTAAAAATACAGCCAAAACAACAAGAGAAAAAGGCTGCTCAACCATTAAAGCCTAAAAACAAGGGTTCTGTTACTGTTAAAACCATCACTGTAGGGAAAAGTTCTGGGAAAAAATCTGCAAAAAAGAAAAAAACAGGAAAAACAAAAACAGTTGTTAAAAAAACCACTGTCATCAAACATATGAAAGTCAAACCTGTAAAATCTGTTCTCAAAGATGGTTCACTGAAGCATGTCAAGGATTTAAAGAAACACGTCAAATCCCTTGCTTCTGATGTCAGAAAACGAGAAAAAGCACTGATGAAGCGGCACACTGCAATGCAGAAACAACTTGGTGTTCACACGCAGGCTGTTCAAGATGTTGAACAACAACTCGCACAGACAAAACACGAAGTTCTTGAGACAAAGGCACATTATGCGCACATTCCTAAGTTAACGTTAGAGACACAGTTGATGATTGAATCCATGAACAAATTGAGCGCTGTCGTGAAACAACTTCTTGTTCTTTTTAACGATAAAATGAGCAAAGAAGAAGGTCCATTATTCGCAAAACTTGATGAGATCATGGAACAAAACGAAAAGATCGCAGAAGGAATGCTCGCTATCGCGGATCTTGTCAAAGAACAGCAAACCCCAAAAGCGCAGATTAAAGATTTTAACCCCTACATGCAACGGCAAGGACCGCAACCGATGCAGGTTCGACCACAAATGCCTGACGTCCAACAAGCTCCACAACTTCCTGCTGATTTAGGACGATTCCAATATCCCGGACCTGAACAACAGCCTGGCGAACAGGGCGCTGCAGATCAAATGCAGCCTATTCCGCAGTTTGGCGCGCCATTGCCCCCATTCAGCGGAGCGCAGCCGCAAGCAGGTCAAGAACAATTACCGTCGAGAAAAAGAATGTTATTTTGAGTGATTTTCTTATTCAAACTTTAATTTTTTAATTTATTCTTTCTTTTCTATTATCGTATTCTTCTGATTCTTGAAATTCCGTAGAATAATCCTACTAATGCTGCTAATCCGCCAGCAATAGTTCCGCACTGTTTTAATTTCTCTGCTTGTATACTCTCTCCACTTTCTGCACTTTCTCCTTTTTCTTCTCGCTCTTTAATAATATCTGGCGCATTAAGACGTGGCGCATAGGTGTTTGCTATTTCAGCTGAGACTCCTGCTTTTCTGAGCATAATAATTTCGCTTGCTTTAAAAAACTCGTCATACTGTGTAGCGTCTTCTGGTGCAATATTGTTTTCAATTAATTTTCCTATGTCAAGACCACCAAAACGAATATCATATTTTATCGCTTCTTCATTAGGGATGTTTTGTGTTACTAAACTAAAAACATCTCCTCCATCAAATCGATAAGAGTATTTGTTTAGGACCTCTACTGGAATATCTTCATCTACTAGTTTTATGAGTAATGGCTCTAGTTCTCTGCCTCCCTTTGCAGGAGGAGCTAATTGATATCTAAAACGTTCCTCATATTGAAGAACTGTTTCTGCCTCTATTCCTGCCTCTACAAATGGAATTATAAAATTTACTTGCGCTCTCTTTTCGTATTGTTCTGCAATCTCAGAAGATATTCCTGCAGTAATGAGCTTGACAATATCCGTTCCACTAAATCGTGCAGCATATTTTCTTGCTTCTTCTGGAGTAATCTCTCCTTTCACAAGAGCAACAATATCTTCACCAGTAAACCTTGTTTCATATTCTAATGCTTTACTTTGATCTACATTTGCTTCGCGTAAAGCAGCAATATCTTTTCCTCCAAAACGATGGTCGTATTGTTCTGCGATTAACGTAGGAATTTCTTCTTTTATCAGCGCGACAATATCTTCTCCATTGAATCTTGTCGCGTATGTCTGCGCAACTTCTGGACTTATATCTTCTTTAACAAGCGCTTTAATATCTGCTCCGCTAAATCGTTCAGGGAATCTGTTTGCGTTTGCAGGAGTGACAAAGCCTGTTGTTAGCGACGCAATATCTTCAAGAGAAAATCGTTTACTGTATCTTTCCTTTGATTCTTCATTCACTTCTGTTAGAAATACATCTGTCATCGTTTCTCTCATTCCTTGTTTATTGAAATCAAGGCGTCTTTCTTCTCCCTGATAACTTAATCCTTGATATTCTTCTTCTGTTCTATAATGCGCACTCGCGAAAAGAGCACTATCTGCAAATGTTGTTTTTCCATCATTATTGACATCGATACAATGCTCAATTGTCTCCCAGACATACGGAATAAAAAGCTGACATTGCGTGGGTTTTTCTTCAACAATAGGCGCAAACGCGTGTTTTACTTTAAATCCCGCATCTACTGCTTTCTTAGGGAGTGATCCGCTATAACATTGATCAGAAATAAAAATTGCTTCTGCTTCTTTTTCTTTCATAAATGAAAGATCAGTGAGTAATTCATCAACTGTGTAGCAGCTCGTGTTCATTACAACACAATTATTCAAACCATGTCCTGTTGTGTACACAATAACAAGATCATTTCTTTGAATATGGTCGCGTAAATATGTCGTTGCTTCTTTGACTCCAGCTCCATTACTGGGATACACTTGGTTTTGCGCGAATTGAGCATCGTATTCCTCTTTGTCTCTTCCCTGAATGCTCACATTTGATTGATTGACTACGGCAATATTCTCAGGAGATACTCCTAATCTTTCTAAAGTGGATTTTGCCTGCGTTATATTTGCGAGATGCCTTACTTCATGTCGATCTCCATTGATTAAAAGCGCATACACTTGATTATACCCTTCAAACTCAGTAAATGTAGAACAAGCAATAGGAGATTTGTCCTCTGCAAACATTGCCGCAACTTCTCTTTTACCAGAACCGTCTTTTGCATACGCAACAGTACTTGCTAAAGAAATAGATACCAAACTTGCTAAACCAAGCCCTTTGTTTACTTCAATCATAAAACAAAGGTTAGGGAAAAGCTTTATAAAGTTTATCGTCCCTTTTGAGTAGTATTTACTTACTTCCTGCATGAATATACAAACGCAGGAGGAACATTTAGCCAGACTATATCTGACCTTTCAATAATTGAGAAATTTTTATGAAGCAATTTCTTAAAATATTTCCCTTGTTCAAGCAACGCTGTGTAGAAATAAGAAAATGTAATGAATTGTCCGTTTGGCGCAAGCGCGTTATTTACTGCATTGAATATGGCTTCTTGTGTTTCTTCGTCGAGACTTGCAAACGGAAGACTGGAAATAATGCAATCACAACTGTTTTTTTTATGCAAAGAAAGATATTTGCAAATCTCCTCTGCTCCTGCGTTGTACACCAGCGCATCAGGACATCGCTCTTTTGTTTTTTCGACAAAGGTTTCGTTTATTTCAAGCGCAAAGAATAACGTGCTTGGGGTTATGTGCTCTGCTATTTTCTCTGTAAAAATGCCTGTCCCTGGTCCTAACTCCACAATAGTCTCTGCACGTTCTAGTTCCGCAACAGAGATTATTTTCTCTGCAAGCTCTTCAGAAGATTCAGTAATCGCACCAATCTTTCTTGGTTCTGTCAATGATTGTTTGAGAAATGTGAGGCTCATAAAAATTTTAGTTTTGTTGTTCTTTAAATAAGTTTCTCGAAAGTTTTATGTCACAACGTTTAAAAAGAAAAAATTCCTACTATTATTCATCAAAAAGTATCCCTCTACTCCATGAAAGGAACAAAACTGCCCCTCTACGCACTGATGACACTCCTTTCTTCTAGTCCTACTCTTGAAGAAGCGAATGCATTATCTGTTTACACTCCCCACGCACAGAGTATTGAAGTTCCTCTCAATAATTCTATTTTTCCCGCTCCTTTTGTTCAGCTTCCAGAAGACCCTGACGCTACTTCCATATGGTACACGCTGCCAACGCAGGATTTTATGGTTTTACAATCTGTTGATGGAGCGCAGCTTTTTTGCACTGCGCAGGAAGTTGAGCAATTTCAACAAAAAGGTGGGACTCTTGAAGAAGCGCAAGCCGCTGCACTTGTTCTTACTTCTCTCAACAATTCCCTTCATCGTGTTTGTGACAAGCCTGGATTCTCGTTATACAAAGTAAATGATGGCAAACTTGAAGACATTGTTGATCTTCTAAAGATCACTGAAGATGGCACTGATCAGACAGATTCCATCTTTAAAACCTGGGAAGATGTTGTCCTTTACAAGGCATCAGGTGGGGATATCCCTTTTGCTCAGGAATTGGCATCGATAGTTAATGGAGATGGAAGTCCTCTCTTTGCAACGCCGCAGGATTATGCGTCCGCCGCGCTTATGCGAAAAGATAAAAAGATTTCCACAGACGCAATCAGAAAATTACATGCAATCAAAGATGAATCAGGAAAAGAGGTCTTTACCACTGCGCGAGAGCTTCTTCCTGTTCTTGGGGGAGTTCTCCAACAATCAACAACACTTGACGCGTTTATTTCTTTCAGTGAAATAAAAACACCTGATGGCAGGCCTTTGTTCAAAACTGCCGACGATTATTCTCGCGCTGCATACAATGTGGTCACAAAAGATCAACTCGCTGCTCTTGCAAAACTCAAGAACAGAAAAGGAGATCCTCTTTTTACAAGAGGAGCTGACGCTGTCCAGTACGCGCGCGCTGGAAAAGATGATTCTTATTTGATTGAACTTCTTGGAATCAGAAATGCCGCAGGAGAGCAAATATTTTCAAATGGAAGTTATCTTGCTCCGTTTGCTCAAATGCTAGGAAATCCTACTGACGCAAAAAGTCTTGCAGATCTTGTTGATGCAGATAATAAACCCGTGTTAAAACCCTATCAAGTAGTGCGTTATGCTGCTTTAGGATATAACGCTGATACGCTCTTTCATGAAGTACAAACAAATAAACCAAACATGCTTCTTCTTTTCTCTCAAAATGATTGGAATGGAGCATTTCAAAATTCGGACATTAAAAAGAAAATCGCTGAAGCGAGAAATACTTATGATGTCACTGTCAGTTTTCTTGAAGACGATACATTTTTTGATAGAGATCCTGACGCATTTAAAGATATGCATCTTTTCACTCTTGCCGCGCATGGAAGTCCGGATGGATCTCAATTAGGGTATGGGACAGATGAATCCTATTACCTTGATAAATCTGATGCTTCCTTTTGCCAAGCATTAACTTATCTTCCTTCTGACGCTGTTATCTTTCTCTTCAGCTGTTCTACTGCATCAGGAGGCGCAGGAGCTGATAACTTCGCAAACTACGTCGTGACATGCGCTCCAGGAAGAAAACTCATTGCGAGTACAGAATCATTCGCCTCTAATGATTTTACCATTGATACCATGTCTCCTTTTTCTGTTACGATAACTGTTGAAGATACCTATCCTTACAACAAAGATCCGCTCACGAACACGCCCATAAAAACAGACGCGACATATCGTGTCACAACACAACCTCAACAAGTAGTTATTACGAAGATTGAACCTTGAGAAAAAATTAAAAGGAAAAAGAGAAGAAACTCATTCTACCTATGCCCATACCAGAATTTGTAGGTATTTCCTTCAATTTCATCCAACCTGCAAAATCCAACGCGTTCAAACTGAACAATCGCGCCTACTTCTAACTCTGCAATCGCTTTTTCTCCAAGACCTTTAGCAATCGTATTATCAGGCATGCGAACTTCGACAACAGTATGCTCTCCTTGTTTTGGAAGCCAATGGATGATGCGCTTACCATGCGCTTTGTACGACTCATAATCCTCACTCACAAAAATATAGTTTTTTTCTTTTTTTGTGAAATTCACACAATCCATTAACCTGGTGAGCTCGTTTTCCTCTATTTGCTCGACATCTTCTTTCGCAAGATAAAATGTTTCGTTTGCTTCGAACGTTCTGCCGCCTTTTTTTGTTTCAGGATGCAAATCCAACGCAATATGTTTTTTTGGACTATTTTTTATGTGCACTTCAACGGGATCTTTGATAAAAAAATATCTATTTGCAGCAGCGTCAATCACTTCTTTGTTGAACGCGTTGAGAGATTTGAAGAACTCAGCCATGTCCACTGTTTTATCTGCCAATGAAATGCCTATTTCTGTCGCGAATTTTTGGAACGCTTCTGGCTGATATCCTCTCCGTTTTAACGCGCCAATAAATGGAATTCGAATGTCCTGCCATCCTTCAAACTGACCACTCTCAATCATTGCTCTTGTTTTGGAGCAGGACACTTCCACCTCTGTTCCTGTAAAATTAATTCTGCCCACGGAAACGGAAATTGGCGTGTCAACTTTCAACGCTGCATGAATAAACTCCTGACGCTTTGCGTTATCTGCGTGGTCTTTTCCTCTAAGCGTGTGAGTAACTCCTGTGTCCATATCGTCAATCGCCACTGCGAAATTCATCAACGGCCAGATTTTGTATTTTTCTCCTTGTCTTGGATGCGGTGATTCATTTATTCTGATAATAGGGAAATCGCGCATTGCGGGATTTTTATGTTCAATATCTGTTTTGAATCGCACGACTGCTTCTCCTTGCTTGTACGTCGTAATCATGGAGTTCCAGCGCTTGAGATTTTCTTCTGCAGTATTATCTCTGCATGGGCATGCCTGCATTTGCTGGCACATTTTTCTAAATTCTTCTGCGTCACAAAGACAAACATACGCAAAATTTTCTTCTAGTAAACGAACTGCGTAAGAATAATATAATTCCATTCGATCAGATTGAACAAGCACTTCTGCGACATTATTTTTCGTGAGCCAATTCGCGTCTTCTGGAATGAGATGATACGCGTCAGGATAAATGTTGTCTGGGTTAGTGTCTTCAATTCGCAAAATCATTTTTCCTTTGTATTTTTTCGCGTACAGAGAATTTAAGGAGATAATATACGCGTGACCGATATGTAATGGCCCTGATGGCGATGGCGCAAAACGGAATGTTGCTTTTTCTCCAGATGGATGCGTTGGAAGTTCTTTTAATCCGTGCTTTTCTTCTTTTGGCTTTTCAAGTTCTTCTGCAAAGAGCGCGAATTGAATCTTTTGTTCGTCTGGAGTGAGCGTGTTTACTTCTTTAATCACTGCCGCGATAATAGTTTGGACGAGCTGGATCTCTTTTTTGTATTCTGGTTTTTCAGCGAGGACTTTGCCAATGACATTTCCCATTGTTGCTGTGCCGTTGAATTTCACTGCGTTTTGCAACGCGTATTTTTTTGCGATTTGTTTTACTTCTTTTTCCATGAACACTACACCTTGTTTACTCTACTTTTGTTAATTGAGGTTCTTTAAAAAGTATTTCATCATATATTATCCTTTCGGATTATCCGAAAAAAATAGCAGAAAAGAATAAAATCCCGAAACGTATTCGCGTTATCCGAAAATCCTTCGGAATGTCCGTAAGATTTTCGGAAAACTCGTCGAAGAATTATTTAATAAGTCCACTCTTAAAAATTGTCAAGAATATTAGTGAGGTCGCATAAAGGTATTGCGATGGCCTGATGAAACCCATCGATAAGATGGGCTTCAGAGAGCCATTTCGTCTTAGCGGGCGTATCGGGGTTCAAGTCCCCGCCTCACCGTTTATTATTCTCTTGAACAATATAAATTTTTTGGAGAAAACTTTCCCGTCGTCAAACAAAAAACTTTATATACTTTGCCCATGTTGCAAATTCCATACATCTCACATCCATACGGATGACAGTGATACAGAATATAGAACATTTCAAAAAGAGGGTGATGTTTGATGAGGAAAATTTGTATTATTAATCAAAAAGGTGGTGTTGCTAAAACAACAACAACCATCAATCTTGCAACTGCGCTTGCAGCAAACGAAAAACGAGTTCTGATCATTGATCTTGATCCCCAGGGAAACGTAGGAACAAGCCTTTGCGTGCAAAACGAAAAAACAACCTATGATCTTATGATTAATGACGCTGATCCGTATGACTGCATTGTCAATGTCGCTCCTGGTCTTGATATTATCACCAGCGACAGTTCCCTCGCAAAAGCAGAACTTATCATGAGCGGTCAAACAAGCAGAGAAACCATACTCGCGCGAAAATTGGAACCAATCTTTAATTATGATTACATCCTTATCGATTGTCCGCCGTCACTGAGCTTGCTGAATGTCAACGCACTCCTTTACGCAAACGAAGCGTTTGTTCCTGTTTCCACAGACTTCCTTGCGCTTGACGCGCTCAAAAAGATGTCACAAACTGTTTCTGAGATCAATGAACTCTTTGATCATGACATCAAAATTACGCTCGTTATTCCCACATTATATGACCGACGAAGCAAGGCATGCGTCGCAACACTCAAAGAGATTAAACGCGGATATGAAGAACTTGTCGCGAATCCAATCCGAATGAATTCCAAGCTTCGCGAAGCGCCAAGCCAAGGAAAGGATATCTTTGAATACGCAAAACGATCTCCTGGCGCAATGGATTACAAAAAACTCGCGCAATTGGTTATGGAAGCAGAAGAGTATGCTTAATTTTTCTTATTTTTTTCAACACCCTCACAGAAATCGGTTTTTACTATTCTCTATACTCTTTCTCGCAATCGTTCTTCGGCTCCTTTACATCCAAAATGTTACTGCGGATGAAGTTCTGTATACTACAGAAGCAATGAACATGCTTCATGATGCGTATGATATTCACGAAATTCACCATGGTCCAGCATTACGATATGTGTTTGTGGGAATTGTTGCTTTTTTTGTTGTTCTTTTTGGTCCGAGCCATCTTGGAGTCATTCTTCTCCCCTTTTTATCTTCATTAGGGAGTATTGTTCTTACTTATCTTGTGATAAAATTTTTGTATGGGGAAAAACAAGCGTTTTTAGCTGCATTTCTCCTCGCAATCTTCCCCCTGAATCTCAAATATTCTACTGTTCTTGAAGCAGATGTTCTTGTTAGTTTCCTCATGCTTGTTTGCTTTTCCATTTATTTGTTTTATAAAAGTGATTGGAAATTCTTTTTAATAGGTATTATTTTGGGAATTGGTCTTTTCATAAAACTATTCATAATACTTTTTTTGTTCCTTCTTTGCGTTGAGTTAACAAAAACAAGGAACATGCGTCTATTCTCCTTGCTCTTTATGGGAATACTCATTGGAAGTGGGCCATTCATACTCTTTCAATATATTGAGACTGGCGATCCATTGTACCACATTACGAAGGATAAAGCGCTTGCACAGGAATATTACCAAGCGCATTCAGAAGAGACTGGGAACTTTTTTACTTATTTGTTTAATCCATTTTCTCAATATCCGGAACCAACACTCCTTAACATCTATGTGTTTCTCGCTTTTCTTTTGTTCTGCACAGAGATGTGGCAAAAATCTACTTCTTTCCCCTTCTTTTGGCTTTGGCTCTTCTCAGGATACGCATTAGTAGAGATACCTAACCTTATTCCAGCTATCCAACGCTATCTTATTCTTCTTGAAGTCCCTCTTGTTGTTCTTGCGGCAGCACAATTACAAAAAATAAAAAATTTATTTTGTCTTTTTCTTGTTCTGGGCTTGCTTCTTTCCTTTACATTCTGGCAACTCGAAGCAGTAGCTCCTTATTTTACTGAACCAGCCACTTCATATCAAGAACAAATTGCTGAATTTCTTAAAACGCTGTCACAAAAAGATATTTACATTATGCATAACATTGAAGTTCCTTATCTTACTTATTATCTAGGTTACACTTATAATTATTCTGGACTGTTTGGGTACAGAGGTCCAGCAAATTATACTTTTTATGATCTTCATTTTGTTTCCTCTCTTCATGACATTAAGAACGATACCTACCTTATTCTTCGACATGATCTTTTTGTCGATGAAACAGATTTTGGAAATTATTACAAAAGCAGAAATCTGACGCTTGATGTTATAAATGAAGCAGTAGAAGGAGTACCTTTACGATGGCACATGCTTTACAAGATATATCCTCTTTCAGACCCTTCTATAACATATTACAGTGTCTGGTATGTTGTTGATGAGAAGGACTTCGTTGATGACAACACGCTTTTATTACAACTTCGTTCAGAGGGTTGACTTTATATGTATAATAGAAATTCGTTCACTAGTATATTATTCTGGTTTCACTAAATGCAAATTCAACCGCACTCTTTTTGCCAACTCTTCTGTTGAGAAAGGCTTGCCCATATAATCATCTGCACCTGCATCAACTGCATGCAGTTTATCATCCATCTCTTTCTTCGCTGAAAGCATCAACACAGGGATATGCGCTGTCTCTTTCTTCCCCTTAATCTCTTTACACAATTCATACCCATTCATGTGCTCTGTTAACATAATGTCCGCAATAACCATATCCACTCGCTGTGTATGCAACGTTTGCAAGGCTTCAAATCCTGAATGCGCACCCACAAGTTCATACGAACTATTCGCCAGCGTGTCTTTTATTAAAGAAACAATCTCCACATCATCATCAACGATTAATACTCTCTTCTTTTCGCTGATTTCATTCATAGAAAGGGAAATATAGTGCACTTATTTAATCCTGTTTATAGAAATTATATAGAACGCACAAAAAAGAAAAAATAAAGAAAAAATTATTGGGTGATGCACACGCCATCCTGACAGACCATTCCTTCTGCGCATGGCTCTGTTGCATAAACAACAAGATCTCCTTTACAATAGTATTCTGTTAACTTATTCTCTTCACCAGCTGCGCACTCATCCATATATGTGCCTTCGCTGTAGTCAAGGTAATACGTTCCTTCTGCTACTCCTTTTGTAAAGCGATTATAGCCACCATCTGTGTCGCTGCAATGCGCGGTAATCACTGTTGCTCCTGTGACATTACTTTCTCCTGTGCTCCCAAAGCCTCCAAGGAAAAACAAACCTACGACAATAACTGCTAATACTCCAACTCCAATGCCCGTATAAAGGAATATTTTTGAACTTCCTCCGCTCGGTGCTTCTGCTGCTGGTTGTGAAAATTCCGCTGGATTATAGGTTTTCCCTATTCCTTTATCGCTATCTGCCATTTTACTTTCCTCCTTCTTTTCCTCAGCTTTGACGCTGACTTCCTGTACAGGTTCTGCCTGAATTTCTGCACTGCTTGGAGCAGTTACAGCAATTGGTTCTGCCTGCACATTTTGTACAGGGACATTAGATGCACTATTCATTTCTTCAACAGCAGGTTTTGCCTTCGCAACTTTTACCGCTGCTTTCTTGACTGGCTTTTTCGCTGCTTTTGCCGGTGCTTTTTTTGCCATTAGGATCCACCTCAAAGAACATGAAGTTCTTTCTTTACTCTCTTCTCATCAAAAAGAGGTATATAAATCTATTGAAAATCCGCATGAGGTACATTTACGGAGTTATACTTTGTCAGTAGCAAAATTATATAAAGGCCTCTGTTTGACAATCTTTTTATAGCTGACGCACGAAATAATCGTAATTTTTTGGGTGATTTCGTGTGTCAGCTAATAAGCGAACGAACATATGAAATTGCGAAAATTTGGTTCGTTCGCTATATAATGCACTCTTCATGAGCTGCGCATTTTGATTATTGAGGTGTTATATGGTATTTTACACAGAGCTCTTAGGAAAGCCTGTTATTGACACAGAAGGCAAGCTTGCAGGTCATCTTACTGATTTTGTCTTCAAAGACGGCGCTGAATCCGCCCCGATTATCCATATTGTTTATTTAGGCAAAGACAAATACAAACGCAGACTTTCCTGGACTTATGTTGAAGGAATCAAACAAAGCGCTTCTGAAAAAAACAACGCGATTTCTCTTTCTCTTCTCCTCAATGTTTCCCTGAAAGAGCTTGAACCTTCTTTTATTCATGAAAATGATTTGCTGGCAAGCGAGCTTCTTGATAAACAAATTATTGATGTTGGTGGCGTAAAAGTTGTTCGCGTCAACGACATTCTGCTCAACAAAGTTGGAGAGACTCTTTGCATTACTGGCGTCTGCGTTGGAACAACAAGTTTTTTCAGGCGCCTTGGAATGAAACAACATGGCCTTGGAAAAATGTTTTATCGTTTTACTTCTGAGAGAATTATTCCCTGGAAATCTGTTGAACCATTGGAAACAAGCAAACATCTTCTTTTGAAGGAATCCAAAAATAAAATCGCGGAACTGCATCCTGGAGACATCGCGGATCTTATGGAGGAACTTTCGCCCAAAGAACAAATGCTCGTCTTCAATAAACTGGACAGACAAACTGCTGCAAAAACACTCGTTGAAGCGCAGCCAGAAGTGCAGGAATCGTTCTTTCGCGGACTTAAACTTCCAAAAATCGTGGAACTGCTCGAGAGCATCGCGCCGTATCGCGCTGCTGATCTTCTTGCTCTTGCATCTGACGAAAAAGTGAAACTCATTTTACAACACATGAAGCCAGAGAAAGCAAAAGAGATCAACGAGCTTCTCCAATATCAGGAAAATACCGCAGGCGCGTTGATGCGTACAGATGTTTTCACTTTACAAGATGATCAAACCGCTGCCTCTGCGCTCTCGACCATTCGAAAATTGCAGCCATCCGCAGACAAAACGCATATTCTTTTTGTGATTGACAAAGAGCATCAACTTGTGGGAACGCTTTCTCTGCGTTCTTTGCTTAACGCGTCTTCGCGCCAAAAAATTAAAGATTTCATGAAGAAACACCCTTTTGTTGTCCATCTCCAAACATCCAAAGAAGATATCGCGACTGTTCTTGAAAAATATAATTTCTTTGTTGTTCCTGTTGTTGATGAGCACGGAAAACTTAAAGGAATGATCACCGCAGACGAAGTACTTTCTGAAGTTATTCCTCAATCATGGATCCGGCGTAAATTTGTTGCAAAACGCGCGAAAAGAAAACATAAGATCACAAACGGCAATGATTCTGTAACAGGAAGTGTACCTCCTGAGAAATCTCGGGGATCCTAATGCGAAAACTCTTTAATCTTCCATTCCATCATCTCTTGTTTTTTCTTTCCATAGTCGGTCCAGGATTAATCAGCGCAATCGCGGGCAATGACGCGGGAGGAATTACGACGTTCTCTGTCGCTGGAGCTCGTTTTGGTTACGCGCTTTTCTGGACGATGATTCCACTGATTTTGCTTCTCATTGTTGTTCAGGAAATGTGCGCACGCATGGGTGTTGTGACAGGTAAAGGACTTGCTGACTTGATTCGCGAAAATTTTGGCCTGAAGATGACTGTCGTGTTTATGGTTGGTCTTTTTTTCGCGAACTTCGCGACTACTATTTCAGAATTCGCGGGGATTGCCGCAGCATCAGAATTGTTTGGACTGAACAGATATCTCACTGTTATTTTTGCAGGGTTTCTGATTTTAGTTTTGACTATTCGAGTGAATTACAAACTGCTGGAGAAAGTTTTTTTGTTTATGTGTTTGTTTTATGTGACTTATATTATTTCTGGGATTCTCGCGCATCCTGACTGGAACGCTGTTGGTCACGCGCTTGTGACTCCAACCTTTTCTCTTGACACCCAATATCTCGTGATTCTTGTTGGACTGCTTGGTACTTCTATCACTCCATGGATGCAGTTTTACCTGCAATCTTCCATTGTTGAAAAAGGACTCAAACTTTCTGAATACAGGTATGCTCGCTGGGAACTTATACTTGCGGCGATTCTTGCGACGACTATTTCGTTTTTCATTCTTCTCGCTGCTGCTGCGATTTTATATCCGCAAGGAATTACTATTGAAAACGCTGCAGAAGCCGCTGCTGCGCTCGAACCAATTGCAGGACATTTCGCAGAAGTTCTCTTTGCCCTTGGATTATTTGCCGCTGCGTTTTTTGGCGCGTTTATTTTGCCTTTGTCCACTGCGTATTATGTCTGCGAAGCGTTTGGCTGGGAATCTGGCGTGAACAAAAAGTTCCATGAAGCACGGGAATTTTACACAGTCATTGGATTGCTTGTCTTGCCTTCCGCGCTTGTTGTTCTCATTCCAAGCATTCCGCTTGTTCCATTGATGTTGCTCTCACAAGTCATTAATGGGGTGCTGCTTCCTGTCTTACTTCTTGTTATTTTGCATCTGGTTAATAATGAGAAAGTCATGGGAGAATACGTCAATAAACCGCTGTATAATGTGATTTGCTGGATCGCTGCTTTCTTGTTGATTCTTGTGACTATGGCGATGGTGGGGATGACTGTTTGGCAGTTTGTTTGAGTAAATTCTATCAAAAATTTCTCACGTCATTTTTGGAATAGTTTATTCATTTTGTTCACAAACTATATCAAAAAACTCATTTTACTCGTTTTTTGGAATAGTTTATTCATTTTGTTCACAAACTATATCAAAAAACTCATTTTACTCGTTTTTTGGAATAGTTTGCTCACTTCGTTCGCAAACTATATAAATACCCTGCTCATTATCATATTTATTCTTCGTAATCAAATAATAAAGAGTTATTCTTGAAAAGAAATTCAAACGGCAAACATTCTTTGCACAAAACTCTTCATTTTGATTCTGGATATCAAAGTATAATAAATAAAATAACAGGAAAAAGATAATAATGATAGACGATAAAACACTGAAAACTGTGCAGATTATTGAAAAGACCGCATTCTCTCTTGGTTCACGCGAACAGACTGAACAATGGGATATTTACAAAAAAAATGGCACTTCTGTTTGCATCGCGACAGATCGCGTGAGCGCGTTTCAACGCCTGATTGGCACTGTTCCTCTCAAAGGATATGTTATTGCTGAAGCAACTGCGTTTTTCGTGGACATGGCAAAAGAAATTGTTGCATCAGACATTGCGGACCTACCACATCCGCGTGTCCTTGTTGTTCAAAATCTTCCTTCATTTCCTGTTTCTTTCATTGTTCATGGATATATTACGAATGGCAACGAAACAAGCGCATGGTTCCAATACAAGAAAGGAATCAAGAATTATTATGGGCACAATCTTCCTCAAGGATTAAAGGAAAATCAGCACTACGATAAACCGATTGTTGTTCCGCTTCTCAATGGAAAACCGATCGCAAAAGAAACTATTTTTGCAGAAGGATTAGTTGATGAAGATCTTTTTGAAGAAGCAGCAGAGATTTGTTTGAAACTTTTCGCACAAGGTTCATCGCATGCAGAAAAACAAGGATTACTTCTTGTGAACGCGCGTTACGAATTTGGCGTCGATCAGCAACGACTTGTTCTTCTTCGCGGATTTCATGTTCCTGGAACAGCGAAATATTGGTTTGCTAATGAATATGATAAACGGTTTTCTGCTGGCGAAAGTCAAAAAGAATTTATGCAGACTGTTATTAACGATTGGATGCATTCAGTGGGTTTTGAAGGAAACGGTCCTGCGCCCCCAATGCCTGACGAGATTCGTTTTGCTGCTGCGAAGGAATATGTTGCTCTTGGAGAACAATTACTTGGAAGGAAAATAACACTCGAAAAAGGCGATGTGCTGAAGGAGATGGAGAAGGTCTTATAAATTAGAGATATTTTGATAGACAATCATGAAGAATATCTTCACATGCTTGTCCAACATCTTCGGGGTTATTGTGTTCTAAGATACGCATAAAAAGTAAATAAGCATTCTGGATATTACCACGAGCATGTAAACCCTGTTCTGGTATTAATGATCCATATTCTCCCCGAAACTCATCTTGCCGTTCTCGAATGTAGGCTTCTGTTGAATCAGCGTAGGCAATCACACGAAGCGTGTCTGTTAACTCTCGCGCGAGCATTCGCATTTTTCTTTGTGACATGAAGCAAGAGATTGGGATTTGGTTTAAATTATTTGTTATGAAATCTGCACCAAACCAATACCTTTTTAATCCCCAGAATTCTCACTTCATCATGCAAGAATTTGATTCTATCTCTCCTATTGACTATAGATACTATGGAACTACCCCTGCGCATTTTCAAAAACTGCAGCCCTATCTTTCTGAAAACGCACTCATCGAATACATGCTCATGGTTGAAGTCGCGCTCGTCGCTGGCTTCGCAGAAGAAGGACTCTGCTCTCAGGAAATTTTTCAGGAAATAAAATACGCTGCGCCACTCATTACCGCAGAAGATGTCTACACAGAAGAAAAACGCATCAAACATCTTGTTCGCGCGCTTGTGAATTGCTTCGGTAAACACATTTCTCCTGAAGCAAAACGATTTATCCATCTCACCGCGACAAGCCACGATATTATCTGTACTGCAGAAGCTTTACGGTATCAAGAATTTACGCAAAAGGTTTTACTTCCCCAACTTCTTGAGTTGGAGAAGACGTTGCTTCACATCGCTGAACGAGAAAAAGCAACACTGCAAATAGGTAGAACGCATGGACAACACGCTGTTCCTATTACTTTTGGTTTCGCGATGTCTGAATATGTCGCACGTGTTGGTGAACGCATTCATGAAATTACTGAGAAAGCAGTTCGGTTACGTGGGCAGCTCAGCGGCGCAGTCGGCGCTTATAACGCGCAATCGCTTGTTGTCAAAGATCCTGTTGCGTTTGAGAAAAAAGTGTTAGAAAAACTTGGACTTCGCCCTGCGACCCACAGCACGCAAATTGTCATTCCTGAATTTATGGCAGATTATATTCATAGTCTTATTTCGTGTTTTGGTGTGCTCGCAAATCTTGCAGATGACATGCGACAACTTCAGCGCACAGAAATCGGGGAAGTAGGTGAACATTTTAGCAGTGAACAAGTGGGAAGCTCCACAATGCCGCACAAAAAAAATCCCATGCATTTTGAACATGTGAAGAGTTTGTACAAAACCATGATGCCGCGCATGATCACCCTTTATTTAGATCAGATCAGCGAACATCAACGAGATTTAACCAATTCTGCAAGCAGCAGATTTACTATTGAAATTATCGCAGGATTTTATCTTGCAACGTACAGACTTGCGAAAACAATGCAGCGGCTTGTCGTTGATACTGACGCGATGCAGAAGAATTTTGCGATGAGCAAAGATGCAGTTATTGCTGAACCATTGTATGTTTTGCTTGCGCTTTATGGCTATGATGACGCGCATGAAAAATTACGACAGCTTTCTAAACAAGCACTCGCGGAAAATAAATCTGTTTTGGACTTAGTATATGCGGATGTTGAATTGTTCCCGTATTTGGAAAAGTTTACTGTTGAACAAAAAAATATTTTGGAGAATCCCTCACAGTATATTGGAAAATCTGTTGAGAAGACAGAAGAAGTTTGCGCGTTATGGAGAAAAGAGTTAGGATTGTAGTAGCTGTTTATGAGAAAAGTTTATGTGAAAACCATACGATTATATCCTTTCTTTCCGAGAATTTGTGTAACATCTTCTACTCTGAGTTCTCCTGATTCAAAGTATTCTCGCGCTTTGATAATTGCGTGAAGAGGAGAATAATACGCATGTCTTCCTGTTTCTTGTTTAATGATTCCTAACGCAAAAAGAAGAGGGGTAACTATTGCTGGACCAACACGCTCTTCGAGCGCATACACTGCTTCGATAGCTCGAGGAATATCATCTGCGATTGGTTTAACAGTGGTTTGGTAGTACTCTGCAAATGCTGCCAAATCCCCTGGTTCTCCATTTCTTCTTACAAGTTCTGCTTTGTAGGAATTTCCATACACTTCAAGCATTCTCCTTAAATTATTTTCTTGCGCACTTTTCCCCTCTGCTTCATATCTCCATGCAGAAAGATCTCGTGTTGTTCTGCAAAGGAGCGCCATGCTTAATTCCCAAGGAGAGCGTAATTTTCTAAGTGTTAAAGGCGCAAGGTCTCTCATTGATCGGGAATATGCTGCGTGATCCTCATATAATTGCTGAAACTCTTCGTATTCTTTTTCTTCAGCTGCTGTATGCATTGTAAGCCCTGTTGCGTCTAATCCTAATGACTGTTCAGAGAAACCATAGTCACTTAAACTAATCCCTTGACTTGTCTCTCGCATTCTAAACTTTCGCTGGATTGATGACCATCTTTCCTTTGGAATGGCTACTCCAAAAGAAAGCGCAGGAAGTCCGTGCTTGAGCTCATGCTCCATCATTTTATCTGCGTTTGGATAGACTTCTGCATCTTCAAAATCTTCACTTGTTAACTCTTCTGCAAGAAGCGGATCCATTTCTCTGTTTACTATTGCGACAAGCGATGAGAAATCTCTATTTTTTACTCGTTCTTTCCATTGTTGCGCTGCTTCTTGCGGTCGTCTTATTTCTCTTGCATCACACAAATTTGTTTCCAGTTGGTATATAATGTCCTTTGGTCCTTGTGCAATGTAAACATGTACTTCTTCTGTCATCCTGATTGAAACTAATGCTTCTCGTCTTATAAAGGTTTATTCTAATAGCCTCGCTGCTTGATCACAATTTATCCCTATTTTATTTTTTAATAAATAGATGAATTGTGACTTAGGTCTTTTGTTGGTGCGTGTATCTTTCTACTTCATTTATTGCGCGAAACTTATAAATTACGTTCTGTTTTTTTCCTATTATGAAAATATACTCGTTAATGGACAAACGTGTTTTGCTTATCACCAATAAGCCTGACAAACTGCTCAACGGCATTACGTCAAACACGCTTGACGCTTCTCAAAATGCGTTTCTTGATCGATTTGGAAAAATTATCGCGACTGTTGATCAAGTGAAAATTGGTGAAGATTCCCTACTCCTTGTTGTTTCATCATCTTGCTTACAGCAACTCTATGCGCATCTTAAATCGTATATTCAACT
Source organism: uncultured Methanosarcinales archaeon (assembly GCA_964385055.1). Classification (GTDB taxonomy): domain Archaea; phylum Nanobdellota; class Nanobdellia; order Woesearchaeales; family DSVV01; genus JACRPI01. The sequence goes on from CAYLMH010000004.1 coordinate 39,387, forward strand.
CACTGACACAAAAATACAAGCGACAAAATATTCTGTGTATTTTAATTTGGATAATATGTATAACAGAGGAGATAATGAATATATAATTCCACAAACAAAAGGACAACTTGTTTTGACAGAAAAGAAAATTGAAAGTACTGTTTCTGATGATGCATTTCTTTCATTTCGACTTGAGAACAACATTCCTCTGCATGGAGTCGATTACACCAACGAGATGATTTTGAATGTTTCTTCTTCCTTTGTTTCGTTCACCAAAGGCTGCTATCTTGGACAAGAAATTGTTGCTCGCGTGAATTATTTAGGAAAACCGCCAAAGAGATTGGTTGCTGACTTGGAAAAAAAGAAGTTTGTGTTTATCACCAATTAGAAACTACTAACAAGTGGTAATTATAGCGAAACCTTTAAATATATCCTCCAAACCAGCAATTTTATGACACTCAATCTTATTTTTCCTGTCAACAATAAAGGAGGAGTTGGAAAAACTTCTGTTTTGACTGACCTTTGCAGCGCACTTGCACAGCGCTATTCATTAGGAATCTTGGATTTTGATGATCAAGCATCTTTAGCAGGAACACTGCTTAGAAAGAAAAAAGAAGGATTTCATGAAGATAATCCTGAAGCATATGATAGAGTCCATGAATTTGTCTGTCGAGATCTTGAAGCGTATGACCTTGCAGTCCATGATGTTGAACTAAATCCTGCAAGAGAATTCACGTATTCTGATATTCTTTCACGACTTTCTATTCGTGTTGCTCCAACTCGCGCAAAAGTTTGCGTTTTTCCCGCAGGAATGACTTATGAACATCCTGAGAAAAAAGAAAAACTTGAGCAGATTGTCCGAGAAGAAATGCAAAAACCAACATTTGTTGCTGCAGATCTTCCTCCTATCCCTCACCCTGGCATGATTTTTGATTACACTATTCAACCACTCGCTGATGCATTCTCTGGTGATGTTCGATTATTTCCATTAATCATTGCAACTCCTGATCACAACGTCATAGATATCGCACTCCGTGGCTACGCAAAGATTGCACGATACTTCCGAGAAAGAGGAGTTCCTGCAGACAGAATTCATCCTATGTTCGTTCTCAATAAAGCGCCGCTTGAAGAAAGAGATGGAAAAGTTACTACTGCTTTTGATGATCGTATCGCAAGAAAGTTAGGAGAGCTGGGAATTATTCATGTTTCAGAATCCACAGGAAGCGCGATTAACCGTATCAAACGCTCTTTTGATTATGATGGGGTACGCTATAGGTCTGTTGTCTTCCCCCAATTTGGAGATGTTCGAGAAGGTTGTTTTTCCCTCATGTTTAATCAAGAACTTTCTCTTGCACAATATCCACATCTTGTTGATATGGTAAAGTCGTACAAATATCCTATGAATGAGCAAATGGATGCAAGACGACGGGTCTTCATGTATTCCTTGCGTGAACTGGTTAATTTCATTGCTGCAAAATCTGAAGAGCAACCAACAAAAAATTATACAAAGAGTAGAGAAGTATATGATATGGAGAGAATGAGTAATGAGACTGTTGATGAGCTTCGAACAGTTATTCAACAATATTATAGAACTGGAGAAGCAAATCTTACACCAAATGTCACCAGATGGCAATATGGTGGTTCTTCTGCTGAGCAATGGTTTGGGATTCCAAAAACAATGACAGAAGAGGAGATGGTCAATATTGTTTATAAAACAGTGAGACAAATAGATCCATCAACAGAGACAACTGAAGATGATATAAGACAAGCATTTCAGAGAGAAGATGAGTACTCTGATGGCGCTTTTACTATTCGTAATCGACAAGGTTACGAACTTATTGGAATAGAATACAACACGATTGATCCATCACGAGTGAGATTAGGTATTCCCCACATCATAGAGGAGGAGGACAGATTACCCGGTGAAAAAGCTATGGACATTAATGCACAGCTTCAATCATTAGAAATATTCTATAGGAATTTTGCACAGAATTGTGGGAAATAGGTTACACAACCGCCTTCAAACTTTTAATCGCAACTTCTATCATCTTTTCGTCTGGCTCTTTTGTGGTCAATTTTTGGATGAGCATTCCTGGACTATTCACTAATTGAAGCACTTTGTTTGTTCTATATTTTCCTGCCAATTTGAGCACTTCATAACTTACTGAAGCGATAGGAAGCAAAAAGACTATTCGCAACAAGAATAAAATTGTTTTCTGCGCAAAAAATGGAAACCCACTAAACGCAGGAATCACTGCTGTGGTCAACGGCGCGATAAGCGATAAAATAAAAATTCCCACAATCATCACAAACATAATAAAACTTGTTCCACAACGCGGATGAATGGTGGAAAACTCTTTCACATTCTTGATTGTTAATTCTTTTCCTGCCTCATAACAATTCACTGCCTTATGTTCTGCACCATGATATTGGAAAACTCGTCTGATATCTTCCATGTATCCAATCACTGCGACATAGATCACAAAGAGGAGCATTTTAATCGCGCCATCAATGAGATTGAAATAAACAGGGGAGGTTCGTTCGTCAAACCCTGCGAAATGCGTCATAATATACGGCGCAAGAACAAAAATCGCAATACTGAAAATAAGCGATGTTCCAATTAATCCCGCTATTTCCCACGTGTTCAACTGTTCTTCTTTTTCTCCCATCGCAATGTTTGTCGAGTAGGTTAACGCTTTTATACCGATAATGAGCATTTGAAAAAACGCGATAATCCCTCGTAGGAACGGCCAGCCGAGAAAAGGATATTTTTTTGTTATTGACTCGATGGTTTCTTTTTTGAGAATTATTTTTCCTTTTTCATTTCGCACCGCGATCGCAATCTGATCTTTATTGCGCATGAGAACGCCTTCGATCACTGCCTGACCGCCGATTGCAAGAGATTGTTCACTCATTGCAGAAACAGTTGTTTGCGGTTATATAAAGTTTTGCGTGTGACAATCGTTAAGTATAAATACAACTAAAATCAAAAACTTCTCATGTTCAACAAAAAAGCGGTATCGCCATTAATCGCAACTGTTCTTCTTATTGCGTTCGCTGTTTCTCTCGGCGCTGTTTTACTGACGTACATGACCTCTCTTGGAGAATGCGGTGGGGTTTCGATAGAAATCGCTGAACTCAACGAAAATCCGCAAATCTGCTACAACACCAACACCAACAAACTTGATTTTACACTTGAAAACAGCGGGCATGAAGATATTGAATATTTGAAACTCACACTTACTGGTGCATTAAATGTCGATAACATTGACGTTGATCAGTCTTTTCCTCAATCAGAAGCGAAGAAAGTTAGCATTGACTACAAATTTGTCTATCTTGGACAACTTCAAAAACTAAAAATAGTTCCTGTCACCCTTGAAGATAACGAAGAAACTATTTGCCCTGCTGATAAATCTCTCGAAATTGAAAACGTTCCAGAATGTTAACATGATTCTTTTGTTCTGCTTAAAATGAGTAGGATATTGTCGCGTTCCCTTCCATTCCACTTGTATTCATCTCTACTTTATGTTTCTCTTTTGTCACTTCTTCTCCATCGCCATAGACTGTTCTTTCTGTTATTGTAATAGGAATTGTTTCTGCACGATATCCAAAATTCATTGACGCGGTAAACCTGCCACGACTTATCATTACTCCTACCGCAGGCGCAACGCATGTTCCAATCCCTTGAAGTTCCAAATATGTTTTACTTGTTGCATAAACCCCGTATTCATCTTCAAGCGTCTCTTCACCTACAAACTGGATAAGCTTTGCTTCGCTTATATCCATCGAGAGATCCACCTGATTATGAAGATATGAAAATCCTACTGCGCCTGTTAACCTCGGTTTTATGACAAATGAACCTGTTCTCAGTTCTGTCGGAACATAGACTAGCCGTGTTCCAAACGAATAATATTCACCAAAATAAAACCTCCAGTCTGTTGTCGCATCGCCAATTTCTGCATCTTTATAGCTGACTGGAACTTTTTCACTCCCTGTTTGATCTTCAATAATAACAGAGGACATCCACTGCCCTTCCAATTCCACAAACGCGCGATGCCTCAAAAAAGGTGATTTTTCGCCGACAGGGACCTGAACTACAAGATTAAGATGCGGAAACGTTACATCTCCTGCCAATGGCACATCTGCGTTGACATCTTCTCCCATCTCTGTTGCAAGGTATTTGCGGACGTCTTCATCAACATTCAATGTTCGAAAGCCCACGCCGACCCCAACCATTGTTCTGTACTGCGGAGGTACGGGAGCAACAACTGCGCTGCTAAACTGCTGTTGTTTTTGAATGGCCAACTCTTCGAGAATCTCTTCGAGAGGAGGGAAAAAAAGCATCTGTTTTACGCGAAGAATTTTCTTTATAACCCTTGTGACCCATTTGATGACAAAACAGAGGGAAAAGTTTATAAATAAGTTCGTTACTGATAAGTAGTTACAGAACATTAGGTGACCTATGCAAAGAAACAGAGACGCTTACAAATACAGGATACTAGAGATGCTTTTACGAGGAGAGGAAACGCTCGCACTTTCTCAAGAAGAGCGTGGACTCTTTAAATCACGCGTAGAGATACAAAAGCAAGCAGTGTCTCTTTCTGGACTTGGGAAAGCTTCTGCTCTTGAAAATGCCACTGATGTTCCGACAAACAGATACATCGACATGCAATCCGGCCTTATGCAAAAACAAATGAGAGATTTGTTTTACATTCTCGAGAGAAAAGCTGCTGAGAGAGAAGCAATACACACTATAGGGAAGGCACCAATGAGCTATGCTCGCGCCGCAACACGCGCGTATCTTCATGCTCAAGAAAACCGCAGAGAAGCAATTGAACAACAGGCTTTCCTTTTAGACTATGCGGATGGCGTAGGCTATGGTTTAGCTCCTACTGTGGAAACATACGCTGCAGCAGAACAAATTGTCGATGCACGCTTAGAAGCACAGAAGACTGCTCTTCAAACAGCGCTGAAAGCAGCACGAGTGATGCCTGTACATATGATTGCACCACCTGAAGAGATTACACCACTTGAAGACACGCAAAGCTTCACTGGGAAACTTGGCAGTGCACCACTTCGAATACGCTATTCACTCGCAAGTACAGCACAAAGAAGGAGATAATACCACAACATTTATATATAACCTACCCGAAAAAAGATAGTTGTCTTATTTTTGTTCGGGGGAACAGGATAGATATTTCATTCACATTCGTTATATTGGGGGTCAATACAATGAGAGTTACAGCAAAAAAAGCAAATGAAATTATTGAAGAAGGAGTAGGCGCAGATGCACTCCCAATTGTAGAGTTCCTCAAAGGGAAGAAAAACATTTCAGAGTTTATTATCTCTGAAAAAACAAAGACTGAAATTCATATTGTGCGAAACATATTATACCGCCTTCATAACGCAAATCTTGTGGAATACAAGCGAAAAAAGGATTCTAAAAAAGGATATTACATCAGTTATTGGACATATAACCAAAAATCATTGAAAGACTGTTCTCGAAGATTACAGGTTGGAAAATTACACAAACTTCAGGATCGCCTTGAGCGGGAAGAGAAAAATGCAGGATGCTTCTTTTTGTGCGCGAATACATGCGTTCGTCTTGACTTTGAACAAGGAACTATGCATGAATTCAAATGCCCTGAATGCGGTTCTTTATTGACTCAACAGGACAACACACGAACTATTGAATTTTTGAAAGAACAAATCAAAGAATTGAAGGCAACTGTTTAATTTTTTTATTTTTATTATGTTCTTATTTTCTAATGTTTTATTTTGATATACCCGTCATTCTCAATTTTCTTTAGACAAAATAGTGGAATGGGCAAGAGGTATTTACTACTCCCAAGGGAGGATAAAAACGAAAGCTTTAAATATTACCGGTTATTATTCAGATTAAAATGACAAACAGAGCATTATCAAATGAACAAACAGAAGCACTTGATTTTCAAACCGATCAATTATATGAATCATTTAGGAGAACAGTTAAAACTCAACATCATCTGGATGCAGTTTGGAATAAAGAAATTTTCATTGTTTTTGGCAGATCGCTCAGTGTTGCTACAGATTATTCTAATTTTATGAAATGGAAGAGAGATACTGCTCGAACGCCAGTTTTTGATAAATATTTATTGCATTATGCTTTAGGAAGCATTCCCTCTGATATTTTAAACCATCAAATTCAATCTAGACAGTTTGGTCATGAATCTGAAGCTGAAGAAACAGATGTTACACCTAATACATTAAAGCGAGCAATTGATAACAGTAAAATTCCTTACAGGAAGATTGAATCTATGGCTATATCTTTAGCTTATGCACATGATTTCGCTGGAATCGTTGATGTATTAGGATATGCACGAGAAAAATATCAAAGACCTGCTGAATAATAATGAATAATACTTCTTGCCTCTTATTCTTTTAACATGATTGAACTCCGTTCTTAATGTAATTTTACCCAAAAAAACTTTTCTGCCGAAATCCGTCGGAACTTCGTAACCGACGGAGAACATAACAGGAATTCCGAATTTTATGATTAATTCTACAAAACCCCATTGCTGCTGCAATGGGTCCCCCTGACATTTTGAGTTTTGCTGGGCGAATAGTAATATGAGTAAGGTGCGTGTTAGTTGCCTTACGATAAGAAAGAATCGCCTTACTGTCCTTGAGAATCCCTATGCTTATTTATTTACTTTCTGAAATTCAAAAATCTCTTACATATAGTTGAGGTGCCAATATTTCGAACATTTATGCACCTCAACTATTCAGCAAAAGTGATTTCCAAATGTTCGAAAATTAATCACTTTTGCTATACAACAAAGATAAATATTAATGCTGGAAGAAAAGCTCTTAAAATCCCAAACACTTAAATAGAAGTTTTCTTCTAAAAGTTATGAAGAGGTGGATTCATGTCATTAGATCATCTGGTACACATCCATGCCAGCAAACGAGAAAAAGCAAAACATTATTCGAGACAACTCACCTATTCTCTTGCGCTTATCTGTCTGATTTTCTTTGGAACGATTGTTACTTACCAAGGAACCGCAATCAACCTAAACAAACTTACTGGTTTTGCCGTGTATTTAAGCGATGCTGAAGCGGTCCATGAAATGAATACAGAAGCATCTGATGTTACGGGTTTTGTCATGGCAATCCGCCAAAGTCCAAATCTTGTCCAGTACAAATTATTCTTTTATACCCTCTGGATAATGACTGTTCTTGTTGCTTCCGCAGTTTGGTATGAATTCAAGGAAAGAAAATACTGATTATTTTTTCATACTCAATATATCGCCAATTGTTAATGGTCCTTTTGGACTGCGCTTTTCTTCTTTTGGTTCGTCTTCTGTCGTTGACTTTTCTATGAGAACAATATTTAGCATTTTTTCTAATTTTCTTGCAAGATCAAACGTTGGTCGCTGCTTTCCTGCTTCAATATGTTTCAACAATGACGCATGCTCATTGACCATCTTCGCAAACTCTTCTTGATTGAGATTTCGTTTCTCTCGCGCCTGCTTGATTTTTTGCGCATATTCCTCTACTATGGACTCAACAATTTGCGGCTCTTTTGGTCTTGAAAATGAATGACCTTGTGTTTTGCTTGGCATTCTTGGCGCCTGTAGGATTTTCCCGAAGGATGCGCAACCTTTGCAGACACTCATCTCTACTCCTTCAACAAGCGCTTTCATAAGAATATCTTGCTTTCCACACATCTCACAGCTTGTTCCAGGTTTGCCCATAAATAATGCAAGAAATGTGCTGCTTTTTATGTTTTTTGAATTAGGCGCTCATTTGCTCGACAGTCCACAGTGACGAAAAAAGCGAACATTTAAAAGCATCCTCTCGAAAGTTACCTTCATGGATATAAAACAAATTAAATTACAACCAGAGCTTGAAAAAGCGGTTATGGATCTAGGTTTCTCGGAATTCACTGAAATTCAAGAAAAAGTTATTCCCTTAATCCAACAAGGACACGATGTCATCGGACTTTCCCACACAGGATCGGGAAAGACAGCAGCATTTGGCTTTCCCTCTCTTGAGAAAGTCACAAAAGGACAAGGAATTCAACTCCTCATCCTCGTTCCAACACGCGAACTGTGCAACCAAGTTGCAAAAGAAATATTCAAATTTTCAAAATATAAGCCGCTTCGCATAGTAGAGACGTACGGCGGAGTTTCTATCAGCCCGCAAATTCAGATGCTCCAACACGCAGACGTTGTTGTCAGCACTCCTGGACGAATGCTTGATCACATGGAACGTAGAACTATTAATTTATCCAAAGTCAAAGTGCTTGTTCTTGATGAAGCAGACAAGATGTTTGAGATGGGTTTTATTGACGATGTCAAACGTATTGTTTCACAAACTCCAAAAGACAGACAAACTTTGCTTTTTTCCGCAACTATGGGTCATGGCGTCAGCGAGATTGTGCACCAATACATGCGCAACCCTATGAAAGTCAAGTTGCAATCCTATGTCGATAAAAGTAAGTTGACTCAACATTATTACGACATCAACGCGCGCGATAAATTTTCTCTTCTTGTTCACATACTGAAAGGGAATACAAGTGGTCTCGCAATTATTTTTTGCGCGACACGACGAATGGTTGATGTGTTGAATTCTAACTTGGCAAAGTACGGCATTAAAGCGGAAGCATTGCATGGTGGCTTGTCACAAAACATGAGAAAACACGTCATGGATGCATTCCACGCACACAAACTTGACGCGCTTATCGCAACAGACGTTGCTGCGCGTGGGCTTGACATCAAAAATGTTTCCTTTGTCATTAATTATGATATTCCAAAAACATCTGAAGATTATGTGCATAGAATCGGACGAACCGCACGCGCAGGAAGCGAAGGAAAAGTAGTTTCTCTTCTCGCTGCACAAGATCATGATAATTTTAGAAATGTTCTTCAAGACAGATCCCTTCTCATGCAACGAATGGAAATTCCTGCGTTTGAACGAATTCCTTTTGAAATGGGCAGCGGCAGACCACAACATCGTGGAGGATTTCGCGGCGGTGGAGGAGGTCGTGGTGGTGGTCGAGGAGGTTCACGCGGCGGCTTTGGAAACAGAGGAAGCTCTGGCGGATTTCGGGGAAGAGGACGTTAGATTTACGAGAAGAGTTGTTTGACTACCATCGTTGCGTAACTTCCTTTCCCTAACGTGAAGGAAAGTTCTATTGTTTCTTTGTCTATTTCTTTTTTCTTTAGATTCCTGCAATCCGTGAGAATATCTCTTCTTCCTCCTGCTGCGGTAATTTCGGGCATTTGCTTGATGAGGAAATCGCGCTCAGTGATATTTTCTTTCTTCATCATATTTCTTATTATTTCTTCGACATCTTCATTGTTTTCTTCTATGTCAAAACCAATGATCGGGATTCCTAGATTTTCTAGAGTGAAATTTTCTTTTTGTTTTGGAAAGTAGACTGTCCCTGCGCTGTATTCAACTGTTTTCAACGTTTTTATTTTCTTTTCAAGATATATTTTCGCTGTTTCGTTCCAAAACCAACTCTGATATGCGTGAACAAACATCAACAAGAGTTTTTTCGGTAGAATGCGCAACGCGCCAATATAATCGTTCTGATGCGTTTCGAGATACTCCTTTGCTTTTGTATATGGATAATGATTTCTCGCAATAAGAAGGTTTGCTGTTTCTTTAAACTGCTTTTTAATGAGAAGTTTGCCAATGATGTGATTGTTCTTTTCTATCCCAAACCGCTGGTCACCATAATAGTTGATGAATTGTACGTCTGCTTTTTCTGAATTATTCTTCGCATTACTCTTTGTGTTTTCTTCGAAATTTACTTTTTCTTCTTTTGTTATTTCCCGTACTGTTATGAGGAATTTGTTTCCTTCCAAAGAACCGAGATTCAGTCGTTCTCTTCCTTTACCCAGATATTTGAGCTCAAGATTTTCGGTGTTGATATCTTTTTCAGGTCCTTGAGAAATTGAGATGAACTGCGTTGTGACTGCGACTTTGTCTTTTGTTCCTGCAGTGTTGATGTACTTTTCGTTGAGTTTCCATATGTCTGCGATTTTCTGGATCGCGGACTGTGTTTCAAGATTGGTTTTCTTTAATTTGTAATAACTGTATTTTCCTTCTTTGTCGAATTGTAGTGTGTTTACTTCTTCAACAATAAAGTCTTGGGGAGTGGTTTTGAGGCGCATGAAGGTTGGAAAGATGGACAGCTTTTAAAATGTTGTGGACACCACTAAAAAGGAGTGAAGCAACGAAACCTTTAAATGTTGGAGTATCTTATCATGCACTTATGAAAGCACTACCATTTATTCCGCTTACTGCATTTTTTGCTTGTACTCCAAAGCACTCTTTAGAAGAAAAACTTGCACCGCAAGCAAATCCTGCTGTTGTTGTACCTGCATTCATTGTCAAACGCGTTGATGAACAATACAGAGGAAATGATGTTCATGCATTTTACACAGAAGATCAAAACGGCTGTGTTGTTGAAAAACGAATTGAGGGAAATACTGAGGACGCATCCCACTTAGGAAATGATTTTACTGTTATTTATACATACTCTGATTGCAGTCGGCTTCCTGCATCTATGGAGCACATCGATTACAGCATTCCTTTACCAAATGAAATTACTATTTACGAACCTTTTATCCGCGACCCAACAGATATGGTTGTGGAACAATATAAAGAAACGTATCAACGAGATGCAGATGGGTGTCTAACTCGAGTGGAGGTTTTGACAGGCGACCATATGGTTCCTCAAAAAGAGGGAGGGAAAGTAATTGACTTTACTTTTTCTTCTGACATTGTTTATGATTGGGTTCACTATTTCCTTATCGCAAGACCTGAAGGTGTTTTCAAAGAAGTTATTGGAGAGATTGATTCTCAGGGTGTAATTACTGGGGGAACCATAACAACATATGACAAGTATACTTCTTCTGACTGCACCGTCTTAGGGTATAGACTGAATTATGATGGTCCGTTTGCGTATGAGCATATTGCACACACTGATTTTATTAAAGATGGCTACCTTTATTTTAAAGGAGAAGGAGAACGACATGATAATCCACACGGAAAATATACACTAACCACACTTCCTGAACTTATTCAACCACAAACTAACATTCCCCTTGAAGCGCCATGAACGAGTGTTTATGTTAGAAAAATATTTTACCGCAAATCCACTGACTCTTTCAACAATTTATCTGCGTTATAATCATCCTTGAGTACTTCGCCATTGCCGCAAAGCGGACAACGCAACGCTGCTTCTGACGGCTGATAAGTGAAATTGTATCTGCACTTCACACAAAGATATTTTTCTTTCATATTTTTTCCAGAAATAGTTTTCTGCACTTCAACAGGTCGTTCTTTGACTGTCTGTTTTTTGATCGTCACTTCATAACACATCGTACACAACATGTCTTTCCCATTATTCGAATAATGGACATCTTTAAACGCAACTTGCGCCTTACATCGTTTGCACGGATAGGTTACTGCCATGAGATCACCTTATTTTCATTACACTAGTTATGTATCGCCTGCTTATTCATTTGTCTTTCATATTTTACTTTTTAATAAATAGTTGAATTGTGCATGTGTTCTTGCTGGTGCGTGTTTTGTTACTGAGCGAATAAAAAATTAAAAAAAATTAAATGAATCGGATACCCAATTCATCGCTTTTTAATTTCTGTTCTTTGACTTTTGCTCGAGCATCTTGTTTTCCAAGAATCCATGGAGACTTGACGCCTGTCATAATTGTCATGACCGTAATCTTGCCTTTCATTTCTTCTGTGACACGTGCTCCCCAGATACAGTTCGCATCTTCATCCATGCTTTCTGTCACAAGTTCACCAATGCGCTCGACTTCTTCCAGCGTCATGTCTGGACCGCCATGCACATGAATTAACGCGCCTGTCGCTCCTTCGTAGCTGATTTCAAGCAACGGATTGCTGAGCGCGCCTTTGACCGCTTCTTCCACTCTGCTATTTGTATCAGAAGAACCAACGCCAATTGCCGCGACTCCGCCGTTTGTCATGATTGCTTTGACGTCCGCAAAGTCGAGGTTGACTAATGATGGAACGGAAATTGTTTCGACAATTCCTTTAATCATTGTTGCGATTAATTCGTTTGCGACTGCAAATGCTTGTTGTACTGGCAAGTTTCCTGCAATCTGAACAAGTCGATTGTTGTCAATTACAATAACAGTGTCAGAAACTTCGCGAAGCTGTTGTAAACCAAATTCTGCTTTGTCTACTCGCGCTCTTTCGATTTTGAATGGCATTGTTACTGTGCCTATGACGATGGAACCAACATCTTTTGCTGCTCTCGCGACGACTGGCGCTGAACCTGTTCCTGTTCCTCCGCCCATTCCTGCGCAAACAAAAACCATATCTGATCCTTTGACTGCGTCTTTAATTTCTTGAATAGATTCCTGCGCAGATTCTGCTCCTTTCTGCGGAAAGCCGCCGCAGCCAAGACCGCGCGTTACTTCTTTTCCCATCAAGAATTTTTTATCAGCATGTGTAATTTCTAAATGCTGCGTATCTGTGTTGCACGCATAAATTTCTGCTCCCTTGATTCCTTTTTTGTAGAGCCAGCTCACCATATTGTTGCCTGCTCCTCCACAACCAATGACTTTAATCATCGCATGACCAACTGCTGCTGCTGCGAAGCCTTTCATCTGGTCTGCATTCCCTAACGCGTCTTTTACAAGAAATTCCATCACTGTTCACCTCTTTTTTTCATTATGACAGTATTGTGACAATCATAATTAGGGTGTTTTTCTGGAAATACTTCTATTTAAATGTTATTCTTTTAGCGATTAGTGTAGGGATTTGTATACTACTTTAGAAGGTTTTTGTTACTGCTTGGGGATGGAAACTTAAATTTTTCTTTTACCTTTAATTATTCTGAATTTCTATTGTTTCTATGTACTGAATAACAACATTTAAAAATAACTTCACTTGTCAAACAAAATAGACTCACGCTCAGACGGGGCTATGGGGTAGTTTGGCTATCCTTTCCGGTTTGGGGCCGGAAGACCCCAGTTCAAATCTGGGTAGCCCCACCATTTTTAATGGCGGATTGAGCCAGATTTGAACACACACAAAAATCCTCACGGATTTTTGGTGCCGTGCTCGCAACGTACGTTGCTCGACGGAATCTGGGTAGCCCCACCATTTTTTAAGTGGTGATGAACCCAGATTTGGTTAAATTAATCAAAATTAAGGTGTTATACATGAAAACAAAAAGACAAGGAGCTTCAAAACGATATGGTCCACGATACGGACGACGACTTCGACAGAAAGTAGAAACTGTTGAAGCAATGCAAAAAACAAACTATCAATGCCCATTCTGCCACAAAAACGCAGTCAAACGAATGGCAGTCGGCATTTGGCAATGCCCAAAATGCGCTGCTGTCTTCACAGGAAAGGCGTACACTGTTCCAAAGAAAGCAAGTGCTGAAGAAGAAACTGGACAGGAATTGCTCGTGGAGACTCCAGAAGATGGAGAAGAATTCCTCGAGGAAGAACAAGAAGAAGTCCAAGCAGATGAACAACAATCTGCATAATTTTTTTATTTTTAGAAATATTTTAAGAGCTGAGGTTCAAAATGGTTGAATACAAATGTTTTGATTGCAACAAAATTGTTGGCGTAGAATTTTTACGAAAAAAAGTGCGATGCCCATACTGTGGCTCTAAAATGCTCTACAAAGCACGCGCTACTGTGACTAAAGTAAAAGCACGATGAAACTCACTGCTGAAATTATTGTCACATCTCCTCGTGTTTCTGCATTACGGCACTGCTTTGACGCAGAGCTTGCAAGCATGCAAACACCACGAAGCACTGTGGCTATTCATACAACAAAAGAAAACATGCAATTTGCAATTACTGCAACAGACGCAACCGCATTGCGCGCAACATTAAACACGATCACTAAATTGCTCAGCGTTTTTGAAAAAGCTGCAGAGGAAACACCATGACCAACACACAAACACAAGAAAAAATCCAGCAGCTTCAGGCAATTGAGCAAAATATGCAACATCTTCTCAAACAGCGACAACAATTTCAAATGCAACTTCTTGAAGTTGAATCCGCTCTCGAGGAATTGAAAAAAACAGATAAAGCGTACAGAATTATTGGCAACATTATGGTTGCTTCTGAAAAATCAGATCTTGAAAAAGAATTGACAGAAAAAAAAGATCGCATTGGAATCAGAGTCAAGAGTTTTGAAAAACAAGAAACCTCATTGAAAGATCAGGCAAAAGCATTGCGCGAAGAAATCATGAAAGCAATGCAAGCAGCAAAGTAATAAAAGTGACGACCATGGAAGATCAACGAATAGTGAGCATTGTAGAAGCATTACAGGAAATTGCAGGAGATAATACTGTTCCTCGAAATGTTAAAGAAAAATTAACAAAAATTGTCGAAGTACTCAAACAAGAAAAAGAAGATTTTCTTCTCCGCAAAGACAAAGCATTAAGCGAACTTGATGAAGTAGTGGAAGACACCAATTTACAGGCGTACACACGAACACAAATCTGGAATGTGGTTAGCGCGCTTGAGATGATGTAAGAATTCTTAAGAAATTACTGAATAGGATTCAATCCTACTCCCTTATACGCAAGTCCTTTTCTCTCTGGAACGAGGTACTCTCCAAATCCTGCTTGATGTAACCTAAATTTCTCAGCTTCTGCTGTAACTCTAAATCGATCATTACCTTGGACATCTGCAGGTTTGCTCGCGTCGGTCATCAGACAACGAGGTTGCCATGTAATTCCTACATAACTTCCCACAGAACGCTGCTCTCCAACATAGAGCTGACCAATTTGAATTCCACTTGCATACAAACCGAGTCGTTCCACAGGTCCCATGTATTTGGTCTGCAACCCATGATACCTTACAGAAAGAGCATGAAATGTTCCATTAAGACTTTTTTTAAGATCATCTGTAATTCGCACATCATATTTGACGAGGGCATCTAAATCCTCTTCAAAATCTGTGAAAACTGCAGACGACTCTCTTCTTCCTTGCTTATCAAAATACACTCGAACGCGGAAAAAACGATTCTCTACTGCAGGAACTGGAAATAATCCTTCGTAAGTACTACCTCGAGAACCAAGCTGTAATTTTCCAAATTTTACGCTGTTCACAGGTATTTTTGCAGGAGCTAAAGAAAAGTAAAAATCCATTTTTCTTACGTCCTTTACCTCTCGCTGTCGAACAACAACCTGATTATGATTCAACCGAGTAATTACTCCTACTAAATCATTTACTGATTCTGGCAGACCATTGCCTATATAGGCTGCTTTCTTTGTTTCAAGAGAATTTTTTACCATTTTCTAACCCTTAACTCAACCAGGATTATTAATTTTATATAATTTATATAGTTTATGCATCTATTTTCTGTAGGAATAGGGAAACAGGGTGCTGAACCAAAATTTTATAAATCTCCTCAAACTCAAAATTGATGGTGATATTTTATGACATTAGAACTTCCTGAGTCTATGGACAATCTTGTTTATTTTACAAATAGATCAATTGACAGCGGCAAAGCAATTGTATGGGTTCCAAGACAACAATGCCCAAAATGCAAAAAAGCATTGATGGGAAAACCTGCTGAAGACGGTCACGTCAAAATCCGCGCAAAAGAATATGTATGTCCAGCATGCAAATATACGGTCGAGAAAACAGCCTATGAAGAAGGATTAACTGCATGCGCGATTTATACCTGCCCTGCTTGTTCTGCAAAAGGAGAATATACTGGACTCTTCAAACGAAAAAATATTGAAGGCGCACTGACATTTAGATTTCCTTGCGGCAAATGCAAAGCAAACATTGACGTTACTAAGAAGATGAAGGAAAAGAAAAAGAAAAAAGGCAGCGCTGAAGATGACGTGCCTGATGATGAGTAAAATATTCTCTTTTCTTTTTTAGTAATCCTTACTCAGTGGTAATAGCACGCAACTTTTATAAATACGATTATTTTTCTCGACTCTATGCAATCTACATTTTATGAAGGTCTTGACGCAGCATATCTTCGTCTTGAAACACTGTTAAATAGTTTTAGGACTGCTGAAATAGATCAAAGAGTGCGAGTATATAACGCTGGAAAACCACTTAAATCCCTTGTTACTCCTATTGATGCAACGACGTTTCCGATAAAGCTATCATCTTCTGACAAAACAGGACGTGTTGTCCTTCCTCTTGGAGAAGGATATGCTTGTAAAGCACCTATTGCTCAAACACTAACAGAGAATCTTTTTTGCCTTGCAACGTATAGCCTAGGGCGCCGAGGAAGCGATCATGCAAGCGCATCTTATTTTCGAGAAGAAAGAAACCAAGAGATTTTCCGAAAATATGGCCTTACTCTCCAAAATGGATTTTACGTCCCAGAACACAGAGTAGTTGGACTACAAGTGGAAAATGGACTTGTACGAATTGATCCTGAAGGAACTGGAGTTACCATTACAGAAGATCTTACAGAAGGAGGATTATATGTCATTCGTGATGTCCAAGCACGTGATTTTTGGGCATTGCAAAATGCTGCTGCATTCCTTGAAGAATACAAAAGGCACATGGATGTATTAAATGCGCTGTATAAAAACCCACACATTGATGCTTCTGTTAATAGACACGGCGCATCCGCAGATCCAACTTTGTCATTGAGCAGAATGTTACTGATTAGAATTGATGGCAATATTGGATCATTGGTTCTTGGGGACTTGGACAACATTGCCTTTGAAGAGAAAACACAATAAATTAATTAAATACGACGACGTTTCTTGTATGTTATGCAAAAAATCACCACCCCCGATGGCTCTGTTACTTTTCACAATGAACAGTTTGATGAATCGTATCACTCACGATCTGGCGCAAAAGAAGAAGCAGTAAAGAAATTTGTTGAACCCTGCAAAATAAAAGAACTTGCGAAAACAGGAAAAGTGCGGATTCTTGATGTCTGTTTTGGATTAAGTTACAACACGGTCGCTGCAATTGACGCTGCACTCGAGGAAAATCCAGATTGCGCGATTGAGGCAGTTGGTTTGGAAATAGATCCTGAAATTTTACACGCAATTACTGAAATTGATGCGCCTTTTACAAATTTCTTTATAATGCAAGAAGCAGTGAGGAATAATTACAAATACGAAAAAGGAAATGTCAAAATAGAAATACTTCTCGGAGATGCAACAGAAACAATCAAAACTATTAACAAAGAGTTTGACGTTGTCTTTTTAGATCCATTTTCTCCGAAAAAATGTCCGCAACTCTGGACAGCGCCATTTTTTGCAGAGATCTACAGACGACTCGTGCAGAATGGTAGACTCGCAACGTATAGCTGCGCTCGCGTTGTGCGGGATAATTTGAAAGCAGTAGGCTTTACAGTCATTGATGGTCCACAATTATGGAGACGAGGACCAAGCACGATTGGGGTTAAGGAGTAAGCCGTTACCCCAAGCCCGTAACAACCCCTCTGTTTCCTGTGGAACTATTGACAAGTAACACTGCTTCACTGTCACTTATTCTCGGTAAGCTTGAGTATAGTCTTTTGTATACTGCTATGGCAACCCCTTCATTTCCTGTGGAACCCTTTGGTCGTGGTGATTACAACATTTAAGTATACTGATGTGTATACTATTGTAGGAACCCCTTCGTTTCCTATGGAACTCTTGAAAGTAATGATTTACTGCAAAATAAGAAACTATAAAAAGAAGGAGATGCTGAAAATTATTTTTAATGGACCTTGAAACACGGACGTTAGGCGGTGTTGCAGGGGGAACTTATTCTCGAGCAGAAGCTTTGAAACCAGAAAACCCATTTCTTGCGTATCTTACCCTTGCAGGAATTCCGTATCTGTCGACTGAACAAAGAGAGACCGCAACTTCTTTTTATCGGACATCAGAACCAACAGCAGCAGGAGACGCAGTGATTCGATTGATTGGCAAGATGCATGCACATGGCGTTACGCTCAGAAGATTACAAGAACAATGGCCTTATGATTGCATTAAAAGAAAAGGGGATGGACTTTATTTTGCTTTTGATGGAGAAGAACCTCTTCTTGCAGTTCCTGGTGAATTTGTTCTCGTGGATGACGTATATTTGGAGAAATATTTTGGACAAAAGATTGAGGATGAACGACAAAGACACCGAGGGATCTGCAATGAGTTGTTCTTTGCTTTAGGAGGAGGTATCGGACGACTTATTGATACAACACCCTGCGAACCATACACAAATCCTGAGCGCGCTCGACGGGCTGAAATTTATCTTACCTCGTTCAGAGAAGCATGTCCCTCACCCGCACTTATACAAATGCATGAAGAGGCATTGAGAAAAAGTTCATTCCCGCAATTTCTTGACTCCCGGTATAATCCATTTGCAACTCAGTAAACATTTATATCTTCAAATACGATTCTTTCTTCTATGGTTGACCAACAACGTATTGATGAGATTGTTCGGTTTTATACACGCTTTTCTGATGAAGAAAGACGGCAGAAAGCAACTTCGATTGGCTGCTATCGACCGACGAGAATGGATTATTTGAAGGACCTCTTCCATATCTTATCAGAAGAAGGATTTTTGCAGTATGGCGATGTTTTTTTGGATGCAGGAGGTGGTGATGGTCGTGTCGCTGCGCTTGGCGCTGCATACAATATGCGAACGTATTCTATTGAAGGTGACAGACACATCCATGCGCTTGCTGAAAGACGAATTGGAAAACTTCGAGAAGAAGGGATTTTACCTGCGGTGAGCGAATTACCATATCCTATTCTTGCCTGCGGTGATTTCCTTGACATAAAAACGTATGTGCGACTTCCATTGCGCCCTTCTGTTATTGACACCATCTTTAATGGAGGAGATAATGAGCTTGCGGTCGCACGGTTTATGAAGCAGCACACAAGACAAGGAACATACATGCTTCTTATGCAAAGTGATGGAGCTGCAGCTGAAAGAGAACTCCTTCATGTAGAGACGTACAGAGACAGCACGGGCAGAGTTATGGGAAAAATCTTTTCCCTTCACTAATTAACCACTTGATAGTGATAAAACAACGAAACCTTTAAATATAAGCAGGTTTCTTAGTTGTTTTGGAAAGGTTGGGGGCATTTCCTTTGGGAATGTTGACTCCTTTCTTTTTATTGTCACAAAGTTTCGTTTACTTCGCACTGAAGTCGTTTGGTCACAACTTATATTAGCTTTATTTAAAAAAATAATAAAAGGATGAATTGTAATGCAGGACTTGCAAGGCGATTTTTTGGATGTGTTTGGCGATTAAAAGGAATGAGAAAAATAAAAAGTGAAACTAAAATGAAACAAACAATCAAATTTATTTTTGGCATTGGATTACTCGCATTTTTTGCACTGATGGTGCTCTTGTTTATGAATAGCGCTGAAACAGAGACTTCTATTGAATATACCTATCCTACCGAAGGTGAATATACTTCTTATGAAATTGAACATATTGTGAAAGGCTATGAAGGCGCACAATATGAAAGCACAGACTATGGTCTGACTGATGAAGAAAAGCAAGCGATCTTTGAAGCATATAATGAGTTGAAGACATTTGAAGCAGAATATGACGAAGCGCGAGACATTGCTTCTGGCGATGACGATCAGACATTCGCAGAATCTGAAGAAGATCGCATCGAGGAATATTGTTCAGAATATGGCTTTGAAGCATGTTATGATTTTGCATATACCTGCGAAACAGAATGGGAATGTCATTTAGTCAGTATAACTTGCGATGATTATGACTATGATCCTGCTAAAGAAATTTCTTGGGGAAAGAAGTATGGCTGTGATTCCTGGAACGTTGTTGTTGCAGAAGAAGATTTTGACATCCGCACTGTTGATGAAAGTTATTATGAGAGTTATGGGTGGATGAGATAGGAACAATGACAAGAGAATACCTAGAACGGACAAGAAGCTTACGACCAATTATTTCTGCAGATACTGCACTTCTAGAAAGAGTTTTAGGAACATTCCAATCAACGTATGAAGATCAAGAACTACCTAATGGCGTCTTGCTCCTTGGAGAAGGAACGCAACATAAAGTCTACTGTGTTGGCAAAATAAGAAATCCTGCTACTGAACAAGACCTTTACCTTGCGCTACGCTTGACAAAGAATGATCTCTTAACAGTACCACAAGAAATACAACCAAACTTATTACTGGAAACTATTGGCGCGTATGAGGGTGCGCATATTCAGGGCCATAATGTTCCTTATTTCACTGCGATTGTTACTGCGACGCTTTGGGACGAACCGTTGAGGCATGCAGGAATACTTACTGAAGACTTAACAATGGGAAGACAAAGAGAACTCAAACCTGAACACTCTCATCTTGAATGTGAATTTTTTTTACGCGATGAACCTAATGGAACAAAGACAAGATTTTTTGTTGATCCCAGTGGTTTTACTCAACTTCCTCATGTAAACACTGGACACTACATGTCTTCAGATGCGTTAATACACATAAAAAGATGAAATAACAGTAATAACAAGGAAACAGCGATGACAAAACTACACAAAGACACTCGCTCTCGAACCATTGAACTCGTTTCGAGATTTACAGGCATGGATGCAGCAATTCTCTTTGATCTTTCTGATTCTGCTTGTGTTACAAGCATCTGTACAACGTTAGAACAAATAGCAGAAGATCCTGAATCGCGAGAAACAAATCTTGCTTCTATTTGTCCTTCGACAACATTTTTTAATAGAAATCTGATAGGAGAAATCGTGTATGCATTATGCCCGAGAAATAGAGCGCCTCGAGTTTTATCCGCTGGTTGTTCAACAGGCGCTGAAGCATATTCTATCGCAATGTATTTTGCAGAAGGAGAAAGACTTGCTGAAACAACAATCGTTGGCATTGACGTCAATCCCGCAGCACTTCGCATTGCAAGAAAAGGATCATATTACAGCCTCAACATTACCGATGAGAGATTACCAATAGGGATGCAAAAAAAATATCTCCCTCAAGCTGGTGAAATGTACACTGTTGCTCCAGAAATACGGGACGCAGTGCGATTTGAGGAATGCAGTGTTCTTGATGCGGATGCTCTTGCTCGAATAGCAGATCTTCGGTTTGATGTAATTACCTGCAGAAATATCTTAAAATATTTTCCTGATCAAAATATAGAAAAAGCGATGTACAATTTGAGAGGAGTTCTGAGCACAGGAGGAATATTACTTCTTGATGTGGAGACTGAAAGAAGAATACAAAAAGCAAGAATTGAAGTTAGAGGATTTCAAAAGATTGATGCTCCAATTCCTTCGTATGTTGGGGTGTAAATAATGGTTGCTGATAGATCATCTCTTGAGCAATTTCTTCTCAGAGCAGAAAAACAACTTCTTTTTCATGGCGGTGGAATTCCTGGTGTCCGACAATTTCGACCTGCTCTAAATGAAACATTTGGGCGTGGGCTTTACCTTACATCTGACAGAGAACGTGCGCACAGCTATGCGCTATTTCGCACTCAAACTGAATATGGGGGAGAATGCGATGTAGAAGACATTCCTCCAGAAGGATTTCAACCAACGTGTTATGCATTTGAAACAGATGAAACCCACTTCCTGGATTTGAGAACAGAAGAAGCAATGAAAGCAGTTCTTCCTTTTTGGAGAAAATATCTTGTTGATAATAGAGGAGAAATCCTTGAAAGTTCACGAAGATATTTCAAACCAGCTCTTGTTGAAGTTATGGTTTCTTGTGTTCTTGCAGATATGGATCGCGTCCTGCGATGGAAATTTGAACGAATAACAAGATACGCGTTTCTCGAGCCGCAGAGCTATCTTAATGAAATTCTTAGCACATATTTACAGAGTAATGGGTTTGATGGGATTATCGCAATAGAAGGAAATGATCGAACTGGAACAAAAGAAACAAAGAAAGGGGACTCTTGGGTTGTTTTTGATCCGATGAGAGCGCGACTGGTAGAAGAGTATAAAGTAGCGAGTGTTGGTGAGTAAAAATGACCTACATTCTTCCTTTTTCAACAGTTCCTGAAGTCACTCAAGGGTTCTTTGGAGGGTATAGGCGAAGATTTTTGGGAACACACAGAAAATCTAGAACTGAAAAACATGATAGCACATACGCGATAGACTTTGGATTAGAAGAAGGAACACCGCTTCGCGCCGCTCGCGCAGGATTTCTTGCGGATTGGCGAGACTCTGGAAGACTTAATTATGCGGATTTTCTGGAATGGAATGCAAACCCTGCATTACGAAAAAGAGCAACAAAAGAAACAAATTACGTGACCATCTGCCATGATGATGGAACATTCGCTATTTACGCGCACCTTTATTTTCAAGGTGTTGATTATGAGTTAAAAGAGCGTTGGAAGAAGACAGGAAGAATGACTCGAGTAGAGCAAGGACAACCTCTTGGATGGAGCGGAAATACTGGATTATCAACAGGACCACATCTTCATCTTGTTGTTTGTAAAGGAACCCCTGCAGAATCGGTGCCTATTAGATTTGAGAATTATCAAACAACATTAGACGATAGAATCCTTTTTCCAGAATTACATGAGGGAAAATAAAAATGAGCAGCAAAAAAACACTTCTTGAAATAATTGCAGCAGGAGCATTTGTTAGTTTTATATCTCAATCCTCAGCAGAAGCTGCTCCTCACGCACCACAAGTCGCAGTTGTTCAAGCAACACCACTTCCTCAACCGTTACGTCCAGTACTTACAATAACAGATGGTGATCCAACGCTTCCAACAGCATATTATTTATTTGATGTCCATTATGATCTTGATTTAGCAATTCAAGTTTCAGACGCACGATTTTTACTCTTTGATAAAATTCCAGAAGAAAGGCGTGCTGAAATAGAGCGTGGAGAAGAATTTGTGCGCAGCGCGCTTACTTGCCAGACACAAATGTACCGTACACTTGAACAGTTGCATCAAGAGAAGAAAATAAGCCTTCTTTTTGAAGAAGGAGAACAACATGGGACAGCAGTGGATTATTCTCCGTTTATCAGCAAGCCGCTTCCTGACCTGAAAACAGCTACACCTCAAGAACAGAATGATTTTTTAAGGAGAGAACTTTCAGAGATAATTAAATATCAACTTCCTTTTGGAACAGGAGTTTTTTCTGTTCTTTACGATTTTCCTTCTTTTGGATTTGAATCAATAGACATTAATACACTTTATGAGATAGCACACGAGGCAGAGACTGCATATAGGGCGGCATCGAGTTATTTTGTAGAACATGGTAATGATCCAACATACCTCACGTTAAAGGCAAAATATAGTACTGCCATGAAAAAAGTGGTGGCAATAGATAAACAAAGAAGTGATGCTGCGTATGATAATTCACTCTCCTTTGCAAAAGAATGGCTGCAAGAACATCCTTCTTCACCTAAAGGATATGTCGTTAACATAGGAAAAGCTCACGAACTTGATATACTTAGACGATTTATAGATAAAACACATCCAAACGCAGTATTTTATACATGTGAGGGATAAAGATGACAACCAGAAGAATTTTCCTCGAAATGATTATTGCAGGCGTTCTTGTACCTCGCACTACTTTCGCAGCAACAAATCCGTTTGTCAGTGTAGAAAGATACTCTCAAAATAGAAACGCTCCTGTTCTCGTAGATCCCGTTTACGCAACAACAAGAAACTTTATGGGAAAAGTATTGCCTGGTTATGAAGCAGCAAAAGCATGGACACATCCGGAAATTGTTGAAGATCTCATTCAAGCAAATGCTACACTCAAACAATATGGACTCCAACTTCTTGTCAAAGACGCATACAGACCCATACGAGCATCAGAAGCAATGATGCAGTGGGGAAGAGAACAAGAACAAGCAGGAAAAGGAAAACATGTTGGTACGTGGGTTGCTTATATTAACGGAACAGAAGGGAAATATTCTGGACATAATTATGGAAGAACACTTGATGTGACTCTTGCAACACTGAACGGTCAAGAAGTTTGGATGGGTTCGCAGTTTGATGAATTTTCGCTTTATTCTGAATTTTATAACGCGCGAGACAAAAAAACAGAAGATGATACAATGGCTTTCGCAGGAAGAGGATATTTTGTACATCCAACAAAGAATATATTGGACTTGCGAGAACTTCTCCGAACAGTGATGAGTACCTCTTTTACCCCCTACTCTTTATCAAGAGAAAATACAGCAGAATGGTGGCATTTTAGTTCAAAGAAAATCGCTGCGACAAAAGCGTATGATGACGCGATTCAGTAAAGAAGTGACCTCATGCGACAACTCATAACAGCAAAATACCAAGCAGAATATTGGCATGACACTCATGGAGATATGTTTCACGTTGTTAGGGATATTGTTCGCACAAAATTACCTGTTCCTCTTGACATCGCAGTGATTAGTTCTCCAAGATTTCCATTTCCGTTAGAAGGAACTCCTGAAGAAGTAATTTCCGCAGAAAGAATTGATGCGCTTCTTCAAAATCTGAATAGACAATATGAAGAACCGACGCATGGAAAACTTCACTTTCAACTCCGTGGTCTTGCGTACTATAATGAGGAGAGTTTTCCTGAATACTGCCCTCTTGATTCCATTGCAACAGATGAACAGCATGCTTCTATAGGATTCACTGTTCGAATTATTCCTTTTTATCAGCCTTATACAGGAGAAGATAATCCTTTTTTTGGTCCAGTTACTGTAGGGCCAAGCGGTCGTTATCATGCACGAGGACTTATCGATATGCATGCGGAGACCGTTGTTTTATTAAGAACATATCCTTCACTTCTTGCGCATGAGATAGGTCATGGAATTTTTGGGTATGGACATCATCTTCCAGCAAAGGATTATTTAAATGAAGGGGAATGTATTATGAACGCAGATAATTATTCGCAAGCTCCATTCCATTTTTGTGAGGGAGATAAACGTACTTTGGAGAAACTTGTTTCATTTTCGTAACTTATTTAAACTCTTTCTTCACTAGAATCAAGAATGAATAAAAAAATGTTTCTTTTTTGTTTGGTTTTTATCACGTTTCTTCTTATCCTTTCTTCCTGCGCTGACAAAGAAAAGCAGGAAATGCAGAATCTCACTAAACAACCTCTGCAACAATCAGCGCAAGGACAAATGAACCAAACAAAGCTTTGTGGAGATGGGACTTGTGACGCTGCTGAACAGAAAAACGCAAGCATGTGTCCAACAGATTGCTCTGATGAAATAGCTGAAGAAGAAAGCGCTGATGAAACTGAAGAGGAAGAAGATACAACTGAAGAAAGCGAAGAGGAGACCACAGAAGAAACAGAAACCTCTGAGGGAGCATCCTGCTCAGATGATACCGACTGTGACGATGGTTATTACTGCAAAGATGACGCGTGCACAAAATCATTAGAACTCAAAGATAATGTTCAACAGAATTTGTATGACCAAATTGATGCAGTAGAAGATAGAAGTGATTCTGTATTCAACCCATTTGATAACGTCTATGAATTCCTTGAAAGTAAAGAAGATAACATGACTGAAGATGACTATGATGAGATTGATGAAGCAATTGATTCATACTATGACGAAGTAGAAGCAGATGTAGAAGAGATTACTGATGAATTAAACATAATGACTGGGGAAGTTGCATCGCTTACGACAGCAGAACTTGAAGAGTTTAACGACCAACTTGAAACATTACGAGATTCACTCAACACGCTTCGCGATGATGTTTTTGAACAGCTTACTGAATACTTTGTTGATGTTTATGAAGCAGCAGACATCGAAGGTCCAGACCTCTTATTTAGAGGCGTCGTCTTTAGCCCAGATGCTTCCAATGAAGATGGCACATTCACGCTCACTGTCAAAAATGTAGGAACAGATGATGTTGAAGATGACTATGAAATTGAAATGCGCCTTGTTATTGAAGGATCCACTGTTGATACCTGCACAGAAGACGGCGATGGCATGGAAAGTTTAGAAGAGGAAGAGATTTCTTGTGATTTTGATATTTCTGAATATTACGAAGCACTTTACGATGAAGAAGAAGATAGTCTTGATGTTGAAGTTCGTGTTGAAATAGACAGTGGAGAGACAATTGAAGAAATCAACGAAGAGAATAATGATGTAAATTATGAAACTATTTGGACTATTGAAACGTTTGAATAAATAGATTATTTTCTTGTATTGAAAATGCGTATTCTCCGATATTCTGCACATCTTTTGGAATATGCTCTAACTGCCCCTTTGATACCCATTGATAATTGACGACTTCTTTATTGATTTGCAGTTGTTCTGGATTTTTTGCCCCGCATATGTAGAATAATGAACAATGATCATGATCTCCAACAGTATGAATACTTACATGAAATGGGGTTGCGCAGTTTGTGTGAGTATTTGCTGCTTTCTCGATTGGCGGTTGATGAAGGATTTCTACTTCTAATCCTACTTCTTCTCTTATTTCTCGCTTCAATGCGTCGTCTGGTGTTTCATTTTCTTCAATATGTCCGCCAACTGGAAGCCAGAGGTTCAACTTTTTATGATGAATAAGAAGAAGTTTGTTTTCGTGAAAAATGAAGCCTGTAACGACGAGCTGAGTTTTCATGAATTGTTGATTCTATTTCTTATTATATAGTTTCTCCTACACCTTTTGTGTCAAAGTACTCCCCCTTTTGGTCAATGGGTTTATATAAAATAAAGAATATCCTTCGTTTATGATAAAGCGATTGTTGTCATTAACATATTATTTATTTCTCCTGACAACACTCTTGGGAACTACTCTCTTATAGAGTTCCGCAGTATTTTTCTTCGCAAAAATAACGCATTGGATTCCTTTGCTTGGGTCTGGTAAACTTATAGGCATTTTGTCCGGCACGTTATGAAGTAAAATTCTGTGGTCTGAATCTATTTGATTAATTATAACACATGAGGAGGAGGAACATGATCCAAACTGACAGAGATATCGCTGCATTTTTGCTTCAGCCAGAATGGCGAGCAGGCAAAAAATATAGTCTTCAAGAACAGCAAAGACTCAAAGAAGAGATTGAAAGAAAAACAAAAAGTGACCGGATAGAGATTGCACTTGCTGCATTTCCGTTTAAGATGCAGAATCCTTTAAAGACGGTCGGAAATACTATTGACTGTGGAGAACTTATTGCTCTGCGCCGTCTCAAGGAGATTGCACAAGGTGCTGCAACACGAGGATATGAACTCTCTTGGCACATCATTACTGATGGAGCGTATTATGCGGATGAACTGCAGACGCCACGAACCGCTGCTGCAGAATATAAACAGGCTATCGAGGATCTTGCTCGGCATCTTGAAGTTCCCGCGACATTTGTTGAACTTGATACGCTTGTGAAGAAGCACTCATGCAAGAGAGTTCATCCGCTGGACTATACTGACGCAGAACAACGACCGTATATTTTTCGGACCGCAGGCATCATGTATTCACGCCACTACACAGGAATGCTTCAAGAATTTTATAGAGAAACGGGATCTGTTCCTGCTGCAATAGAGAAACTTGTTGAAACTGAAAAAGACTTTCAGCGAGGAGCAGCACAGGCAGCAGCGCTCTACCAAGCACAGAAGCACACTGTTGAAGAGCAGGATATTTTTGGAACGCATTTTCCCAACGCAGTGCGCGCAAGTATTCAGCCTGACGTGAACAGAAATCTTGCTACAACAGAAATTGTACGGCCGTTGTCTATTCGGATCACTGAAAGTAACCGAAAGAATTTGTTTCCCTGGCTTGGTGTTGGCTGCAGAGATGAAGAATGGTTTAATGTTTATGCAGCTGATGCGATCGCGACAGGAAAAGAGACTAAGCAAGAAGCAGGGCTGGTTTATTTTTCGTGAATTATTCTTTCTTTTTTATTTTTGCAATAAAAAAACCTTCAGTATCATTATCCTGCGGCCATAATCTCAGCGTATGTTTAACGCCTTCATGATATTTTCTTCCTTCAAATTCCATGATTGGTGGACCATGCTTTATGTTGAGCTTAATCTCTTCACACACTGCGTTGGGATATTTATCGAGCAGGAAACTCACTACTGCTTCATCTTCATCTGGCTCATTGGAACAAGTAGAATACACCATTGTTCCTCCAGGTTTCAGATTGTTGAACGCGACTTCTATTAATTGCCGTTGCTGTCCTGCTAGCTGTCGGATTCCTGCCATATTCCACATCAACAGTGTTTTCAGCGATTTCCGAATTGTTCCTGTTCCTGAACACGGCGCATCAACGAGAATCCTGTCAAACTGAAAATCTTTGAACGTATGGCCGCGCATTTCTGTGAGCACAATATTTGTTATTCCACACCGCTGGACATTTAATCCCAGCGCTTGCAAGCGTTGATAAGTGAAATCATTTGCAATTAAGAGACCTTTATTTTTCATGTATTGTGCCATTTGTGTTGTCTTGCTGCCTGGCGCCGCGCACATATCAAGAATTATTTCTCCTGGCTGCGGATCAAGGACAACAGGCGGAATCATGGACGCTGCTTCTTGCACGTAGATGTATCCTAACGCATGTTCGATGAGGTTTCCGACATCTCTGCGCTTTTCTTCTCCAATACCTTTGTGTTCTATCCAAAAGCCTTCTTTACACCATGGAATTGGAGTGAGGTGCCAGTCTTTGTTTAGAGCTGCTTTCATTTCTTCAACTGTTGTTTTTAATGTGTTTACTCTGATGGATCTTCTGAGGAATGCGAGAGAATATTTTTTGAATACTTCAAAATCAGTGAGTTTACTGTAATGTTCAATGAACTTTGGTTTGAACTCCACTTTGTCTTTGTTGTGGAATGGTTCAAGCTTTG